>JAYVRN010000618.1:0-15024 GCA_043776275.1 Myxococcales bacterium | reverse complement strand
CGCCGGCGAGCACGGCCGCGGCTCCGAAGATCAGCGCGACGCGACTCTTCTCACTCATGCCTACCGTCTATAGCAGATGGTGGGCGGGCATCGGCCGGGGCATAGTCGGCGGATGAGCGAGATCAAGCGCGACGCCTTCATCGATGGGCGCTGGGTCGCGAGCACCGCGCGGTTCGCGGTCACGGATCCGTTCGATGACTCCGAGATCGCTCAGGTCACGGACGCTGACGACGCCATGGTGGACGCCGCGGTCGCCGCGGCGGCGCGCGCATTCCCGGCGTGGAAGCGCCGTCCCGCGGGCGAGCGCGGCAAGCTCCTCGGTCAGCTGGCGGCGCGGATGCTCGTCGACGAGCGGCGCCTGGCGGAGCTGTGCACGCGGGAGAACGGCAAACCGCTCAAGGAGGCGATCGCCGAGGTCCGGTATGCGGCGAGCTTCCTGTCCTGGTTCGGCGGGGAGGCCGAGCGCGTCTACGGCGAGACCATCCCCGCGAGCAACGCCGCTCAGCGCCTGACGGTGATCCGCGAGGCGGTGGGTCCCGTCGCCGTGATCACGCCATGGAACTTTCCCTACGCGATGCTGACCCGCAAGCTCGGTGCGGCCCTCGCGGCGGGCTGCACCGTCGTGGCGAAGCCGGCGGAGGCCACGCCGCTCGGGACCCTCGCGCTCGCGGAGCTGTGCGAGGCCGTCGGGATCCCGGCGGGCGTGTTCAACGTGGTGCCGAGCTCGCACGGCGGGCGCACCGGCGGCCGGCTGCTCGCGGCCAAGGCGATCCGCAAGATCAGCTTCACCGGATCGACCGAGGTGGGGCAGTTGATCATGCGGAATGCAGCGACGGACCTGAAGCGCGTGTCGCTCGAGCTCGGCGGCAACGGGCCGTTCCTGGTGTTCGCCGATGCCGATCTCGATGCCGCGGTGGCGGGCGCACTGGTGGCGAAGTTCCGCAACTCGGGCCAGACCTGCGTCGCGGCGAATCGGTTCATCCTCGAGGCGCCGATCGCGGAGGCGTTCACCGCCAAGCTGGGAGCCGCGGTCGCCAAGCTGGTGGTCGGCCGCGGTAGCGATCCGGCCACGGATGTTGGCCCCGTGATCGATGATGCTGCGGTCGCGAAGATCAAGCGGCTCGTCGAGGATGCCGTGTCACGCGGCGCCCGCGTGGTGTTCGGCGCGGCCCCCACGGGAACCAGCCGGCTGATCGCGCCGGTGATCCTCGCCGCGATCACGCCAGAGATGGCGCTGTGGCGCGAGGAGATCTTTGGTCCGGTGATCGCGCTGCGCACCGCCGGGGACGAGGCGGATGCGATCGCGCAGGCGAACGACACCGATGCGGGCCTGGTCGCGTACATGTTCACCCGAGATGGTGCGCGTCAGCACCGCGTGGCCGAGGCACTCGAGGCCGGGATGGTCGGCGTGAACGAAGGGCTGGTGTCGACGGCGCAGGCACCGTTCGGCGGGATCAAGCACTCGGGCCTTGGCCGCGAGGGTTCGCGCCACGGGATCGACGACTACACGAACCTCAAGTACATCGCCACGCGGATCGGCTGAGCTGAGAATCGCGCTACCCTCGCTGCGATGATCGAAGGACCTCGTCTCAATCGGGCCGCGCGCGATCCGGCGGCCCCTCTCAAGGGCGCGCATGTCGTCGTCGGTGTCACCGGCGGGATCGCCGCGTACAAGGCCGCGGAGCTGGTGCGCCTGCTCGACAAGGCAGGCGCGCACGTCGACGTCGCGATGACCGGTCGCGCTCAGAAGTTCATCGGTGCGATGACGTTCCAGGCGCTGACCCGGCGCCCGGTGTTCACGAACCTGTTCGATCTGACGGAGGAAGCCACGATCGGGCACATCCAGGTCGCCGATCGCGCCGACCTCGTGATCATCGCGCCCGCCACCGCGAACTCGATCGCGCGCATGGCCGCGGGGCAGGCCGACGATCCGGTGTCGGCGATCGCCCTGGCCACCCGCGCGCCCGTGCTGATCGCGCCTTCGATGAACGTGAACATGTGGAGCCACCCGATCACGGAGGCGAACGTCCTCCGGCTGATCGACGTCGCGGGCTACCACGTGGTCGGTCCCGGGGACGGCTTTCTCGCGTGCCGCTGGACCGGTCCCGGACGGCTCGCCGAGCCGGCCGACATCGTCGAGGCCGCGGCGCACGTGCTGTCGAACCAGGATCTCGCTGGTGTCCGCATGGTGGTCACCGCCGGACCGACGTACGAGGCGATCGATCCGGTTCGGTTCGTCGGGAACCGCAGCTCGGGCAAGATGGGCGTGGCGATCGCCTCGGCCGCGCAGCGCCGCGGTGCGCGGGTCACGCTCGTGCTCGGACCGAGTGCGCTGCCGCCGCCCGTCGGCGTCACCACGATGAGCGTCGAGAACGCCACGCAGCTGCAGTGGGCGCTCGGCGATGCCGTCAAGGATGCGGACGTGGTCGTGATGACCGCCGCGGTCGCCGATTTCCGGCCCGCGAAGGAAGCGAAGCAGAAGCTCAAGCGCGGCGAGATCGGGCCCACCACCTCGATCGCGCTCGTGCAGAACCCCGATCTCCTCGCCGAGCTCGGCAAGGCGCGCGGGAACCGGCGAACGCCGCTGCTGGTCGGGTTCGCGGCCGAGACCGATGACGTGATCGGGAACGCCGAGAAGAAGCTGGTGACCAAGAAGTGCGATCTCGTGGTCGCCAACGATGTCAGCGAGCCGGGCTCCGGCTTCGCGGTCGACACCAACCGGGTCACGCTCGTCGACACCAGCGGCGCGATCGAGGTGCCGGCCGGCACCAAGTACGAGGTCGCCCACCGCATCCTCGATCACGTGGTCGCGATGCGTGCCGCAGCGGCGGCCCCGGCGGCGAAGGCGCCCCGCGCCTCGAAGCCGAAGGCCAAGTCGAAGAACCGCTGAGCGGCCGAGATCTCAGGCCGGCACGAAGGCGACCTTGGTGTGAACTCCGCCGCCTGACCAGCCGAGCAACTGCGAACTGCTCCGCGCCGTCGCCGTCAGGGGGACCAGAGTTCTCCGTCGAACCTGTTGAAATTGATTCGCCAGCTCTCTTGTAAGACTGCGTCCTTGCTGGAGAAACGGCATGCGCATACAATGCGCATATGAGCCCCTACGACGTCAACGCTCCCAAGCGGCCGGTCAACATGACGCTGAACGAGGACCTCGTGCGCTGCGCTCGGGGGTACACATCGAACCTCTCGGAGCAAGTCGAGAAGCTGCTGGCCGAGTTTGTGATCGCGGAACGCAAGCAGCGTGAGGAGGAGGACGGTCGACTGGACGCAGCGATTTCGGGCTGGAACGACTTCGACGAGAAGCACGGTGCCTTTGCAGATGAGCACTCGGAGCTCTGATGGCGCAGTTTGACGTTCACCGCAACATGGGTCCGCAGAAGGCAATCATTCCTTACGTGGTCGTCGTGCAATCGCGTCGGTTCGATCGTGCAGGTCGTCGTGTCGTGATCCCGATGGTGCTCGAGTCCGTGGTCCAGCACACCGAACCGCGACTGAACCCGGGGTTCGAAATCGAGGGCACGCGTGTGGTCCTCAATCCCTTGCAGATGGTTTCGGTCGCGGTCGAGCGTCTTGGCGATCTCGTTGGTTCGCTGAAAGGCGACGGCGATCGTGTCATCGGTGCAATCGATCTTCTGATCACCCGCGCCTGGGACTGAAAGCCCAGCGGTTCACCAGCTCAGATCAAGATGCCGGGCGCCGGGAACTTGGCGCACAGCTCGCGGATCTCGCCGGAGATCTTCTCCTGCAGGCCGACGTCCGCGGGCGCGTTCGCGACCTGATCCATCCAGCTCGCGATCTGCTTCATCTCCGGCTCGCGCATGCCGCGGCTGGTGACGCTCGCGGTCCCGAGGCGCACGCCGGACGGATCGAACGGCTTGCGTGGGTCGAACGGGATCGAGTTGTAGTTGAGCTCCATGCCTGCGACGTCGAGCGCCTTCGCGGCGATCTTGCCGGTGACGTTCTTCGGCGTCATGTCCGCGAGGATCAGGTGGTTGTCGCTGCCACCCGTGATCACGCCCCAACCCTTCTCGACGAGCGCCGCCGCGAGGGCGCGCGAGTTCGCCACGATCTGGTGGGCGTAGGTCTTGAACTCGGCGGTCGCGGCCTCCTTGAGGGCGATCGCGATGCCGGCCGTGGTGTGGTTGTGCGGTCCGCCCTGGAGGCCCGGGAACACGGCGCGATCGATCGCCTTCTGGTGGGTGGCCTTGCACATCAGCATGCCGCCGCGCGGTCCGCGCAGCGTCTTGTGCGTCGTCGTCGAGACCACGTCCGCGTACGGGATCGGGGAGGGGTGGGCGCCGGCGGCGACCAGGCCGGCGATGTGCGCGATGTCCGCGACGAACACGGCGCCGACCTCACGCGCGATCTCACCGAAGGCCGCGAAGTCGATCGTGCGCGGGATCGCCGTGCCGCCGGCGAACAGCAGCTTCGGCTTCTCCTTGTGTGCGAGCTCGCGCACCTCGTCGAGATCGATGCGGTGCGTGTCCTTGCGCACGCCGTACTGCACCGCTCGGAAGTAGCTGCCGGTGATCGAGACGCCCCAGCCGTGGGTCAGGTGGCCGCCCGCGGGGAGGCCGAGCCCCATCACGGTGTCGCCGGGCTTCAAGAACGCGAAGTACACCGCGAGGTTCGCGGGTGAACCCGAGTACGGCTGGACGTTCGCGTGCTCCGCGCCGAACAGGCCCTTCGCGCGATCGATGCACAGCTGCTCGATCTGATCGATGTACTGCTGGCCCTCGTAGTAGCGCTTTCCGGGATAGCCCTCGCTGTACTTGTTGGTGAGGATCGAGCCGGTGGCGGCGAGCACCGCTCCGGAGACGTAGTTCTCCGACGCGATCAGGCGGATCTTGTCCCGCTGGCGACGTTCCTCGGCGGCGATCAGCTCCGCGAGCTCGGGGTCGACAGCGGCGAGGGTGGCTTGCAGCGAGGGGTGCATGCCGGCGTTATACCGCACCGGCGTTCGCGGTATCACTCACCCGGATGACCGCCCTCGACTACGTCGATCACCGTCGGGACCCATCCCTGTGGGCGCGGTCGCTCAACATCTCGCGCGAGGCCGTGGAGCTGTACCTCGCCAGCGATGTGATCGATCTGCACCTCGATACGTTCATCTGGCAGCGGATGTTCCGGTACGACCTCGCGAAGCGGCACGGCGGGGGACTGTTCGGCCACCGGTTCTACAGTCAGGTCGATCTGCCGCGGATCCGCGAGGCGCGCGTCACGGGTGGGATCTGGGTGATCACCACCAACCCGGCCCGGCGCGCTGCCAGCCGAGCGCGGGTGTTCAGCGAGAACCTCGAGAGGCTGACCTCGATCCTCGACGGGTTCCCAGACGACGTCACGCTCGTGCGGACCGCCGCACAGTACGAGGCCGCGGTGCGCGCGGGCCGACACGCCGCGTTCCTGGGGATCCAGGGCGGCAACGCGCTCGATGCCCCCGGTGCGCTGGATCGGCTCGACGATCGCATCGTGCGCGTCACGCTCGTGCACCTCTCCAGGTCCTCGCTCGGTCAGACCAGCTCGCCCCTCGGCGGTAACAACGACACCGGGCTGACCGCCGCCGGGCACGCGTATGTCGAGGCGCTCGACGCCAAGCGGATCTTCGTCGATCTCGCGCACATCAGCCGGAAGGGCTTCTTCGAGGCGGCGCGCACACACGATGCCTCGCTGCCCCTGATCGTGACCCACACCGGTGTCACCGGCGTGCATCCGCACTGGCGCAACCTCGATGACGAGCAGCTGCGGGCGATCGCGGACACCGGGGGCACGATCGGCGTGATGTACGAATCGAGCTTCCTCGGGCCGTCGCGCTGGACGGGGCGGGCAGCGCTCGTCGCCGATCACGTGATGCACATCGTCAACACGGTGGGCGCTGATCACGCCTCGCTCGGCAGCGACTGGGATGGTGCGATCTGGCCGCCGCGCGATCTGGTGACGCCGCTCGAGCTTCCGCGGGTGGTGCAGCTGCTCCTCGACCGCGGGCTCTCTCCCGAGGCGATCGGCAAGGTGCTGGGGAAGAACTTCCTGCGCACGCTGCGCGCCCTGCGCGGCTAGCGACGACGTACGGACACGAGCGCCCGCGTCGCGGGACAGCTGCTAGACGATCTCGGCGCGTGCGAGCGCGACGGTCACACGTTCGGCGAGCGCACGGCCCATCGGGCTGGCGAGCAGGGGGAGCATGGGGACGATCAGATCGAGCGCGTCGTCGATCAGGCCATGGGTGCGGCGCTCGCCGGGGCTGTCGTCGTTGACGTAGACCAGCATCATCGCCATCTGGAGCAGCCATAGCGCGCGGCTCGCGAGCGGGAGCACCTCGGGGGGAAGTCCGGCCTTGACCAGTACGCGATCGAGGACGCCCAGGGCGTGATCGCGGACCGCGCGGGTCTGCGCGGAGAATGCGCTGACCGGATCACTCGGATCGACGAGCCGCTGGACGATCGCGGCGAGCATCTTGCGCTGCGGCCGGATGGTCGCGAGCTTGCCGTGGAAGATCGTGCCGAGCTGTTCGCGGATCGTGCCGCTCGCCGCCTGTGCGAGCTGTTCGAGGTCGGCCTGGTTGTCCTCGTAGTACGCGAACACCAGCGCTTCCTTCGAGGGGAAGTAGTAGTAGGCCGCCCCGAGTGACATGCCGGCGGCCGTCGCGATGTCACGCATCGTGGTGGCCTCGACGCCCCGCTTCTGGAACAGGGCGAGCGCGCGCTCGAGCAGGTGCTTCCGGGTCGCATCGCGCTTGCGCTCGCCGTCCACCCGCGGCGAGGCCTCGCGACGAGGTCGTCGCGTGGGCTTCGCGGCCGGCTTGGTGGCCGGCTTCGTCACGGGCTTGCGGGGGCGGGGCATCGGGAGGTCAGGCGTGCTGGGCTTCGGCACCGCGGCGCACGCGGTGGAACACGTACAGGTTCGCCAGGTGGGCCGCGCCGAGCAAGAGCAGGAGCGTCCCGAGTCGCGTGGTCAGGAGGGCGATCGCATCGGTGGATGTCTGGACCTGGGCGAGCACGTCGTCCGCGCGCAGCAGCAACAGCGCCCAACCGAGGTTGACCAAATAGAACCCGATCACGAGGAGCTGGTTGACCGCATCGGCGAGGTCCTTGCGATCGGGGAACACCGCGCGGAGGAACACCTCGCCGTGGCGGGACAGGGTGCGGGCGAGCCACACGGTCAGGAACAGGGCGATCGCCGCATACGGGAGGTAGACGAGAAGGACGGGGTTAGACACGTGGGGATTCCTTTCAGAGAGCGAAGGCGAGGGGGACGGAGGGTTCGACGGTGACAGGCAGCGGGTGACGGACGGACTCGAACAGCCACCACACCCCACCACCGAGAAGGACGATGCCGGTGGGGATCGCGACGACGTACGGAGGGCCGAACCAGACCAGGGGGATCCCGGCGAGCGCGAGCAGGGCGCCGATCACCATGACCGTGCCCGCGAGGCGAACCTCGCTGGGCGCGGTCCCGGCGACCACGAGCAGGGTCGTGAACCCGAGCAGCACGATCACGCCGGCCGGCGGGACCAGCAACAGCACGAGCACGCCCCACGCGATCCCGAGGTAGCCGATCGCGCGAACCGCGGTCAGCGCGCGCCCGACGGCCTCGCGGTTGTGCCGCATCGCGGCGTTCAGCACCCAGGGCATGGCGAGCACGGGCGGAAACACGCAGAGCGCCTGCAGTGCGTAGCGACTACACAACAGGATCGCGATCGCGACGAGGAGGGCGGGGACGGTGAGGAGGCGATGCCAACGCCGTGTGTTGAACATGTTCAAAACCTAGATCCGGCGAGAGCGCCAGTCAATAGGAAAATTGAACGTGTTCAGAACGTGCACAGGTCGGCCTTACGTTTCAGGAGCTTGGCCGCCCGATCTCGCTCCCGCGTTGCGGTATAACTCCCACGCATGTACACGCCGTCGCGCGACGAGTTCATCGCGGCCGCGGGGAAGGGCAACCTGATCCCCGTGTATCGCGAGCTGCTCGCGGATGGGGACACGCCGGTGTCCGCGTATGCGGCGCTCGGCGCGGGTCCGCACTCGTTCCTGCTCGAGAGCGTGGTGGGTGGCGCCACCTGGGCCGCGTACTCGTTCGTCGGGGTCGCACCGCGCGCGGTCGTACGGTGGGCGAACGGCATCGCGAGCGTCACCTGGTACGACGTCGACGCCGGTGGACCACCCCGCACCGCCGAGTGGCCGACGAGCGATCCCACCGCGGCGCTGGCCGAGGTGCTGGGTGAGCTCGTGCCCGTGGACGTCCCGGGCCTTCCGCGGTTCTGGGGCGGCGCCGTCGGGTGGATCGCCTATGACTGCGTGCGCGCCTTCGAGGAGCTCCCGGTACGTGCGCGGCCCGGGCTCGACCTGCCGCCGCTGTGCATGGTGGTCACCGATACGCTCCTGATCTTCGACAACCTGCGGCAGACCCTGAAGGTCGTCGCCACGCCGTACGTCGCGCGGCCCGATCGCGCGGAGGTCGCGTACGAGCGAGCGTGCGAACGGATCGACGACATCGTCGAGACCCTCCGCCGCCCGCGCCGCGCGCTGCCGGATCTCGAGCCGCCGCGGCTCGGCGAGCGCACGTCGATGGTGGTGCCGCCGTCGACGTTCACGCAGGAGGGGTTCTGCACCGCGGTCGATCGCGTGAAGGAGTACATCCTCGCCGGCGATGCGTTCCAGGTCGTGCTCTCGCAGCGGTTCTCCGAGCCGGCCGGTGGCGCGCGTCCGCTCGATGTCTATCGCGCGCTGCGCGTGATCAATCCATCGCCGTACATGTTCCACCTCGAGTTCCCCGAGGCGCGGGTGACCGGCGCGTCACCCGAGACGCTGGTGCGGCTGAGCGACGGCAAGGTCGAGGTCCGGCCGATCGCCGGGACGCGTCCCCGGGGCCGGACCGCCGCCGAGGACGATCGCCTCGCCGAGGAGCTGCGCGCGGATCCGAAGGAACTCGCCGAGCACCTGATGCTGATCGATCTCGGGCGCAACGATGTGGGCCGGGTCGCGGAGGTCGGCAGCGTGCAGGTCGCCGAGCAGATGGTGATCGAGCGGTACTCGCATGTCATGCACCTGACCTCGCACGTGGTCGGCAAGCTCGCCGCGGGCAAGACCTGGCTCGATGTCCTGCGCGCGGCGTTCCCCGCCGGGACGCTCTCCGGAGCTCCGAAGATCCGCGCGATGGAGATCATCGACGAGCTCGAGCCGCATCAGCGCGGCATCTACGGCGGCGCCGTGGGCTACGTCAGCTACACCGGCAACCTCGATCTCGCGATCGCGATCCGCACGCTGGTCCACAAGGACGACACGTTCTACGTCCAGGCGGGCGCGGGCCTGGTCGCGGACTCGGTGCCCGAGCTCGAGTATCACGAGTCGGTGAACAAGGCGCGCGCCGTGCTGCGTGCCGTCGAGATGGCGCGCACGGCCAGCAGCGAGGAGGCCAGCTCGTGAAGTTGCTGCTGATCGACAACTACGACTCGTTCACCTGGAACCTCGCGCAGTACTTCGGCGAGCTCGGGGCGGAGGTCACCGTCGAGCGCAATGATGCGATCACCCTCGACGCGATCCGCGAGCGTGCGCCGGGCGCGATCGTGATCTCGCCGGGGCCGTGTACGCCGAACGAGGCCGGGATCTCGATGGACGTGATCAAGACGTTCGCGGGCCAGACCCCGATCCTCGGCGTGTGTCTCGGTCATCAGTGCATCGGTCAGGTGTTCGGCGGCAAGGTGGTGCGTGCGCCGCGGATCATGCACGGCAAGACCAGCAAGATCTTTCACGACGAGAAGGGCCTCTATGCCGGGGTGCCGAACCCGTTCGTGGCCACGCGCTATCACTCCCTCGTGATCCAGCCGGATTCGATGCCGGACACGCTCGAGGTCACGGCCAAGACCTGGGAGGACGAGATCATGGGCGTCCGCGCCAAGGCGCGTGGGGCGACGCTCGAGGGCGTGCAGTTCCACCCCGAATCGATCATGACCACCTCGGGGAAGGCGCTGCTGGCGAACTTCTTGAGGATGGTGCGCGGATGACGGCGGCGATCACGCGCGCGATCAACGCGGCCGCGGCGGGCACCGAGCTGTCCCGCGCCGAGGTCGCCGAGGTCATGGGCCTGATCATGGACGGGGAGGCGACGCCCGCGCAGATCGGTGGGTTCCTGATCGCGCTCAAGGCCAAGGGCGAGACCGTCGACGAGCTGGTCGGCGCCGCGTCCGCGATGCGGCTGCGTGCGTTGCCGCTGCCGTGTCCACGGCTCGAGCACTCGATCGATACGTGCGGGACCGGCGGCGATGGCCAGGGCACGGTCAACGTGTCCACCCTCGCCGCGATCTTGATCGCTGCGTGCGGCGGCATCGTCGCCAAGCACGGCAATCGGGCGCAGTCGTCGAAGTGCGGCTCGGCCGATGTCCTCCAGCAGCTCGGGGTCACGATCGAGACCGAGCCCGCGGTGGTCACGCGCTGTATCGAGCTCGCTGGCATCGGCTTCGCGTTCGCCCCGAGGTTTCATGCCGCCACCCGGCACGCGGCCGGGCCACGTCGCGAGCTCGGCACGCGCACGATCTTCAACCTGCTCGGGCCGCTCACCAACCCCGCGGGCGTCCGTCACCAGGTGGTTGGCGTCTACGATCGTCGCTGGTGCGAGCCGATGGCCGCGGCGCTCGGGGCGCTCGGGCTGCGCCGCGCCGCGGTGGTGCACGGCGATGATGGCCTCGACGAGATCGCCGTTCGCGGCGAGACCCACGTCGCGATCTGGGATGACGGGCTGGTGCTCTCGAGGACGCTGTCGCCGAGGTCCTTCGGGATCGACGACTGTGATCCTGCGGGGCTCGCGGGTGGCGATGCGCCGCACAACGCACACATCCTCAAGAAGGTGCTCGCCGGCGTGCAGATCGGTCACGGGGAGCGCTACGAGGCCGTGCTCCGTGCGTCGGCGATGACGGCCGCGCTGGGTCTCGAGCTGCTCGAGCCCGGCGCGCTCGATCTCGCGCGGCTGCCAGATCAGTTCGTCCGCGCGGCGACCGTGGCCGCCGATGGGGCAGGGCGCCTCGCTCTGTATCGCTGGGCAGAGGCCAGCGGTGCTGCGCTCGATGCCGATCTGTCGGAGCTCGCCACCAAGACCGCGGCCGACTTCCTGGGGGTCGAGTGACCACCGGCTCGAACAACCTTGGCTCCATCCTCGACACCATCCTCGCGACCAAGCGCGAGGAGCTGGTCGCTGCGAAGCACAATGTCACGCTGGCGCAGCTCGAGGCCCGCGCGCGGACTGCCGGGCCGGTGCGGAGCCTGCACGCCGCGTTGATGCGGCCGCCCGGGGCGCCGGTGCGCGTGCTGGCGGAGATCAAGCGCGCGTCGCCTTCGGCCGGCGCGATCCGTGCGGGCGCGGATCCGGCCGCGATCGCGGCGGCGTATGCGTCGGGCGGTGCGGCGGCGATCTCGGTGCTCACCGATCGGCAGTACTTCGATGGCGATCTGGCGTTCCTCGCGCAGGTCCGCGAGCGGGTCGGTTTGCCACTCCTCCGCAAGGACTTCCTGATCGACAGCTATCAGGTCGCCGAGGCGCGCGCCGCGGGCGCGGATGCGGTGCTGCTGATCGTGGCCGCGCTGTCGCCGGCGCAGCTCGCGGAGCTGCTCGCCGCCGCGCAGACGTATCAGGTCGATGCGCTGGTCGAGGTCCACACCGTCCGCGAGGCCGAGATCGCGCTCGCCGCGGGCACCACCCTGCTCGGGGTCAACCATCGCGACCTCCGCACGTTCCACATCGACATGTCGCTGACCTCGGTGGTCGCTCCGATGCTGCCGCACGACGTGGTGCTGGTCGCCGAGAGCGGGATCAAGTCCGCGGCGGACGTCAAGTTGATGGGCGCGGTCGGTGCGCACGCGGTGCTGGTCGGCGAGCAGCTGATGCGGGCAGCGGATCCAGGGTTGGCGCTGCGGCTGCTGCGCGAGGCGCCCGAGGCGTCATGACGCGGATCAAGATCTGCGGCATCACGCTGCCCGACGACGCGGCCCGGGTCGGTGCGGCGGGCATCGACTACGTCGGGCTCAACTTCTGGCCGAAGTCCAAGCGCTACCTCACGCTCGAGCGCGCGCCGCTGATCGCCGGCATCGTGCGGTCGAGCGGAGATGCGAAGCTCGTCGGCGTGTTCGTCGATGCCGATCGAGATGAGATCCTCGCCGCTGTGGAGGCTGTCCAGCTCGATGCGATCCAGCTGCACGGGGACGAGTACCCCGAGGACCTCGCGGAGCTCGCCAAGGCAACGACCCTGCCGGTGTGGAAGGCGATCCCGACGGGCGCGCCAAAGGATGTCGCGAACCTCGATCAGTGGCGCACCGACATGATCCTGCTCGACACGCCGTCGGCAGGGCGGGGCGGCGCCGGCAAGCCGTTCGACTGGGCCCTCGCGAAGGAAGCGCGGCGGGCGTTCCCGCTGCAGCAGATCATGCTCGCGGGCGGGCTCGATCCCCACAACGTCGCCACCGCGATCGCACAGGTCGCGCCGTTTGGTGTCGATGTGGCGACTGGCGTCGAGACCGCCCCCGGCGTCAAGGATGCCGCGAAGGTCGCCGCCTTCGTCGCCGCGGTCCGCGCGGCGTGACGACCACGCTGGCGTGCCGCGGCTGACCCACCTGAGGCCGCAACTGCCAGGCGCAGGCGCTGTCTCCTCCTCGATGCGCGCGCTCGCGGTCTCCATCTCCGTCTTGGTCGCCTGTGCGCATCCTCCGTCGGCCCGAGCCCCGGTGGTCGCGGCGCCCGTGCCACCGCCCGCTGCGGTGAAGGCCGGGCCGGAGTCCCCGTGGCCGGTGCCGATGCGCGTGATGATCTGGACGGCCGATGGCGTGAATCAGATCGGGGAGCTCCCGGGCTCGCCTCCGCCCACGCTCCCGGCCGGGCCATGGTTCCTCGAACCGACGCGGACCCTCGACGAGGCGCAGCTCGTGCGCACGGTGAAGGCGCTACGCGACGCGCACGTCCCGGGCCTGTCGCTGCGCGATCAGCCGGTGACGGTGCGGTGGATCTCGGAGCTGACCGCGCTGCCCGAACTTACCGCGCTCGTCCTCGACGACACCACGGTCGATGCCGCCGCGCTCGCGACGCTCGATCTGCCACTGCGCCGCCTGTACCTCGCGCGCACGCAGGCGGACGACGCGACCCTGACCGCGCTGGCCGCACGCCCCACGCTGGCCGGGTTGGAGGTGCTCGATCTCGAGGACTGCGCGATCACCGACCAGGGGATGAAGGCGATCGGTGCGCTCCGCGAGCTTCACGCGGTGAACCTGTCCGGATCCCTCATCACCGATGCGGGCGGCGCCGCGCTCGGTGCGCTCGGCAAGCTCGCGATCGTCGATCTCGGCGGCACGCACGTCGGCGTACGGACCGTGGCGGCGCTGCGCCCGCTCGCGCTGCTCGAGCTGTTCCTCGACAGCACGTTCGTCGGCAAGGAGATCTCGACGTTCGGTGGCTTCGCGGCAGGGATTACGCGGTTCGATGTCTCGACGCTCGCGACCTACAAGCCGACCGACGCCGACGTCGCCTGGCTCGCGTCCGCCCCGAACCTCGTCGAGGTCGGGTTGTCGGGCACCAAGGTCCACGATCGCCTGGTGCAGACCATCGCGTCGCGCCCGGGGCTGCGGCGGCTGCGGCTCGCCGGTACGCCGATCACGCTGCCGACGATCCAGGCGATCGTGAAACAGCGGCAGCTCGAGGAGGTAGATCTCGCAGAGACCCCGATCGACGACGCGAGCGCGGCGGCGCTGCTCGCGATGCCGCGGATGCGGGTCCTCCGGCTCGATCGCACCGGGGTGGGCAACGCCGCGCTCGGAGGTGCCGTCAGCAGCGAACTGGTGGAGCTCTATCTGTCGCGCACGAAGGTCACCGATGCGGGCCTCGCGATCCTCGACACCGCGCTCCGGCTCGAAGCGCTCGGGCTCGGTGAGACCGGCGTCGGAGATCCCACGATCGCCCGGATCGCGAAGCTGACCCGGCTCCGCACGCTGGTGCTGTCCCAGGCCACCGCGAGCAACGGTGGGCTCGCGAGCCTCGGAGTGCTGACCGATCTCGAGCGGCTCTATCTCGAGAACACCGGCGCGGATGACACCACCCTCGTGGGCCTCGCCCCGCTCCACGAGCTGCGCACGCTCCACCTCGCGAACACCCAGGTCTCCGAGGACGCGCTGCCCATGTTGCGCGGGTTCCGCCAGCTCGACGAGCTGACGATCGGCGATACCCGGATGCATGCTGCGATCGCCGATCTTGCGGCGTGGCCCCACCTGCGCACGCTCACCCTGACAGGCCTCGATCTGTCCGACGCGGCCCTCCAGTCGATCGCGCGCCAGACCACGCTGGTCACGCTCGATCTGTCCGCGACCGAGATCCACGATCCGTCGCCGCTGGTCGCGCTGCCCCGGCTTCGCACGCTCGGCCTCGTGGGGACGCGGCTCGACGCGGCCGGCCTGGCGGCGGCGAAGGCGCTCGCCAAGCGGGGCGTCGAGATCGTGCAGTAGCCAGCACATCGACGAGCGCGAGCATCGGCGGGGTGACCGCCCAGGTTCAGAGCCGGTAGCCGATCACCAGCTCGAGCGCGAGGAACGGGACCGTGGCGGTCAAGGGACCGCCGGCCGTGCGGACGTCGTAGTGGATCAGCTGGCCGCCGAAGCCGAGGCGCAGATCGAGCCGCTCGCCGACGCGGAACGCCTGGCCGACGGTCAGGCCCGTCGCGATCGCGAGGCCGTGGCCGCGCTCGCCGGTCTCCTTCTCGGCGCCGACGTACGCGAGGCGGAACATCGGCGTCACGAACAGGCCGCGGCCGTCTCGCCCTGCGACCCAGGTCGGTCGCACGCCGGCGCCGGCACCCATGACATTCACCCCGCCGCCGACCAGCGGCAGGAAGAACGTGGAGAACCCGATGGCCTCGACCTGCACGGCGAGACGCGCCGCGACCGGGAGCTCGAGGCCGACACCGATCACGCCGGTCCCGAGATCGAGCTGGAGCTGTTGAGGCGGGAGGGCGGGCGCGGACCGAGCGGGCACGACCTGAGCGCGCACGGCCGGAGCGGGAGG
>JAYVRN010000617.1:0-4162 GCA_043776275.1 Myxococcales bacterium | reverse complement strand
GTCGAGGGCTGCGCGTTCACGGGCGACACCCTGTTCTGCGGCGGCTGCGGTCGCGTGTTCGAAGGCGATGCCGCGATGATGCACGGCTCGCTGATGCGGCTCGCCGCGCTGCCGGCGGACACCCAGGTCTACTGCGGTCACGAGTACACCGCCGCCAACCTGCGGTTCGCCGCCGCCGTCGAGCCCGACAACGCCGCGATCGCGGAGCGCCTCAGCGCCCTGGGGCCGCGCTCGGTCCCGTCCACGATGGGCGTCGAGGTCGCGACCAACCCGTTCCTCCGCGCGTCCGAGCCCACGGTGGTCAGCGCCGCCGCTGCGCGCGGCGGCGCCGGAGATCCGGTGAACGTGTTCGCCGCGCTCCGCGAGTGGAAGAACAACTTCAAGTAGGACGCGGACGTACCGGCATGGCCCGCGATGCGTGATCTCCGCGGGTTGGCCACCCGCGTCGTGCGGTTGTCACGGCGGTAGGGAAATCCCGGAGGCCTATCCTGGCCCGGGACCCCAACGGACTGTGTCGGGTTATTTCGCCGTGCGATCTGCGGCCGGCGGCGGGCACTCACCTGCATGACGCTCGCGATTGACCTCCCGACGCTTCGCCTCACCACCCTCCGCACCCTCACCCGGCAGGCCGCGCCGCTGGCCGTGGTGCACATCTCGACACCGCTCGCGGATCTCGCGCCGCTCCTGGTGGACCACCGCGTGTGGGTGGTCGCCGTCGACGACGCGGGCGTGCTCCGAGGGGTGATGTCGCACGCTGGCGCCGCGAGCGCGCTCCGGCTCGATCCAGACGGCTGGGTCGCCGATCACCTCGCTCGATCCTCGATCACGCTGGACGCGGAGAGCGAGATCGCGGAGGCCGCAGCCACCGTGCTCGCCGCCGGTGCGGATCACGTCCTCGTCGTCTCGTCGCGCGGACACCTGCTCGGCGTGGTGGAGACCGCCCTCCTCGGCACGTATCGCCACGCCGCCTGATCTGCGACCGCGAACGCGAGCGCGATGAAACCGCCACCACCGGTCACCACCCCACACGAGGTCTCTGTTCATGGTTCAGGTTCCGGCGCATCGCGCCCTCCCCGCGCGCTCCGTCTCCCTCGGGGACGATCGGGGTTGCTTGTCCGCACCCTTGGGTCGGTGCGCCGGAGCCTGGGTCTCCTCGGCGTTGCTGCTCGGTGTCGTCGGGCTCACGGCCGCGCCGGCCGCAGCGCAGCCGGTCACGCATCCCGAGCCGGCGCCGTGCGCGGTGACGTTCGCGTATGCGCCCGAGGCCGTGCGCGCCGAGATCGAGGCCTGGGTCCGGGCCGAGCCACGGTGCGTCCGCCAGCTCGAGCTCCGCGTGGTCCCGCGCGACGGCGGCCTGTACCTCGTCGGCCGCGATAGCGACGGTCACGTGCGCGAGCGCGTGGTGCCCGATGCCCAGGCCGCCGCGGTGCTCGTGGTCAGCTGGATCGCCGATGACACCGTCGCGCCCTCCCCCGTGGCGGTCGCGCCGCCGAGCCCCCCACAGGAAGCCCCGGCCGTAGCGCTGCCGCCCTCGTCGCCGCTTCCCTCGTCGCCGCTTCCCGCGTTGCCGCGGCTCGGAGGCGACGAGCTCGGGCTCGTCAGGCATGCACCGCACGGTGAGCGCGCGCGATCGCGACGCTGGCTGATGCTCGGCGGCGTGGCGAGCGACGGCGAGGTCGGCGCGCGCGCACAGCTCGAGCTGCTCGTGCGTGGCCGCTGGAGCCTCGGGATCTCCGGTGCGTGGCTCACCGCGCCCTCGCGTGGCCGTGATGCACGGATGGCGCGCGACAGCTCACGTGGACGCGCGGTCCTCTCGATCGCGCGCGAGCTGACGACCCTCGGCCCGGTCGCCGTGCGCGCGCAGCTCGGCGCCGGCATCGAGATCGGCGGCGATGCGATGACCGGCACCCGCGTGGCGCCGGTCGGCGAAGCGGCGCTGCTGCTCACCCTGCCGCTCGGCGACACGTGGGGGATCGCCGGCGGGCCGGTCCTCGATGTCACGACGTCAGGAGATCAGCCGTCGATCGGCGTGTTCCTCGGCCTGGCGCGGCGGCTGTGAAGACCGGCCAGCTGCTCCAGCTGCGCCCGCTGGCCCGGGTCGACGAGCTCACCGACGAGGGGCTCGCCGCCGCGTGTGCCACGGGCGATCGTGCGGCACGATCGCTCCTGTTCGAACGCCATGTCGATGCCGTGCACCGGTTCGTGGCGCGGATGCGTGCGAGTGATCCCGACGAGGTCGACGATCTCGTACAGGGCACGTTCGTCGCCGCGTTCCAGGCCGCCGGCAGATTCCGCGGCCAGCAGCTCCGTAGCTGGCTCTACGGGATCGCGGCGAACCTCGTCCGCGGCTACGCGCGCAAGGAGATCCGCCGCAAGCGCGCGCTATCCGCGCTCGCCGATCCGGAGACCGCGGCGCACGGCCCCGCGAACCTCGACGCCGCGCGCCTCCCCGCCGCGATCGCCGGGCTGCCTCACGATCTGCGCGCCGCGATCCTGCTGATCGATGTCGAGGGAGAGCGCGGTCGCGACGCCGCCGCGGCGCTGGGGATCCCCGAGGGCACGCTGTGGCGCCGCGTGTTCTTCGCGCGCAAGGCGCTGCGCGCGGCGGTGGTGGGCGAGCCGTGAGCTGTCTCGACGAGCAGCGGCTCGCGCGCGCGGCCGTCGCTCCGGGCGAGGTGGACGACACGCTCGCGGAGCACCTCGGCGTGTGCCTGACGTGCCGGCGCGAGCTCACCCACCAGCGCGAGCTCCACCTGCTCGCCCACGCGCTCCCGGCGCCGTCGATGTCGCGTGCGCGCCGCGGTCAGCTCGCCGCGGCGATCCTCGCGGCCGCCGAGCAGGCCCCGCCGCGACGGCGGCCACTGGCGCCGTGGATCGCGGCGGCCGCGGCGGCGTTTGCCCTCGTCGCGAGCGCGCCGATCCTCGACCCGCACGATCTGGGCGCGCCGTCCTCGCAGGCTCCCGCGCTCGCCCTCATTGGGGCTGCGGAGCTCGCCCCGGTGTCCTCCACACGGGTGGCGCCGCTCGAGATGCCGCCGCCGCTCGCGCCTGCACGGCTCGAGACCCTGCACGCACGCCTGACCCACGACGTGATCGGCGGACGCGACGTGCTGACCCTCGCCGAGGGCGTGGTCACCGTCGACAGTCGCGCCTCTCGGGACGTCGAGATCCAGATCGCGGACACGATCGTCCACGTCTCGTCGGGGCAGGTCCGCGTCCACGCGCGACACGGCGAGCTCCAGAGCGTGCAGGTGATCGTCGGCGCTGCGGTGATCGAGACCGCCGGCCGCCGGCTCCAGATCACGCGCGACACCGTGTGGCTCGCCGCGCCACCGCTCGACGAGCGGTCCGCCGCCGCGTTCCGGGATGCGTGGCTCGCGCTCCGCGCCGGACGCAGCGCGGAGGCGATCGCCGCGTTCGATCGCTCGACCGACGCCGCCCACGCCGAGGACGCCGCGTACTGGGCGGCGATCACCGCGCAGCGCGCCGGGCTCCCCGACGCGGCGCTGCGCCTCGACAGCTTCGTTCGCCGGTTCCCCGGATCGCCGCACGCCGCGCACGCGCGCGCCCTGCGCTCGTCACGCTGACCATCGTCGCGATGACCATCGTCGCGATGACGAGCGTCCGGACGACGATGAGCGCCGCGACGACGATCGTGACGACGACGATCGTGGCGACGAAATCTATCCCGCTGGCCACCACTCCGTGCAAACCCACCAGGAGTCACGATGCGCACCCTCTCCGTTCTCGGTCTCACCATCCTCTCGATCTCGCCTGCGATCGCGCCCGCCCCCGCCTTCGCCGACGACAACGATCCGACGCCGGCTCCGGCTCCAGCTCCGGCCCCGGCACCCGTCCCCGAACCATCCGACGCGCCTGGCAACACGCCCGTCAACACGCCCGTCAACACGCCCGTCAACACGCCCGTCGACACGCCCGTCAACACGCCCGTCAACACGCCCGTCAACACGCCCGTCAACACGGCCCCGGCGCCCGAGCCGGCACCGGCGCCTCCTGCGATGCCGCCCGTCGTGGTGCAACAACCGCCACCGCCCCCAGCGAGCTCACCACCTTCGGGCATGCCGCCGATCAACATCACGATCACGAACACCAACACAAACACCAATCCCGTCACCAACACCAACACCAATCCCGTCACCAC
>JAYVRN010000616.1:0-4164 GCA_043776275.1 Myxococcales bacterium | reverse complement strand
TCGCTCGCCGAGGCGGCGCCGATGCTGCGCGCGAAGCAGATCGTCGAGGTCACCGATCTCGGCGTCTACAACTACCGCTGCATCGGCAACACCGGCACGCCGCCGAACTGCCCGAACGGGATCTCGCAGCACGCGTACGGCAATGCGATCGATCTCGCGGTGTTCAAGGACGCGGCGGGCATGACCTACAGCGTGGCCGCGGACTTCGTGATCGATCCCGCGCCCGAGAAGACCTGCACCGCCGCCACCGAGCCCGGCAAGGATGCGTTCCTCCACGAGCTGATCTGCGGGCTCAAGGCCGAGAAGCTGTGGAACATCGTGCTCACGCCGAACTACAACGCGGACCACCGGGACCACTTCCACGTCGACCTCAAGGCGGGCAGCGACTTCATCGACTGACAGTCGTCCGCTATCCTGGCGGGTTCTCCGCCTTGACAGAGCATCCGTTATAGCGGATGCTTTCTCGATGCGAACCCTCTCGGTTGCCCTCGTCGCATTCGGCCTGACCGGCTGCTCGACGGAATCCAGGACCACGGCGTCAAGCAAGGAGGTCCGGCTCCTCAACGTCTCGTACGACCCGACCCGCGAGCTCTACGCGGCCGAGAACCAGGCGTTCGCGGCGCAGTGGCAGGCCAGGACCGGCCAGAAGGTCACCATCGAGCAAGCGCACGGCGGCTCCGGCAAGCAGGCGCGTGCCGTGATCGACGGCCTCGAGGCCGACGTGGTCACGCTCGCGCTCGCCTACGACATCGACGCGATCGCGAAGACCGGCCTGGTGAACGCCGACTGGGCGAACCGCCTGCCGAATCACGCCGCGCCGTACACCTCGACGATCGTGTTCCTCGTCCGCAAGGGCAACCCCAAGGCCATCCACGACTGGAACGATCTGGTGAAGCCCGGCGTCGAGGTGATCACACCGAACCCGAAGGCCTCGGGCGGCGCACGCTGGAACTACCTGGCGGCCTGGGGCTATGCGGCCCGGCAGCCCGGCGGTGATGCAGCGAAGGCGGAGGCGTTCGTGGGGGAGCTGTTCGCGCACGTCCCGGTGCTCGACTCCGGTGCACGGGGCGCGACCACCACGTTCGTGGAGCGTGGCATCGGTGACGTGCTGATCGCCTGGGAGAACGAGGCCCTGCTCGCGGTCAAGAAGCTCGGCGCCGACAAGGTGGAGCTCGTCGTCCCGAGCGTGTCGATCCTCGCCGAGCCGCCGGTCGCCATCGTCGATGACGTGGTCGACAAGCACGGCACCCGTGAGGTCGCGACCGCATACCTCCAGTTCCTGTATTCGCCGGAGGGTCAGAAGATCGCGGCCGCCAACTTCTATCGGCCCCGCGATCCTGCCGTCGTCCCCGCGAACACGTTCCCCACGCTGAAGCTGTTCACGATCGACGAGGCGTTCGGCGGCTGGACCAAGGCGCAGGCCGCGCACTTCGACGACGGTGGCGCGTTCGACAAGCTGAGCAAGCGGTAGCGTGCCGCGTTCGCGCGCCCTCCCCGGCTTCGGTCTGACGATGGGGTACACGCTCGTGTACCTGTCGCTGATCGTGCTCATCCCACTGGCGACCCTCGCGGTGAAGACCGCCGAGATGTCGTGGGGACAGCTCTGGGACCTGGCCACCAGCCCGCGCGCGCTCGCGTCGTACAAGATCACGTTCGGCGCCTCGCTGATCGCCGCGACCATCAACGTGGTGTTCGGCACCCTGCTCGCCTGGACGCTGGTTCGCTATCGGTTCTGGGGGCGCACCGTGATCGATGCGATCGTCGATATCCCGTTCGCGCTCCCCACCGCGGTGTCAGGGCTCGCCTTGACCACGGTGCTCGCGCCGAACGGCCTGATCGGCCGGTTCCTCGAGCCCCTCGGGATCAAGGCCGTGTTCTCTCCGCTCGGCATCACCCTGGCGCTGGTGTTCATCGGGCTGCCGTTCGTGGTCCGGACCGTGCAGCCCGTCCTCGAGGAGCTCGAGCCCGAGCTCGAGGAAGCCGCGGCGGTGCTGGGCGCATCGCGCGCGCAGACGCTGCGGCGCGTGATCTTCCCTTCGGTGGCGCCCGCGATGCTCACCGGCTTCGCCCTCGCGTTCGCCCGTGCGATCGGGGAGTACGGCTCGGTGGTGTTCATCGCCGGCAACAAGCAGTTCGAGACCGAGATCACGCCGCTCCTGATCATGTCTCGCCTCGAGGCCTATGACTATCCGGGCGCCACGGCGCTCGCGCTGGTGATGCTGCTGGTCTCGTTCACCATGCTGCTCGCGATCAACGGTCTCGGCGCGTGGACGCGGCGGCGCGCGGGGCACGTGTGAAGCTCGAGCGCGCCATCCCGCGCGAGGCGATGACGGAGCCCGCGTGGGTGCGCCGGCTCGTGATCGGCCTCGGCGTGGGGTTCGTCGCGCTGTTCGTGGTGGTGCCACTCGCGACCGTGGCAGTGACCGCGCTGTCGCATGGCCTCGGCGCCTATGCGCACGCGATCAGCGATCCGCAGGCCCTCCGTGCGTTGAAGCTGACGCTCCTCGCCGCGGCGATCAGCGTGCCGTTCAACGTGGTGTTCGGCGTCGCGGCCGCGTGGGCGATCGCTCGGTTCCGGTTCCCGGGACGCGCGCTCCTGATCACGCTGATCGATCTCCCCCTCGCCGTCTCTCCGGTGATCGCCGGCATGGTGTTCGTCCTGCTGTTCGGTGCCCACGGTGTGCTCGGCCCGTGGCTCTCGGCGCACGGCCTCAAGGTCATCTTCGCGCTGCCCGGGATCGTGCTCGCGACCACGTTCGTGACGTTCCCGTACGTCGCGCGCGAGCTGATCCCTCTGATGGAGGCGCAGGGCCATGAGGAGGAGGAGGCCGCGATCGTCCTCGGAGCCAGCCCCTGGCAGATGTTCACGCGCGTCACGCTGCCCAAGATCCAGTGGGGCCTCTGGTACGGCGTGGTGCTGTGTACGGCGCGCGCGATGGGCGAGTTCGGCGCGGTCTCCGTGCTCTCCGGCAACATCCGCGGCCGCACCAGCACACTGCCGCTGCACGTGGAGATCCTCTACAACGAGTACGAGTACCAGGCCGCCTTCGCGGTCGCGTCGCTGCTCGTGATCATCGGCCTCGCGAGCCTGATCGCACGACGGGTGATCGCGCGGCGCAAGGAAGCATCGTCATGACGATCAGCGTGAGCTCGATCACCAAGCGCTTCGGCACGTTCACCGCCCTCGACGACGTGAGCCTCGAGGTCCCCAGCGGCGAGCTCGTGGCGCTGCTCGGACCTTCCGGGTCGGGCAAGACTTCGCTCCTGCGGATCCTCTCGGGGCTCGAGCGTCCCGATCAGGGCACCGCGTTCCTCGACGGGACAGACCTCGGATCGCAGTCCGCCCGCCAGCGCAACGTCGGCCTGGTGTTCCAGCACTACGCGTTATTCCGCCACCTCGACGTGTTCGAGAACGTCGCCTTCGCTCTCCGCGTGCGGAACCGCCCGGAGGCCGAGGTCACCGCACGCGTCACCGAGCTACTGCAGCTGGTGCAGCTCGAGGGCGTCGGGCGACGCCTGCCGTCGCAGCTCTCCGGTGGCCAGCGCCAGCGGATCGCGCTCGCGCGCGCGCTCGCCGCCCGCCCGCGGGTGCTCCTGCTCGACGAGCCGTTCGGCGCGCTTGATGCCCAGGTCCGCGCCGAGCTCCGGGCGTGGCTCCGTCGTCTCCACGACGAGATCCACCTGACCACGGTGTTCGTGACCCACGATCAGGACGAAGCCTTCGAGGTCGCCGATCGCGTGGTCGTCATGAACCGCGGCCGGATCGAGCAGGTCGGCTCACCCGCGGAGGTGTTCGAGCGCCCGGCGAACGACTTCGTCATGCGCTTCCTCGGGCACGTCAACATCCTCGAGGCCGAGCTCGAGGCTGGGCGCGCACGCGTGGGCGACGTGTTCGTCGACGTCGAGCACGACGGCGCCGGCCCGCGCACCGGCCGGGTCTACGTCCGCCCTCACGAGCTCGAGATCGGGCGCGCGCACACCCAGGGCTCGATCGCCGCGCGCGTCACCCGCGTCACGCCACTCGGCGCGGGACTCAAGGTCGAGCTGAATGCGCCCGGCCTCGGTTCGAACCTGCGCGCCGATCTCGATTGGGAGCGCGGCAGCGCGCTCGCCCTGCGCGATGGCGATGACGTGTTCCTCTCGTTGCGACGCGCCCGCGTGTTC
>JAYVRN010000615.1:0-15038 GCA_043776275.1 Myxococcales bacterium | reverse complement strand
GGTCGACGTCCTTCAGCTCCGTGTAGCCGCCGCTCGCGAGGAACGGCTGCGCATACGCCTGGAGGCTCAGCCGCGGTGAGAACGTCCAGTTGAGGCGCATCGTCAAGCCCGCGACGGTCTGTCGGATCCGCCCGAACACGTAGTGCGTCTGGCCCTGCGTGTCGTCGACCTGATCGATGTACTGCATCGGATCGTTGCGATCGGAGAAGCTCGGGCCGACATAGACATCGATGTTCGAGCGCGCCTGCACGGTGACGCCGAGATCGAACCCGCCGTCGATCTGATCCTGCGCCCACGTGCGCCCGCCATACGCTCCGAACGAGACCCACACCGGCTTGCGCGTGTCCGTGTTGACGTTGACGTACCCCTGGTACCGGCTGTCGCCGCGGAGCGCTCGGCCACCGCGCAACGCGCCCACATCCCACACGTTGCGGGAGAGGTTGCAGCCTGCGTTGAGCTGCCAGTAGTTCACGAGCTGCGTGTTGATGTTGCACTCGAACCCGACATCGGCGACGCGAGGCTCGAGGGTCGAGACCGCGAACACATCGGCGTTCCAGCCCCAGTTGAGGACGTCGTCGCCCGGATCGTTGTCCTGGTAGTTGAGGAACACGAACGGGATCGCGTGATCCGAGGCGTTCTGGAACCCCAGGTCGTTGAGCTCGAGGCCACGGGTACGCAGATCGCCGCCCGTCCCCCACCGCCAGTGCTTGGTGTCGCCGAGCTTGCCGGCCTTCCACGACACGTCCCAGCCCATGAGGCTCGTGCGCGTGGGGTCATAGCGATCGCCGCTGCGAAGATCGGGGCGCTGATAGAGATGGCGCTGCGTGCGCTGCGTGGCCGCGATCGCGCCCTCCGTGCCATGCACGTAACTCCCGACGCCGTGGAGATCGACCTGGTAGGGCGAGTCTCCGAACCGATGCTGCAGCTGGAGGCCCGCGGTGTAAGCCTGATCGTGGAGTACGTCGACGAGCGGCGTGTCGCTCAGCGCCCGATTGACCGCCGTGAGCGAGCCGCCGACCGAGGTGCGGCCGTCGTTGAGATCTCGCTTCACGCGCGCCACGGCGTAGTTGGTGAGCGGCGCGACGATCGGGGACATCCGCGCGCCATTCACGTCGACGACCGTCGCCGACTCCTGCCCGGTGACCGCATCGAACACACCGAGGGACCAGCCGCCGCGGGTCTTGCCGGTCAGCTTCGCGGCCGTGTAGATCGCGGTCGAGGTCGGCTGCTTGATGTAGTCGTAGGCCACGTCGGGCGCGTCGGGTGCGGCGCCGATCCGGCGGCTGTAGAACGCACCCTCCGGCGAGTTGTCGCTCTGCCCGATCGGTAGCTTGAACAGATCCACGCCCTCGAGGAAGAACGGCCGCTTCTCGGCGAAGAACAGCTCGTTGCCCGAGAGGTTGACCTGCGAAGGATCGGCCTCGACCTGACCGAAGTCGGGGTTGAGTGTGGCCGACAGCGTGAACGCCGGGCCCAGGCCGTAGCGGACATCGAGGCCCGCGTTACGGCGGAGGTTGGTCGCATCGTTGAGCGGATCGCCGGCATCGACGGGCATCACGTCGAAGCCTCCACTCGCGTACGGCAACAGCTCGAGCCGCCGGCCCGGCTTCAGGCGATCGATCCCATCGATCACGCCAAACCGGCTGACCACCTCGGGCGCAGAGCGTGGCCACGGTGACCACGACGCTTGCTCCTGGGTCCGTCCCACGATGCGCAGCACCTGCAAGCCCCACTCCTGGGTGTCTCCACCGGCGAAGCGAAGCTGGTTGAGCGGGATCCGGAACTCCGCGGTCCAGCCCTGGTCCTGCATGGCGGTCTCGCCCGTCCACACCGCGTCCCAGGTGTCGTCCTGCTTGGAGTCGTCGAACAGCATCATGTCGCGCTGCACGCCGGCGGCGTTGAGCTGGAACACGTAGGCGGTGCGGCGATCGTGATAGCTGTCGAACCCGACCAGGATCGCATCGGCCGCCACGTCGACATCGCGCCGCGTGAGGAGCTTGCGGATGCGCTCGGGATGCGGATCGTCGGCCCACACGCCGACGTAGATCGCGCTGTCGTCGTAGAGCACCGAGAAGTGGGTCTCGAGGTCGGCCTTCGTCCCGTCCTTGGGGAACCGCTGCACGAAGTTCGATTGCTTCGGCGCCGCCGTCCACGCCGGTTCGTCGAGGTGCCCGTTGATCGTGATCGCGCCCTCGCGACGGACCGCGTGCGCGCGAACGGCGAGCGGCACCGGATCGGCGGCCGCGAGCGCGCCGCTGCTAGCGACCACGGCGCACGTCACGAACGAGACTAACTTCATGGGGCCGAGATCCTCGATGAGTCCGAATGGTGGACGGACATCACCAACTGCAGGTTGCGTATTCGGATTCCCGTCGCTGCGAAATGTTCGCTGCGACCTGCGTGCGACACGCGCGCGACGCGGTTCGCGACACCGCTTGGGACGACTTCAGTGTCGCGGCGGGATCGGCGGCTTGTCCTCGTCTGCGCGCCGCGCGTGCTCGAGCAGCAGCGCCGTGACCGACACGTCGACCTCGTCGCGGCCCCCGATCGCCGCGGGCGAGAACTCGAACTGGCCATCGTGCCAGTCGAGGAGGCGCATCAGGCGTTCCTTCGGAGCGCCGTTGCCGGTCGAGAGCTCGACCTTGATCAGCTTGCCCTCCGCGATGAACACGCGCGCGATCTCGCCGCCGCGCAGGAGCAACAGGATGCCGGACTTGCGCTCGAACTCGAACAGCGAGAGTAGGGTACCGAGCCCGATGTCGACGAGGCTGCCGCGCAGACCGAAGTTGGTGCTCGGCTGCGCCGGTGCGGCGACCCGGTGGACGCGGATCACGAGCTCCTCGTCGAGGAACGGCTTCGGGATGTAGTCGCGCACGCCGGCGCGGTAGGCCTCGAGCCGGCTGAGATCGCCTTCCTCGCCCGTGAGCACGAGAGGTACATCCGAGAGCGTGGCGTGCTCCGACATCGCGTACGCGAGATCGACGCCCGTCATCGTCTCCATCTCCGCCGCCGCGATGATCGCATCAGGCCGCCACACGGCGCACGCCTCGAGTGCCTCGGTCGCATTCGCCACGGCGGTGACCTTGAAGCCCGCGGATTCGAGGCAGCGCCCCATCCGTGTGCGGAGCGGAGCCACCGGCTCGACGATGATCACCTGCGTGGTCGTCGACAGGCCCGGGCTCGTGATCTCCGTCTTCAGACTGTCGATGTGGGTGCGGAGCTTGAGTCGCGCAGCCGTATCGGGCCCCACCAGCTCGAAGCCCATCCCGGGATGACGTCCCAGGGCGCGCGCCGCGGACGGCGTCAACATGTGGGCGACGCGTCCGAACAGCACCAGCCGGGTCCCGTCGGGGAGCTCGACCGCGATCTCGGTCTCCTCGCCAACGGGCAGCAGCGCCTCGGTCCGGATGAACAACCCGCGCGCCGACAGATCCTCGGTCTCCGCGATCACGCGTCCGGACGGGCGATCGAACTCCACCCGACAACGGCTCACGAGCCGCAGATCGCGACCCCTACGCGCGCTAGCCACTTCCGAAAGTCTACCTACCCCCTGAATTGTTGTCCTGTTTACACCGGTAACGGTCGTTCACCGGTTGCCAGGTGCCACAAACCGAACGTGATTTCGCTTTGTTGCAAAGGTACTTGGCAGCGAGGCTGACTCAGGGCTAAACCTTTCAAGAATCTCTGAACGAATCCGGATCATCTCAAGGACAGCCCATGAGCCAGCTCGCAATTCACGACGGCGCGGTCTCCGTGCCGATGACGGTGCTCGACCGACTCTCCCAGGTCAGCGTGTTGCGCGGTGTCCCGACGTTGTCCGACCGCCTGATCGCGCTCGATCGATTCGTCCATGACGACCTGGGCGCGTTCGAGCAGGAGCTCGATGCGATCCCCCGCGGCGCACGGATGATCCAGCGCGCGGCGCACCACCTGCTCGATCTCCGCGGCAAGCACCTGCGGCCGCTGTGCGTCGCGCTGACCAGCCGGTTCGGCGAAGGCTTCACCGAGCGCGCCCGCAGCCTCGCCGTCGCCGTCGAGCTCGTGCACAGCGCGACCCTGCTCCACGACGATGTCGTCGATCTCGCCGAGCGCCGTCGCGGGCAGCCCACGGCGTGCGTGACGTACGGCAATGCGGCGTCGATCTTCGCCGGCGACTGGCTCCTGGTCGCGGCGCTGCGCCGGATCCGCCAGAGCGGCGTCGAGGGCGTTCTCGATCGCATGCTGACGGTGATCGACGAGATGATCGTCGCCGAATCGGTACAGCTCGAGCGCCGTGGCAAGATCGCAGGAGCGCGCGAGGACTACTTCGCGATCGTCGAGGGCAAGACCGCGGCGCTGTTCCGCTGGGCCATGTTCGCCGGTGCGCGTGCCGCCGAGCTGCCTCCCGCGGCCGAGACCGCTCTCGAGCGCTACGGGCTCCACCTCGGCGTCGCCTTCCAGGCCGTCGACGACGAGCTCGACTATCAGGAGACCGGCACCGGCAAGGACGCGCTCGCGGATCTTCGCGAGGGCAAGATCACGTTCCCGCTGGTGGTCGCGCTCGAGCGCGAGGCGGGTCTTCGCGAACGGCTCGAAGGGCTCCTCGCCCAGGGCGAGGTCGCAGCCGACGAGCTCGGCGCGATCGCGAACACCGTCCGCGCCAGCGGCGCCCTGGTCGCTACCCGCGCTCTCGCCGAGGAGCACGTGCAGCGTGCGCTGATCGTCCTCGAGGAGCTGCCCGCCGGGTCCGCGCGCGATGCACTGGTCACGGTCGCCCTCGCCTCGCTGGAGCGCCAGTCGTGAGCGAGCCCGCCACGCCCACCACGCCAGCCACGCCCACGAACCGCACGGCTCCCAGCACCGAGCTCGTGGCTCCCACCCTCGGCAGCGGCGCGATGTTCGATCGCATCGCCCGTCGCTATGACTTCGTGAACCGCGTGCTGTCGTTCGGCATCGACAAGAGCTGGCGCCGCCGCACCGTGAAGCAGTTGCAGCTCGGCGACCGGCCTCGCGTGCTCGACGTCGCCACCGGCACCGCCGACCTCGCGATCGACATCGCGCGGATGACCCCGGGCGCCACGGTCGTCGGTCTCGATCCTTCGACGAAGATGCTCGAGATCGGGCGGACCAAGATCGCGAAGCGCGGGCTCCAGGATCGGATCACGCTCGTCGAGGGCGATGCGCAGGAGCTGCCGTACGCGGACTGCGAGATGGACGCCGCGACGATCGCGTTCGGCATCCGCAACGTGCCCGATCGTTCGCGTGCGCTGCGCGAGCTGGCGCGGGTGGTCCGCCCCGGTGGACGGATCTGCGTGCTCGAGCTCGGCGAGCCGCGGAGCGGGCTCCTCGGCCATGCGGCCCGGTTTCACACCCGCCACGTGGTCCCCAAGCTCGGCGCACTCCTCTCGGGATCGCGCGAGTACTCGTACCTGCAGAAGTCGATCGCCGCGTTCCCGCCCGCCGAGGAGTTCGCCGCCCAGATGCAGGCCGCCGGCCTTCACGTGATCGAGGTGACGCCACTGACGTTCGGCGCCTGCACCCTTTACGTCGCCTCCCCGGTGGAGGAGCCGTGAACCCGGCCGAACAGCTCGGACGGCATGTCCCCACGACGGCGCGGACCGATGCGGCCACGATTCCGGACTGGGCCTGGCTCGAGGCTGGCCTCGCGATCGCCGCGCGCTCCGACGGACTCACGTACGTCGCCCTCCCGGCGCCAGTCGTCGCGGCCGCCGCGATCGTCGACGAGCTGCGCGATCAGCCGATCGTCTCGTGGACCTCGGCGGACCTGACGCTGGTCGGGGTGGGCATCGCGCGCGAGCTCCGCGGCACCGGCCGTGCACGCTGGGCCGAGGTGATCGCCGCCGCCCACGCGATCGCGACCAACACCCCCGAGGTCGGCGACGAGCCGCGCGACACGATGCCGACGCGCGATCACGACCTCGAGCTCCGCGCCGGCCCGAGCCGCGCGGTGATCGCGGGCGAGCTCGCGCCGACCCTCGCCCTCGGGTTCGCGCGGCCGCGGTTCCTCGGCGGAGCAGCGTTCGCGCCGGGTGCCGCCGATCGCGCGCCGTGGACCGGCTTCGGAGACGCGTGGTTCGCCCTGCCCCGCTGGACCTACGTCCATGATGGTGCGCGCGCGTACCTCGTCCTGGCGATCGACGCGCGGGACACCGCGTCTGCCGCCCGCTGGCGGGACGAGCTCGCGATCTTCCGCGCCGCTCTCGCCGGTGGCGTGATCGATCGGAAGCAGCCTCCGCTGGTGGAGCTCGGCCCGGCTCCCGCCGACGAGTGGCACCGCCAGGTCACCGACATCACCAATGCAATCGCGCGCGGCGAGTGCTCGAAGGTCGTCGCCGCGCGGACGTGCAGCGTGCAGCTCGGCGGCCCCGTGCGCGCCGCTGGCCTGCTCGCGGCCCTCGACGATCGGCACGCGGAGTGCGTGCGCGTGATGATCAAGCCGCCGGGAGCCGCGGCGCTGATCGCCGCGTCTCCGGAGCGGCTGGTCCGCCGCGATGGCGACCTCGTGCTGTGCGATGCCCTCGCCGGTTCGGTGGCCAACACGGGCGATCTGCCCACGGCGACCGCCGCCCTGCGCGCCAGCGCCAAGGATCGGCGCGAACACGATCTCGTCGTCCACGCGATCCGCGCAGCGCTCGAAGACGCGGGAGCCACGGTCGAGGCCTCGGCCGAGCCGGAGATCCGCGCGCTCCGCCATGTACTCCACCTCCACACGCCGTTCCGCGCGACGCTGCGCACGCCACGCCACGTGCTCGAGCTCGCGGCCCGGCTCCACCCGACCCCGGCCGTGGGCGGGACGCCCCAGGTTGTGGCCACGGACTGGATCCGGAGCCACGAGCCCGTCCCCCGCGGCTGGTATGCCTCGCCCGTGGGCTGGTTCGATCTCGACGGCAACGGCGAGCTCGCGGTGGCCCTGCGCTCCGGCGTGATCGCCGGCAACCGCGCTCAGCTATGGGCCGGCGCCGGGATCGTGGCCGGCTCGGATCCGGAGCGCGAGCTCGCGGAGACCGAGGTCAAGCTGCGCGCGATGCTCGGCGCCCTCGGAGTCACCGGATGACTGCGACGAGTGCGGTGGTCCAGACGATCTGGGCAGAGCTGCTCGCAGCGACGCTCGCGGACGCCGGGATCACCACGGTCGTCGTCAGCCCGGGCTCGCGCTCGACCCCGCTGGTCGCGGCGCTCGCCGGCGAACCTCGGCTCGAGCTCGTCACCATCATCGACGAGCGCGCCGCGGCGTTCTTCGCGCTCGGTGCGGCGCGCGCCACCGGACTCCCCGCGGCGATCGTCTGCACGAGTGGCACGGCCGCGGCTCACTATCTCCCCGCGATCGTCGAGGCCAGCCTCGCCGGCGTGCCGCTGATCGCGATCACCGCCGATCGTCCGCCCGAGCTGCAGGCGTGCGGCGCCTCGCAGACCATCGATCAGATCGGGCTCTACGGCGGCTTCGTCCGCGGCGCGTTCGATCTCGGCGCCCCGGTCGCCACCGGCCTGCGCGCCCTGCGCCGGACGATCGTCTCCGCGATCACGCTCGCGCGCGGCCCCGCGCCCGGCCCGGTGCATCTCGAGGTCCCGCTCCGCAAGCCTCTCGAGCCCGCGCTGCCGTCGACGGAGGCCGAGCGCAGCCTCGCGCGCGATGCCGCTGCCCTGCGCGGTCCGATCGCGATCGCGCCGCCGCGCCTCGCCGCCGACGCCACCATGATCGCCACCCTGGCCGCCGCGATCACCGCCGAGCCCGATGGCGTGATCGTCGCCGGCGCGCTTCCCGTCGGATTCCCGCGAGACGAGGTGTTCGCACTCGCTGCGCGAGCCGGCTATCCGGTGATCGCCGAGGCGGGCAGTCAGCTCCGGCTCGGACCGCGCCCGAGCGGGGTGGCGATGATCGATCACGCAGACCTGATCCCGATCGCCCAGCGCCCCACGCCGCGGCTCGTGATCCAGCTCGGCGCAGAGCCGGTGGCCGCGAGCTGGCCGGCGTGGCTCGGCACGTTCGGCGGTGCGCAGCGCTGGATCCTCGCGGGCGCCCGCTGGGCGGACCCGGAGGCCTCCGCGCGAGGCGTGATCCTCGGTGAGGTCGCCGGAGCGCTCTGTGCCGTCGTGGTCGCCCTTGGCGAGCTCGATCGCGGAGCCACGGCGCCCGCGTTCCAGGCCGGGACGCGCGCTTCGCAGCCGCGGATCCGCTCGACGGCGTGGCTCGATACGTGGCGCGCCGCGCAAGGCTTCGCCGAAACAGCGACCGCTCGCGCGATCGAGGCCGAGGCTCGCAGCGAGGTCGCAGTCCTGCGTGCGGCCCTCGCTGCGGTGCCCGCCGGGGCCATGCTGCAGATCGGGAACAGCCTGCCGATCCGCGTGGTCGATCACCTCCCGGGCGGTGGTGCAGCACGCGGCGTGCTCACCCAGCGCGGGGCGGCGGGCATCGATGGCCTGATCTCGTCGGCCGCAGGCGCGACGAGAGGTGGAGCGCCGGTCCTGTTGATCCTCGGCGACGTGAGCTTCGCCCACGACCTCGGCGGCCTGCTCGCCGCGCGCTGCGCCTCGGCACCGCTCGCGATCCTCGTGATCGACAACCGCGGTGGCCAGATCTTCGCCGGGCTCCCGGTCGCGCGCGCGAGCCTCGGCGCGGCGTTCGAGCGCCACTGGATCACCACGCCGGATCTCGACCCATCGGCGATCGCGACCGCGCTCGGTGCGCGTGCCGTGACGGCCGCCTCGCCCGCTGCCGTCGGTGCCGCGATCGAGGGCGCGCTCGGCACACCTGGGGTCACCGTGATCCACGCCCCCGTCTCCGTCTCCGGTGCGCACGACGTGCGCCGCGTTGCGATCGAGCTGTATGCGCCGCCCATCCGCGCGGCACGAGGAGCCACCGAATGACCGAAGCGATCACGCCCCCGCCCGCCTGGACCCGCCACCCCGGCTTCGAAGACATCACCTACGAGACCTCGTCCGATGGCATCGCGAAGATCACCATCAACCGCCCCGAGGTTCACAACGCATTCCGCCCTCGGACCGTCACCGAGATGATCGGCGCGATGGATCTGGCGCGCGACGACGCGTCGGTGGGTGTGGTCATCCTCACCGGCGCAGGAGACAAGGCGTTCTGCTCGGGCGGAGATCAGCGTGTCCGCGGCGAGGGCGGCTATGTCGGCGCGGATGGCGTGCCGCGGCTCAACGTCCTCGATCTGCAGATGCGGATCCGCTACCTGCCCAAGCCGGTGGTCGCGATGGTCGCGGGCTATGCGATCGGTGGCGGCCACGTGCTCCACCTGGTGTGCGATCTGACGATCGCCGCCGACAACGCGCGGTTCGGGCAGACCGGCCCACGGGTCGGTAGCTTTGACGCCGGGTTCGGCAGCTCGTACCTGGCGCGGATCGTGGGCCAGAAGAAGGCGCGAGAGATCTGGTTTCTGTGCCGCCAGTACGATGCCAAGGAGGCCCTCGACATGGGCCTCGTCAACACCGTCGTGCCGCTCGAGAAGCTCGAAGAGACCACGCTGCAGTGGTGCCGCGAGATGCTCCAGCACTCGCCCACAGCGCTGCGCTTCCTCAAGATGGCGATGAACGCGGACTGCGACGGCCAGGCCGGCATGATGGCGTTCGCCGGCTCGGCGACGCTCATGTACTACACCACCGACGAGGGCCGCGAAGGTAAGGAGGCGTTCCTCGAGAAGCGCCCGCCCGAGTTCGGTAAGTTCCCGCGGTATCCATGACGAGCGCATCGATCTGGATCGGGGCCGCGCGCCTCCGTACGCTGCCCGCTGCGGTGGTGCCGGTCGCCGTGGGCACCGCGTGCGCACGCGTGTGCGGCGACGTGGCGTGGGGCCCTGCCCTCGCGGCGCTCGGCGGCTCCATGGCGATCCAGATCGGCACCAACTTCGCGAACGATGTGTTCGACGCGGAGAAGGGCGCAGACACCGCGGACCGCATCGGACCGCTGCGCGCCGTCAGCGCGGGCCTGATCTCTCCGAGCGCGATGAAGCGCGCCATGATCCTCGCCTTCACGGTCGCGGCGGCGTTCGGCGTGTACCTGGTCGGGGTCGCGGGCTGGCCGATCGTCGTGATCGGCCTCGCCTCGATCGTCGCAGGGATCGCGTACACCGGCGGCCCGTGGCCGCTGGGTTACCACGGCCTCGGCGACGTGTTCGTGCTCGCGTTCTTCGGCTTCGTCGCCGTGTGCGGCACGGCCTACGTCCAGCTCGGCTGGGTCCCCGCGCTCGCGTGGTGGGCGGCGATCCCGGTGGGCGCTCTCGCGACCGCGATCCTGGTGGTCAACAACGTGCGCGATCGCGCGACCGATGCGCGCGCCGGAAAGCGCACGCTCGCCGTGCGGTTCGGCCGCCCGGCCGCGCTGATCGAGTACACGCTCTTGATCTCGCTCGCGTACGCGATCCCACTCGTCCTCGCACTCCACGGCCTCCCCTGGGCGGCGCTGCCCTTCGTCACCGCGCCGCTCGCCCTGATCCGGCTGCGCTCTCTCGCTGCGGCCGTGGACGGGCCCGAGCACAACGCCTGTCTCGCGGCGACGGCGCAGCTCCTGATGGCGCACGGCATCCTGTTCGCCACGGGCCTGGCGCTGGGCTGACATGCGGATCGCGGCCGTTCGCATCCGCACGATGCGCTGGCCGATCATCGGCGCCGGATCCGCACGCGGACGCACCGAGCGCGCTTCGCTGGTCATCGAGGCCACCACCGACGACGGCCACGTCGGCCTCGGCGAGGCCGCGCCGTTGCCCGGCACCTCGCGCGACACCCTCGCGTCTGCGACCGCAGGCGTGGCAGCGCTCGCCGCGCGAGCCCCGTTCATGATCGAACCCACGGCCGCGGCGATCGCGTGCCTCGCGGCGGAGCTGACGGAGGCTCCGTCGGCGCGGTTCGCGATCGAGACCGCGCTGCTCGGCGCCCTCGCCTCGGTCCGCTGCACCTCGATCGCGGACCTGCTCGTCCCTGCGCCCGCGCGTTCGCTCGCGTGCGCGGTCGTCGTCGATACCCCCGAGGCGGCACGAGCCGCCGTCGCTGCCGGTGCACGAACGCTCAAGATCAAGGTGGGCTCCGATGGCGACGTCGAGCGCGTGCTGGCGATCGCGGCCGCGGCGCCTCGGATCGCGCTCCGCCTCGACGCGAATCGCGCCTGGCCCGCCGCCCGCGTGCGCGAGCGCCTGTTCGCGCTCGCCGAGCTGCCGGTCGAGCTCGTGGAAGAGCCGTGCCCCGAGGCGCACCTGCTCGTCGAGGATCCGCTGCCCTGCCCGATCGCGCTCGACGAGAGCCTCGCGACGCTGGGGCCGGCCGCGCTCGCCCATGCGCTCGCGCAGCCGGGCCTCGCCGCCCTGATCCTGAAGCCCACCCTCCTCGGCGGATTCGCGGCCTGCCTCGCGTTCGCGGCGCAGGCGCGGGCCGCCGGCAAGCAGGCGATCGTCACCCACTGTCTCGAGGGTCCGGTCGGCACCGCGGCGTGTGCCGAGCTTGCGCTCGCGCTCGGAGGCCCGGCCGCGGGGCTCGCGCCCCACCCAGCGATCAGCGCGTGGTCCGTGCAGCCTCCCCAGGTGCGCGCGACGTCGATCGTCGCTGCCGCGTGGACGGCCGTTCTCGACGATCTCGTGGCGCCGACCGACGTGCTCGTCCAGCTCGCCACCCCCACCTCGGGGACCGTGGCGGCGATCGAGAGCGCGCTCACCACCCACACGCCAGTCGCGCTGCTCCACGCGAAGCTCGCCCCTCACGAGCTCGTCCGCCAGCGCGCGCTGGTCGAGGCGGCCACGCTCCCCGACGAGGCGGCAGCGATCCTGTTCACCTCGGGGTCGACGGGTGCGGCACGTGGCGTGGTGCTCGCGCGCTCGGCACTCGAGGCCGCCGCCGCCGCGAGCGCGACGCACCTCGGATGGCGTGAGGACGATCGCTGGCTGCTCGCCCTCTCCACCGCGCACGCCGGGGGGCTCGCCATCGTCGTGCGGTGCCTCTTCGCACGTCGCCCGATCGTGCTGCTCGAGGGTGAGCCGAGTCGCGAGGCCCTGGCCGCCGCGCTCGCCAGGTCCACGCTGGCCTCGCTGGTGCCGACCCAGCTCGCGATGCTTCTCGACGATCCTGCCTGGCGCTCGCCGCCCACGGTGCGCGCCGTGCTGCTCGGTGGCGCCGCGGCGCCGACCCCGCTGCTCGAGGAGGCGGCCCGGCGCGGCGTGCCGTTCCTGACCTCGTACGGGCTGACCGAGACGTTCGGTCAGATCGCCACGGCACCGCTCGCCCGCGCGGGAGACCCCCGCGCCCCTCTCGTGCCGCTCGCCGGCGTCGAGCTCACCGCCGGCACGCGCGCCAAGCCCGCACGGATCGTCGTGCGTGGACCGATGCTCGCGACGCGATACCTCGATGGCGGACCGATCGCTCCTACGTTCGCGACCGCCGACCTCGGCTTCGTCGAAGACGGCGCCCTGTACGTCGTCGGCCGCGTCGACGAGGTGATCATCAGCGGTGGTGAGAACGTGCATCCGGCGGAGGTCGAGGCGGTGCTCGCCGTCACCCCCGGGGTTCGCGCCGCGTGCGCGTTCGGCGTGCCCGACCCGCGCTGGGGCCAGATCGTCGGCTGTGCGATCTCGATCGGCCCCCCGTTCGACGTGCGTGCCGCCGCCGCACACTGGCATGCCGCCCTGCCGCCCCACGCGCGTCCGCGCCTCCTGGCCATCACGGACGCGTTGCCGCTCCTCCCAGGCGGCAAGATCGATCGTCGCGCCGCGGCTGCCCTCCCCGCGCAGCCGGTCGACTACGCCTGACGTGGTATACCCACGCCGTGGGTGCCCGGTTCCTCGACCAAGAGGCACGTGCCGCGTTCAAGCAGGCGATCGAAGCGATCGAGGACGCATCGTCCGTCGAGGTCGTGGTCGCCGTGCGCCGCCGCTCCGCGGGGTACTTCCACGCGAACCTCCTCGTCGGTGCCGCGGTCGCGTTCGCGGGCCTCGCGGTCATGCTGTTCTCCGATCACGCGTTCGGCCTGGTCGCGATCCTGTTCGACCCGTTCATCGTCGGCGCTCTCGCGGCGGCCGCCGTCGAGCTGTTGCCCGGGGTCAAGCGCGTGCTCACGCTCCCCTCGGCCCGCCGAAAGCACGTCGCCCACGCGGCGCGCGCCACGTTCGTCGAGCGCGGCGTGCACAACACGATGGATCGCAGCGGTGTGCTCGTCTACATCTCGTGGCTCGAGCAGCAGATCGCGCTGGTCGCGGATAGCGGGCTCGAGCGCGCGTTCACACTTGAAGCGATGGCCGCCGCGGAGCGCGAGGTCAACGCTGCGATGCCGAAGGGCGGCGTGGCCGTCGCCCGCGCGCTCGAGGGTTACAAGACGCAGCTCGGCGTGGTGATGCCGCGCCGCGCCGAAGATCTCAACGAGCTCCCGGATGCGATCGACGACGAGACCGAGGCGCGCTCCTCGTGAAGCGCACCACTCGCACGCTGCTCCTGATCGGGATCGCCCTCGGCGTCCTCGCAGGCGTGGCGGTCGCGCGACCGGGCGGCGGCGACAGCTTCTCCGGCGGAGGCGGTCACGGCAGCGGCGGAGGTGGCGGCGCCACCGTGATCTTCGAGCTGATCTACTGGCTGATTCGCCTGCTGATCTACGTGCCGCAGGTCGGCCTCCCGTTGCTCGGGCTCCTCATCGGCTGGCTGATCTGGAGCGCATACAAGCAGCACCGCAACAAGGACTGGGACTCGGGCCCGCCCGTGGCGCTCAAGCGTGCGGTCAGCGCGAACGAGCTCAAGCGCCTGGATCCCGAGTTCTCCCAGGTCCTGTTCGAGGACTTCGCGTTCCGCCTGTTCTCGACGGCGCAGCGCGCTCGCGGCTCGGCCGACACCCTCGGCACCGTCGCGCCGTACGTCTCCGAGCTCGCGCGTCAGCACCTCCTGCAGCGCACCCCGGGCCTGCCGGTACAGTCCGCGATCGTCGGCGCGATGCGCGTGTTCCGCGTCGAGGTGCCGCAGACCCCGGTGGATGCAAACGGGATCGCGATGCGCGTGCGGATCGGCGTGGAGTACGAGGCCAACGTCACCACGGCCGAGCACACTTACTACACCGTCGAGACCTGGCTGTTCGGGCGCGAGGCCACGCGCCTCTCGAAGGCACCGGGCTCCAGCAAGGAGTTCCCGTGCCCGAACTGCGGTGCGCCCTGGCAATCGAGCGAGACCGGCACCCAGAAGTGCGCCTCGTGCCGTGAGGTCGTCGACAACGGCCGGTTCGACTGGATCGTCGAGCAGATCTCTCTCGCCTCGAGCGACGAGCGCGCGCCGACGGTGACCAAGGAGGTGCCCGAGCGCGGCACCGATCTCGCGACGTATCGCGCTGCCGATGTGGACGCCCGGTGGATGGAGCTCGAGACCGACGATCCAGCGATCACCGAGCAGAACCTGATGGCGCGCCTCAACCTGATCTACAAGGAGCTCAACAAGGGCTGGTCGAACAACGACCTGCGCGCCGTGCGCGGCCTGGTCTCCGACGGGCTGTTCGACTACCTCCAGTACTGGGTCGACACCTACAAGAAGCAGGGCCTCCGGAACCAGCTCACGGACATGGGCATCACCCACACCATCGTCGCCAAGGTCACACGCGACAAGTGGTACGACGCCGTGACGATCCGCCTGTGGGCGACCGGCAAGGACTTCGTCGTCAAGGGCGAGACCGGCCAGCTGATGCGCGGCAGCAAGACCAGGCCGCGCCCGTACACCGAGTACTGGACGCTGATCCGCTCGCGCAGCAAGAAGGGCGCACCGATCGCCACGCCGAACTGCCCGAACTGCGGCGCGCCCCTCAAGATCACGATGGCCGGCGCCTGCGAGCACTGCCAGGCCCACATCACCGCCGGCGAGTTCGACTGGGTCCTCTCGAAGATCGAGCAGGACGACACCTACCGCGGCTGAGTGTAAGCCGGCGCGCCGGCGCGCGTTCCTGGCCCATGCGTCTCCTCGTGGCCACTAGCTTCCTCGCGCTCGCCGCCTGTCATCATGCCGGGCCAGGTGCCGCCGAGCCTGGTACCGAGCTCGCAGCCGGGAGCTGGACCGCGATCCCCGACGAGTCG
>JAYVRN010000614.1:0-4166 GCA_043776275.1 Myxococcales bacterium | reverse complement strand
ACAAGGTGGGCAAGCGCTGGGTCAGCGCGTGCCTCTACGCGCGCGTCAACGCGAACAACGTGACCGTCCCGATCTCCTTGCGTGGTCCGCACGCGGGGCTCGCCACTGATGCCGCCGAGGTCGCGAACTGGCCGCTCGAGGAGGGCGCGTTCTACGGCGACTACTTCCGCCCGGTCAACGAGCCGATCATCTGGGTCGCGTGTCGTGGCAGGGATCAGGCGGCGGGCGAGACCGGCGGCCTCGCCGATCGTGACTGCGCGGAGCCGGATCCATCGCGCCCGGGGCTGACCTACTGCGGCTTCACGTATGCCGGTGATTGCGGCGACTATGCGCCGCCGAAGAGCCCGCACGCGTGCGGCCGGTTCTCGAGCAACGGCTACTGGGTGAGCTGCAAGACCACCGAGGCGTTCCCGCGCGCGCACCACGACAACTTCAGCGACGCAGACGACGACGGCGACCACGATCACGATGATGACGACGACGATCACGATGGTGATCACGGCGGGCACGACGGCCATGGCCACGGCCGCAAGGTGTTCCACCAGGTGATCACGACCTTCACGCACGGCTAGCGATGCGTGGCGCTGGTCCGTTGGTCGTCGCGCTGCTGGCTCTCGGCTGTGGGACGCCGCATCCCGGCGCCGGGACCGACGCCTCGAGCGATGGGATCAGCGGCGGAGATGATGCTGCCGGTGGCGATGGCACATCGGGCAGCGACGCGGACGTCGGTGCGATGGTGATCGATGCGCCGCCCACGCCCGCGTGTCCGAACTGGTGCACCGAGACCGCGCCAGTGGGCACGGGCCTCCTCTATGCGGTGCACGCGGTCAACACGGGAGACGTGTTCGCGGTGGGCGATGGCGGGACGATCCTGCGCCGTCAGAACAACGCGTGGTCGAAGATGACGAGCGGCACCACGAGCAACCTGCGCGGCGTGTGGGGCGCCAGCGGCAGTGACATGTGGGCCGTGGGCGAGGCGGGCACGGTGCTCCACTGGAACGGCACGGCGTGGTCGTCGGTGACGGGCGTGACCACGATCGATCTCAACGCGATCTGGGGGTCGAGCGCGACCGATCTGTGGGCGGTGGGGCCGAGTCGGGTGTTCCACTACTCGAACGGGACCTGGGGATCGATCACGATCGTCGGCGCGTTGCTCTCGGTCTCGGGCACCGGTCCGAACGACGTCTGGGTCGCGGGCGAGAACACGTACACGCACCACTACACGGGCACGTGGGCCACGGTGATGCCGGGCACGGGGAGCACGGACTTCTACGCGATCGCCGCGGTGTCCGCGAACAACGTGTGGGCGACCGGCATCGTGCCCGGGAAGGAGACCGTCAACTTCACCGGCGGTACGCCGTGGACGCCACACGGCACATCGAGCGCGGTGTTCCAGGGTCTCTACGCCGTGAACGCGACCGAGCTGTGGGGCGTCGGTGGCTCCCAGGCCGGCCACTGGAACGGGACCACCTGGACGGTCACCACGCCGCCCGGGGTCACGATGTCCTTGTGGGGCGTGCACGGCGCGGGCGCCGACGTCTGGGTCGTGGGCTCGGGCGCGACGATCCTGCACCGGAACTGATGCTACGCTTCACGGCGTGAGCATCACGAAGCGCATCCTCGAGAGCGCCCAGTCGGGCATCTCGCGGCTGACCTCGCTGGTGATCGTCGACGACGAGCCGCTCACCCACGTCGAGAGCGCGGCTCTCCAGACCGAGCTCATTGCACGCAAGGCCGCACGCGAGAAGTCCGGTCGGCCGCCGGAGGACAATCCGCTCGCGCGGCTCGCGACCTCCGATCCCGCGGCCCGCGCCCAGCGCGACAAGGCGGCCCGCGAGCGCGCGGCCCGCGTGCACAAGGATCGGGACGAGCGCGAGGCGAAGCAGAAGGCCGCCGCCGACGAGCAGTTCCGGCGGATGAAGGAGCAGGCCGCCGCGGGCGGGGCTGCGTGGACCCAATCGTCGTCGTCCTCGTCGTCCTCGTCGTCGGGCAGCAGCAACGGCTCGCCGCGACCACCGCGCGCAGGCAGCACCGAGGCCAAGGTCGCGGAGTGGTACCGGGTGCTCGACCTCCAGCCCGGCGCCGACAGCGCCCAGATCAAGAGCTCGTACCGGCAGCTGATGCGCAAGTACCACCCGGATATGCACGCCGGGAATCCGCAGAAGCAGAAGGCGGCGACCGAGCTGTCGATGCGCGTGACCACGGCCTACAACAGCCTGGTCGACTACCTCGACAAGAAGTAACGCAGGCGTCGCATCCGGCTGGTGGGGTTCCTTGGTACACCCCAGCCGTGGATCTCCATACTGCCGCGTCGAAGACCGCCCTCATGGTGTGTGCGTACCGGGCTCGTGCCAGCCGCTGGCCGACGCCACTGTTCGTCGATCCCTGGGCGGAGACGATCGCGGGCCCCGACGGGCACGAGATCGCCCGGCGGCTGGATGCGCGGTTCGCGCCGATGGAGCTCTGGCTGGCGCTCCGCGTGGCCTACCTCGATCGGCTGGTCGGGATGGCGGTCGATCGGCTGTCGATCCGCCAGGTCGTGATCCTGGGCGCCGGCTACGACACCCGGGCCGCGCGGCTGCCCCGCGCCGGCGTGCGGTTCTTCGAGGTCGATCATCCCGCCACCCAGGCCGCGAAGCGCGAGCAGCTCGGCAAGCTGGCCGGCTATCCCGCCGACGCCGCGACCTACGTGACCTGTAACTTCGAGCGCGAGGATCCGATCGAGCGGCTGGCCGCGAGCGGCTTCGCGACCTCCGAGCCCGCGCTGGTGATCTGGGAGGGCGTGGTGCCGTACCTGACCGAGGCCGCCGTGCGGGCGACCGCGACGCGGCTCGCCACGGGGCTCGACCCGCGCTCGCTGGTGGCGTTCGACTTCGTGGGGAAGAAGCTGGCCGGCGGGCAGAACCTGTCGGTCTCGGACGAGCAGACGCGCGCCTACGTCGGCGAGCTCGGCGAGCCGATCCAGTACGGATCCGATGACGTGCTGCCGCTGCTCTACGAGTGTGGCTTCCGCTGGGTGCGCTCGCTGGACTTCAACGAGCTCGCGCTCGAGTTACTCGGTGACTACAAGCGCGATCGCCAGTTCCGGTTCCAGCACATCGCGCTGGCCTCGGTCCGCACGCCTGTGGCCAACTGGCCCTAGGTTCTTGCAGAGACTCCGCCCGTACCTCCCGTACGTTCTGATCGCGCTGGTCGCGATCGTGATCGCCTGGGCGTTCGCCGCGACCACGCTCCAGCACACGCGGCCGATGGGCCTGCCGATCGACGACGGCTACATCTACCTGACCTACGCGAAGCAGTTCGGCCGCCTCCAGCCGTTCAGCTACTACCCGGGCGGCGGCTACTCCGCGGGCTCGACGTCGGTGCTGTGGCCGATGCTGCTGGCGCCGTTCTGGGCGCTCGGCGCGCGCGGCCACGCGCTGGTCTGGGTGTCGTTCGGGCTGTGCACCGCGCTGTATGCGGCGACCGGGATCGGCATCTACCAGGTGGTCAGGAAGATCGCGGGTGGAGCCGCGGCGGTGATCGCGCCGGTGATCCTGTTCGGGATCGCACCGTTTGCGTGGGGCGCGCTGTCGGGGATGGAGGTCGCCTTCGCCAGCGCCCTCCTGGCCGCGATGATCTGGCTGCTCCTCGAGCAGGCGCCCACCGGGCCCCCGAGCAAGAAGCTGATCGCGGTGCTCGCGTGCACGTCACTGTCGCGGCCCGAGGCCATGCTCCTCGTGTTCGGGATCGTGGGCATCGCGGTGATCCAGCGGCTGCGTCAGCGCGACCGCCGCAGCGCCGCCTGGTGGCTCGCCCCGCTCGCGGCGCCGGCGCTGTGGCTGTGCGCGAACAAGCTGTTCGCGGGGCAGCTGTTCCCGAACACAGGCGTGGCGAAGAGCCACTTCTATCTACCGGGCTTCGACTGGACCTACTGGTTTGGCGCCGTCGGAGAGCAGATCGGCAGGCTCGCGAAGGGGCTGTTCTGGGACGCGAAGAGCCCGCTGGTGTGGCCGCGCGTGGTGCTGCTCCTGTGGGTGATCGGTGCGGTGCGGATCGCGCTGTGGTCGCGACGCGAGCGGCGCTTCCTCGCGGGCGCGGTGATCATCGTCTCGCCGTTCGCGTTGATGCTCACGGTGATCGCGTCGTCGGGCATGACGTCCTCGCCGTGGTCGTTCCAGAACTAC
>JAYVRN010000613.1:0-15041 GCA_043776275.1 Myxococcales bacterium | reverse complement strand
TGGCGACGCTCCTCGCCCTCGTGATCGGCCTGGCGATCGGGCTCGCCGCCGGATACGCCGGGGGCTGGATCGATGGCGCGCTGATGCGCCTCGTGGATCTGGTGCTGTCGTTTCCGTTCCTGTTGATCGCGATCCTCCTCGCGGCCTTGCTGCGCGAGACCCGCCTCGCCTCCTCATCGGCGCCCGTGATCATCACGCTGGCCACAGTGAGCTGGACCACGATGGCGCGGGTGATCCGCGGCAAGGCGATGGCGGTCGCACGCTCCGAGCACGTGATGGCGGCCCGCGCGCTCGGTGCGCCTCCGTTGCGGATCATCCTTCGGCACATCTTGCCCAACGTGGCGGGTCTCGTCGCCGTGGTCGCCGTGCTGGGGTTCGCGCAGAACCTCCTCGCGGAGGCAGCGCTGTCGTTCCTCGGGCTCGGACCGCCTCCACCCGCCGCGACGTGGGGGCGCATGCTGTTCGAAGGCCGCAGCTACTACCGGATGTCCCCGCACCTGGTGATCGTGCCCGGCGTGGCGATCTTCCTCGCCGTCCTCGCGTTCAACTTGTTCGGAGAGGGGCTGCGGCAGGTCCTCGATCCCAAGGGGCGTCGGTGAGGACCCATCCGACCACCGTCGCCCGCGCCATCCTCGCCGTCGGGCTCGCCATCGGCGCGGTCGGCCTGGTCGCGTGCGCTCCACCGGATCGAGATCCGCGGTGGCGCGGGGCGGGCGCAGCCTCTCCGCGCCGTGGCGGGACGCTGCGCATCGCGATGCACGTCGACGTGCGCTCGCTCGATCCCTCGATCGCGTACGACGAGGTCTCGACGTACGTCGCGCACCCGCTGTTCGCGACGCTCGTGACCTACGAGCCCCACGGCGTGGGCCTGGTGCCGGATCTCGCGGAGCGCTGGGAGCTCGAGCCCGGCGGCACCACCTACCGGTTCTTCCTGCGCGATCGCCTCGCATACCACGATGGCTCGCCGATCATCGCGCGCGACTTCAAGTTCTCGCTCGAGCGCGCCCTGACGTCCCCGGACTCGCCGTTCGGACAGCTGCTCGTCGACATCGTGGGCGCGAGCGACCTCCTCGCCGGCAAGGCCACGGACTGCGCGGGGATCGTGGCCGTCACCGATCGCGAGCTGCGGATCCAGGTGACGCGCCCCTCGCCGGCGTTCCTCGCCGTGCTCACGATGCCGTTCGCCACCCCGCAGCGCGCCGAGCACGTCACGGCCGGCGCCACGCAGCTCCGCCGCACGCCGCTCGCGTCTGGGCCGTTCATGCTCGAGAGCTGGGACGAGGGCACGCAGCTGGTGCTGCGGCGCAACCCGCACTACTGGAATCCGGATCGCCCGTACCTCGACGCGATCGTGATCTACGAGAACGTCCCCACCGACACCCAGTTCCTGATGTTCGAGCGCGGGGAGCTCGACACCGCGGCGCGGCTGGCCTCGGCAGACTACGTGTGGATCGTCGCGCAGCCGGCGTGGGCCCCCTACCTCCACCAGGCGACCTTGATGCAGGTGTTCGGCTCGAGGATGAACACGACGCGTCCGCCGTTCGACGATCGCCGTGTGCGCCAGGCGTTCAACTACGCACTCGACAAGGGCCACCTCGAGAAGCTCCTCAACAACGCGGCGGTGCCGTCGCACGGGATCCTGCCGCCCGGGATGTTCGGGCGCGACGAGGCCCTCCTGCCCTACCCGCACGATCCCGCGAAGGCACGCGCCCTGCTCGCCGAAGCGGGCCATGCCGACGGCTTCGACGTGGACTACGTGACGCAGAACGACGAGGTCGGCGAGAAGCTCGCCGTCTCGCTGCAGGGTGACCTGGCCGAGGTCGGGGTGCGGGTCCACATCCAGCTCGCGTCGTTCGCCACGCTGGCGACCGAGCTCGGACGCGAGGACGGTCCCGCGTTCTCACTCACCAGCTGGATCGGCGACTTCCCGGACCCCACCAGCTTTCTCGACGTCCGATTTCACTCGCGCGCGAGCACGGGCGACAACGCGACCAACGACACGCGGTACAGAAACCCCGAGCTCGACGCGCTGCTCGATGCGGCGCGCGGCGAGCTCGATCCCAAGGCGCGTGCCGGGATGTACCGGCGAGCCGAGCGGATCCTCTACGACGACGCGCCGTGGATCTACGCCTACCACCCGATCGCCAACGAGGTCACCCAACCCTATGTGCGGGGCTTCGAGCTCCATCCGATCTGGGTCCGTGACTATGCCGACACCTGGCTCGATCTCGACGACCACGGGGATCGGGTACCGCGATGATCCGCCTCATCGTGCGCCGCGTGGGCTGGACCCTCGTCGTGATCTGGTTCGTGATCACCGTGACGTTCCTCCTGACCGCGGCGATCCCCGCGGATCCCGCGAAGGCGCTGCTCGGCCCGCACGCCGATGCGGCGGCGATCGAGCGCGTGCGTGCGCACTACTGCCTCGATCGCGGCCTCGCGGCGCAGTACGGCTGCTGGCTCGGCCATGTCGTCCAGGGCGACCTCGGCGAGAGCTACCGCACGCACCGTCCGATCTCTCGCCTGCTCGCGGATCGGATCGGGCCCACGCTCCAGCTCGCCCTGGCCGCGATCTTCCTCCAGCTCGTGCTGGGCGTACCGCTCGGCATCCTCGCGGCGATCCGGCGGCACCGGTGGCCGGATCGCGCCGCCACCGCGGTCTCGGTGCTCGCGCAGAGCGCGCCGCAGTTCGTGCTCGGCACGCTGCTCCTGTACGTGCTGGCATACCAATTTGGCTGGTTCCCGATCAGCGGGTACGGTGAGCCCGGCCTCGATCGGCTGCATCACCTCGTGCTACCCGCCGCGACCCTCGCCTCCGTCGGCATCGCGTCCTATGCCCTGGTGGTCCGCTCCGAGCTCGGCGACGTGCTCGCGGAGGACTACGTGCGGACCGCGCGCGCGAAGGGGTTGCCGGAGCGCACCGTGATCCTCCGGCATGCGCTGCGCAATGCGCTCGGCCCGCTGATCACGTTGATCGGCCTCGATCTCGGCGTCCTGCTCGGCGGCGCGGTGGTCGTCGAGACGATCTTCGCGTGGCCCGGGCTCGGGCGCGAGGTGCTCCAATCGATCCTCGATGGCGATCTCCCGCTGATCCTCGGCACCGTGCTCGTCGGGGCAATCGGGATCGCGATCGCGAACCTCCTCGCGGATCTCGCCCAGCTCTGGCTCGATCCGAGGCTGCGTGACGGCTGAGCCCAACTCGCCGGGCCGCGCGCGCCGGTTCGTGATCCTGCTCGGCTGGGTCAGCCTGTTCGCGGACCTCTGCTACGAGGGCATGCGCGGCGCGATCGGCCCGTACCTCGCGCTCCTCGGCGCGAGCGCCACCGCGGTGGGCGCCGTCGCCGGCACGGGCGAGGCGATCGGCTATGGCCTGCGGTACATCTCGGGCGCCCTCGCCGATCGGACCCAGCGCTACTGGACGCTGACGATCATCGGGTACAGCACCAACCTGATCGCGGTCCCACTGCTCGCGCTCGCCGGCAGCTGGCCGATGGTCGCCGCGCTCGTCGGTCTCGAGCGCCTCGGCAAGGCGATCCGCTCGCCCGCCAAGTCCACCCTGACCTCGTTCGCGGCGGCCGATGTCGGCGCCGGCAAGGCGTTCGCGATCAGCGAGGCGATGGATCAAGTCGGCGGCCTGCTCGGCCCGCTCGTGGTCGCCGGCGTGCTCGCCTGGCGCGGCGAGACACTCGATGGCTTCGCCTGGGCGTTCGTGATCCTCGGGATCCCGGCCGCGATCACGATCGCCATTCTGCTCCGCGCCCGCCGGCTGTATCCCGATCCGCGCTCGCTCGAGACCGTCGGCGCCGACGAGCGCGGCGTGCTCGGGCCGCGGTACCGCCTCTATCTCGTGGGAGTGGCGCTGATCGCGATCGGCCTCGCGGACTGGCCCCTGCTCGCCTATCACCTGCAGAAGGCCGACGTCCTCTCGACGAAGTGGCTCCCGGTCGCGTACGCCGCCGCGATGGGGTTCGACGGGATCGCAGCGATCGCCGCCGGGACGCTGTTCGATCGGCAGCGGCGGCGCGGTGGGACCGGGGGTGGCGTGGTGGCGCTGTTCGTGGTGATCGGTGCGGCCTACGCGCCGCTGGTGCTGTCGTCCGATGCGACCACGCCCGCGCTCGCGATCGCGGGGATCGCGATGTGGTCCCTCGCGCGCTCCGCGACGGAATCGATCGGCAAGGCGATGATCGCGACGATCGTGCCGCGTGGCGAGCGCGGCCGCGCCTTCGGGCTGTACTATCTCGTGTGGGGCGTGGCGTGGTGGCTCGGCAGCCTGCTGCTCGGGTGGCTCTACGACCACGGACGCGGCACCGCCTCGATCGTGGCGACCGCCGCGCTCGTCGCCGGTGCGGGCGTGGTGACCGTGGCCTCGCGTGCCCGCCGCGCGCCCTAGTCGTCGCCGTCGAGCGCGCGATCCTCGCGTCCAGCGCGGCGCTTCCGCTGCGCGATGCCGAGGTCCGCGAGCTTCTTCCGCAGCGTGTTGCGATTGAGCCCGAGGATCTCGGCCGCCTTCAGCTGGTTGCCGCCGGTGTGCGCGAGCACGAGATCGAACAGCGGGCGCTCGACGCGCGCCACGACCTTCTCGTAGAGATCGTGGACGGGATAGCCGTCGATCCGCGCGAGCAGCCCCGCGAGCTTGGCCTTGACCATCTCCTCGAAGGCGAGGTCCTCGAGCGGCACGCGTGCGGCGACCACGGGGAGGATCTCGTCGACGTCGCCGGCCTCGATCTTGGCGCGGGTGACGCGGACCACGAGCCGGCGCGCGATCGCCTTGAGCTCGGCCACGTTGCCCGGCCACGGGTAGTCGGTGAGCCGCTGGATCGCGCGGATCGAGACCGAGGGCTTGGTGCGCCCGATCTCGGCGGCGTAGTGCTTGATCCAGCGCTCGAACAGCGCCGGCAGATCGTCGAGACGATCGCGCAGCGGCGGCACCTCGATCTGGCGGGGCTTGAACAGCTCGTAGAACTCCCGCGACACGATCTCCGCGTCCACCGCGCGATCGACATCGAGATCCCCCGTGGCGACGACGTGGACGTCGAACGCCTCGACACCATCGCGCACCACCTTGCGATCGCGGATCGCGCGCTTGAGCGTGCGCTGTGAAGGGGCGGAGAGATCGCTGACGTCCTTGACCAGCAGCGTGCCGCCCGAGGCCGAGCGCAGGGCGCGGCGCGCACGCTCGCAGGCGTCGTCGGTGCTGGCCTTGCCCGGGGCGTCCTCGAACGAGGGGCGAACCGCGACGAACCGTCCGCCAGTCCGCGGGCCCCGCTGGTGGAGCACGCGCGCCACGAGCTCACGCCCTGTGCCGTGCTCCCCGCAGATCAGCACCGGTGCATCACCATCGGCGTAGCTCTCGACCTGCGCGACCACGGCGCGCATCGAGGCCGAGTGCGCGATCAAGAAGTCGTTCGCCTTCAGGTTGCCGCGGAGCATCGGGCTAGGCGGCCTCTCCGGAGCTCTCGCCCTGGAAGCCACCATCGATCTCGTCACGACCCGCGCCCATCTCCGGCGCGAGGCCGAGGCGGGACTGCCGCTCGATCAGCTGCGTGAAGTAATCCTCCACGAGTGCGCGCGAGGTCGCGAGGTCGGGCGCCTCCCACACCCGCAGCCGGAGCGCGTTGCAGCCGTACAGGCCGCGCGCGTACCAGGCGCACGCCTTTCGCACCTCGTGCAGGGTGCGCGGGCCCTTCTTGAGTCGCTCGATCAGATCGACGTGCCGGCGGAACACCGCGAGGCGCTCCTCGAGGCCGGGCGGGCCCGGATCCGGGCGACCGGCGGTGACCTCGCGCAGGCGCGCGAACAGCCACGGATTCCCCATCGCGCCGCGGCCGATCATCACGGCATCGCAGCCGGTGTGCTCGCGGAGGCGCAGATAGCCTTCGACATCGACGATGTCGCCGTTGCCGATCAGCGGGATGTGCGCTGGCAGGGCGTCGCGGACCAGCTTGATGATGTCCGGATCGCTCTTGCCCGAGAATCCCTGGGTCCGCGTGCGGCCGTGGACGGTGATCATCTTCGCGCCCGCCTCGACCATCGCGCAGGCGAACTCGGGAGCATTGCGGTGAGCCTGATCCCAGCCGGCGCGGTGCTTGACCGTGACGGGGATGTTCGCGGGCACCGCGGCGACGACCGCGCGCACCAGCTCCTGCGCGATCTCGGGCTCGCGCATCAGCGCCGAGCCGCACTCGCCGGCGACCACGCGCTTGGCCGGGCAGCCCATGTTGATGTCGACCAGCGAGGCGCCGATCGAGACCGCCATCTTCGCGGCCTTGTCCATCATCTCCGGCTCGCGGCCAAAGATCTGCACGCCGAACCGGCGGCCATCGAGCGACGCGGTCAGCTTGCCGGTGGTCTTCGGATCGCCGGCCGACAGGGCGTGCGCCGAGAGGAACTCGGTGATCGTCAGGCCGACGCCGAACTCCTCGCAGATGGTCCGGAACGGCAGATCGGTGACGGCCGCCATCGGTGCGAGGAGCACGGGCGTTTCGACGGGGAGGTCACCGATGCGCATCACCACGGGACCACGTAGATACAGGATCGGAATCGATCTGGAAACCCCGATCGAACGTCGGCGACCCCGGGCGTAACCCGCGGAACGTCGTAGACAATCAGCCGAGGTCGTCCGGTGTGTTGATATTGGTGAGGGCGCCTCGCGCCACCTCGTCCAGCCACGTCACCGCCAGGCCCTCCTCCGTGAGCACGCCAGAGGCCTTGAGCCGCCCGCTGGCGAGCCGGCGCTCGATCACCGGCTGCGCCGCGGCCACCCGCAGGACGCAGCACAGCGGCTCCGGGAGTCCCTCGATCCGGATGCCCACCGCATCGACGGCGGTCGCGGTCGCGCCGAGCATCCGATCGATCAGCGCGCCGGTGAGATGGGGCATGTCGCCCGCGACCACGAGGAGCCACGGCGTGGTCGCGGCGGCGAGGCCGGCGGCGATCCCGGCGATCGGCCCTGCGCCGGCGACGCGGTCGGTGACGGTGCGATAGCCCGCGACCTCCGCCGCCGTCGAGACGATGATCTCCGCGACCCGCGGCCCGAGCACGCGGACCTGGCGCGCGAAGATCGTCTCGCCCTCGATCACCAGCGCGCTCTTGTCCACGCCGCCGAGCCGCGTCGCGCGCCCGCCGGCGAGGATCAGGGCCGAGACCTGTGACATCGGCGCGGTCTGCGCCAGTTCGCCCACCTGCATCACCGCACGACCCGCGTGTGGGTCACGGCTTGAGCAGCGGTTCGATCGCGTCCTGTGCCGGCGTCGTGATCTCGGGCCCACTGGGAGCGAGGTACACCGAGACCTCGGTGCGCACGCCGAACTGCCCCGAGAAGTAGAGCCCGGGGCCCACGGTGAAGCCGGTGCCCGGCGTCAGGATCCGGGTGTCCTTGACCTCGAAGTTGTCGAGATCCGCGCCACCACCGAGCAGATCGTTGTCGATCGAATGGCCGGTGCGGTGCATCACGCGCTCGACGACCTTGGCCTTCTTGAAGAAGGCGCGGGTGGTGTCATCGACCTCGGCGCCGGTGACGGGCCGGTGCTTGCGGCTGCGGTCAGCGATCAGCGTGATCGCCTGATCACGCGCCAGGCCCACGGTCTCGAACGCGCGCTGCGCGTATTCGGGGACCGTCGCGTCGGCGATCGCCATCCAGGTCTGCGCCGCCCACACCCCATCGGGCTTGTCGATCTTGAGGGCGAGCGAGAGCACGATCAGATCGCCTCGCTTGATCTCCGCGGTGCGCGCGGCCGTGGGCACGTAGAACGGATCGGCGGTGTTCGCGCCGGCCGCCACCACCGCGGGCGTGCTGATCAGACCGCGCATCGTCATCCCGCGCGCGAGCCGCTGCTGCACGTCGTACTCGGTGACCGGGGTCCCCGAAGAGAGCTGCTTCGCGATGAACGCGAGCGCGTCCTTGCGCATCTCGACGAGGTGATGGACCGCGACGTAGTGCGCGGTCCGACCCGGATCACCCCAGATCGCCTTGGTGTACTGCACCAGCGTATCGGACGAGCGCACCGTCACGCCGGCGCCGCGGATCAGCTCGAGCGTCCCGGCATCCACACGGGACACGCTCGGGACGGCCGCCTTGGGCGAGTACTCGACGGCGACCGTCCGCACGCCCTTCAGGAGGACCTTCAGCTGCGGCGCCAGATCGCGGTAGCCCTGATAGGTCAGCTTCTTGCCGGGGAGGTGATCGAAGTTGCGCGCCTCGGCCGAGTGCACGAGCGCGATCGCCTCGCCCTTGGACGGGATCAGGTAGAACCACGGCCGCGACGGGTGCCCCTCGGGGGCGACGAGGCGCGCGGAGATCGGATTCTCGCCATCCCGATCGAACATCAGCCAGCCATCGATCCGCTGCACGGCGAGCAGGCCTTGCACCGCCGTGAGGTCCGAGAGCGTGACGCGCGCGGGGATCGCGGTCGGGATGATCTCCGGCGGCGGCGCCTTCTTCGGAGCGACGGGCTCCTTCCCAGGAGGCAGCGTGGTCGGCAGCGAACCGGCGGGCGTGGGCGCGCCAGTCCCCGCCGGGCCGATGATCACCGGATCGGCATACGGATCGTCGGGTGCGACGGCGGGCGTGAACTTCCCGCCTTTGCCGGGAGGGAGCTTCTTGCCGGGCGGCGCCTTCGCGGGCGGCGCCTTCGCGGGCGGCGTCTTCGCGGGCGGCGCTTTCGCGGGCGGTGCGACGACGGGCGCGGCGACGGGTGGCGTGGCCGGCGGATCGGCATAGGGATCGTCGGGCGCACCGCCGTACGGATTCACGGGCTGCTCGACGGGGAGCGGCCGCCGCTTCTTCTCGCCTTCAGACGGCGTGGGCTGCGCGGCCGCTGGCAGCGAGGCCCACAGGAGGAGTGCGATCGCGAGGGTGCGCTTCATCGGATCTGCCCCCATGAATAGCACCGTTCGTCGGCGCTGCCCGGAACAACAGGACAGCGGGACAAGGTCGGCCACAGGTCGGCCAATCGCTGTTACAGGTCCAGGCGCATCGCGACGAGCTGCGAACCCGTCAGGCGGCTGAACGTCTCGCTGGCCGCGACCTGCTTGGACAACGTCGAGCGGTCGACCACCCGAAAGCCAAACTTTGCCGCGAAGAAATCGCTGGCGCTCTCGGTCAGCAGGTAGATCCGGCGCACGCCTCGCCAGCGCGCCTGGCTGACCGCCATGTCAGCCAGCATCCAGCCGTAGCCCGCGCCACGGTGCTCGGGGCCGACCGCGAGGGAGCGCAGGATCGCATCATCGCCGTGGACCTCGAGCGCCACCGCGCCGACCACACCGGTCTCGTTGCGGAGCACGAAGAAGCTCCCGACGTGCTCGTCGCGCGCCAGGTCCTTCTCGAGGCCCACGTGCTCGAGGAGCTCGCGGACCGGCGCCATGTCGATGAGGTGCGCCGGGCGCATCGCATCGCCGATCGCATCGAGCAGCTTGTCGTGTAGCCCATCGAAGCTGCCGGAGGACAGCACGCACACCACATCGCCGGGTGCCGCGCTCTCGGCGAGCTGCTTCACCATCGTGTCGACCTCGGGGATGTAGGCCGCCTTGGTGCCGCGCTGGTGCAGATCGAGCGCCATCCGCTCCGGGTCGAACCGATCCGCCGCGGGGATCTTCGACGGATCGAACAGCTTGCCGACGATCACCTCGTCCGCATACGCGAACGCGTCGGCGAACTCCGCCTGGAACGTCTTGCGGCGGCTGGTGGCGGAGCGCGGCTCGTAGACCGCGATGATGCGGCGCTTGGGGAACCGCTTGCGGAGCGACTTCAGCGTCTCGCGGACCGCCGTGGGGTGGTGCGCATAGTCATCGAGCACCGTGACGCCGCCGGCGATCCCTCGCAGCTCGAGCCGGCGCTTGACGCCCGCGAAGCTCGCGAGCCCGCGCTGGATGTCCTTGACCGCGAGGCCGCGCGAGAAGCACACCGCGATCGCGGCGACGCAGTTCTCGACGTTGTGGCGGCCAACGAGCAGCGTCTCGAACCGCTCGAGCTTCTCGGAGCCATTCCCGTTCTTGTGGTGGACGTCGAACGAGGTCCGGCCGCTCTTGCCGACCTCGACGTTGGTCGCCCACCACGTGGTGCCCTCGGGGGGCGACGCATCCTCGCCGTCGCCGGTCACCGCGTACTGCTCGACCTTGCAGCCGGCTGCCTTGGCGAGCGCCACGGCCTCGGGCGCATCCGCGCACACGACGAGGAGCCCCTCGTTCGGGATCATCGCGACGAGCTTCTTGAACACGTCCTTGACCGCATCGAACGACGCGAAGATGTCCACGTGATCGAGCTCGACGCTGGTGAGGATCACCGTGCGCGGGCGGTAGTGGAGGAACTTGGGGCCCTTGTCGAAGAACGCGGTGTCGTACTCGTCGCCCTCGATGACGAAGTCCTCACCCTTGCCGAGCTTGTAGCCCTGACCGAGCGCCACCGGGACGCCACCGACGAACAGCGACGGATCCTTGCCGGCCTCCGCGAGGATGTGCGCGATCACCGAAGTTGTCGTGGTCTTGCCGTGGGTGCCGCAGACGACGATCGCGTGCTTGCCCTCGATCAGCCGCTCGCCCAGCACCGCCGGGAACGAGGTCAGCTTGATCCCGTGCTCCTGGGCCGCGATGACCTCGACGTGGTCCTTGCCGTGAACGTTGCCGACCACCACGAGGTCTGGCTGCCACGCGAGGTTCTCGCTGGCGTACGGCATCATCACGGGCACGCCGAGCGCCGCGAGCTGCTCCGACATCGGCGGGTACACGGCCGCGTCAGAGCCACGAACTTCGTGCCCCGCTCCCGCGAGCAACCCCGCGACCGCACCCATCCCGGTGCCGCCAATGCCAATGAGATGGACCTTCACAACCGGCGCGGAAGCTACCCCCGTCGGAGGGTGCGGTAAAGGGAAACGACACGCGGTTTTATGAAGGAGTTTGGCGAGGATCGCGTCACCTGGCCTATGCTCGATCCGGGTCATGGACGGGCACCGGCACGAGCGGCGACATCACTTCCGGAGCAGGGCTCGCCCCGGTCGCGTGCTCCCGGTGCGGTTCCGCGCGGAGGACCACACCGGCTGGATCGCCGCCCAGACCCGCGACATCGGCGTGGGTGGCGCCTTCATCAGCTCGTCGCTACTGCAGCCGGTGGGCTCCACCCTGACTGTCGAGCTCGCCCTGCCCACCACCGATCAGACCTTCACGCTCGCAGCCGTCGTTCGCTGGGCCGCAGCCGGACCTGAAGGCGGCATGGGCGTGCAGTTCGTCGGCGTCGATATCGACGTGCTGCTCGAGCTCAACGAGTACTTCGGCGCCTCGGGCTGACTCAGCGCGCCTTGACGTCAGTCGATTCGAAGATCTTGTCGGCCGATGCCGGGACGAACCCGTGGAACAGCTCGCCCGACGGTAGCGGATAGCGCCGCGCGAACTCGTAGTAGCAGGAGGGGATCGAGCACGTCCGATCCGTGAAGGCGACATCCACCGAGTCCGCGCGCGTCGACGATTGCTCGAGGCAGTCCGCCCGCGTCCCCTTGATCGTCCCGCCCGCATCGTTGAGCGTGAACCCCTGCTCGACGAGGAACGCATCGAGCGCGGCAAGATCGGGGAACGTGGACAGCGCGTTGACGTCGACCGTGAAGTGATTGACGCGGAACCCGAACGCCGCCACCCAGGCCGCGTACTCGCTCTCTGCGAGCAGCTGCGTGTACTGCGCGTGCGTGACGCGCCACGGCCGCCCCGCCCACGGCAGGTCCGCGCGATCGCCGAAGCCCGCGGGCAACTGCTCGACCAGCCCCGCGATCACCTGCTGCGCCGCAGCCGACAGCTCCGCGAGCGCGAGCTCGCTGATGAACACCTTGGGCAGCCCCGGCGTGGGGTGCTGCCAGTACCGTGCGACGAGGTGCTTGTCCTCGAACCGATACGGCTCCTTCGGCTCCCAGCCGAGCGCCTCGAACGGCCGCGCCAGCTCGGAGATCCCGATGCCGGCGACGCCGTAGGTCCGGAGCGCGACATGATCGTTGGCGATCCGCTCGCCGCGCGCCGACAGCAAGTGGTGGATGCGGGCGGCCTGCGGCGTCGAGGCGACGTAGTCACGCCAGAGCGCATCGAGGAGATCGGAGATCGTCACTCGGTGATCGGTAGCACCGACGCCAGCCGCTGCGCCATCCCGACGTCGGCGGGATCGCGCCAGCGCTCGGCGCGCCGGGCGGCGAGCAGCGTCACCACCTGCGTCAGCTTCTCGCCCGGGGTGTGATCGTGGCGCGAGCCCTTCTGCCGGTTGCAGCGCGCACACGCGATCGCGAGGTTTCGCACCTCATCCGTGCCCCCCTGCGCCTCGGGCCACACGTGCTCGAGGGTGGCCTCACCGCGCGCACGGCCGTCATCTCCGACGACCAGGCGGGTGTTGCAGTGCAGACACTTGCCGATCCAGACGACCTCGCCGTCGAGCGTCTTCCGCTCGAACGTGTGGTCGGTCACCGCTGCGGCGAGCAGCAGCACATGCCGCTTCACGGCAGGGTGATCGGATAGCCGATCTTGGTCTTCGGCTTCGCCGAGCGCGGGAACGTCACGCCCTTCATCGCCGCGTCGATGCAGGCCCCGACGCGCGATCCGACGAAGTCACCCGTCTGCTCGTACGCCGCGATCGCGCCATCGTCGGAGATCGTCAGATCGAGCTTGCCGTGGCCGGCCGCCTTCTCCTTCTTCGCGCAGGTCCGGATCACCGACAGCGGCGCCTGCATCGTCTCCTCGATCAGCTCGGACGTGAGCGCGACGACCGCGGCACCTCCGGCCGCGCACGCCGCCTTGTCGGGCGCGGCGTTCTGTGACGGCGGGTTCGCGAGCACGACCGTGCCGTTGCACGGCGTGAGCACGCGATACGCGATCACCTCGAGCTGGATGCCGTCCTTGCCGGACAGGTTCCATCGCGGCTTGGCGGGCACCTTCACGACGAGCTCCACCTTGTGATGGCCGATCGCCTTGATCCAGGCCGCGGCGGTCTCCGGCGTGGCGAACTGGCGTGCGGTGTCGTACAGGGCCGCGCCGCGGAGCTTGCCGCCGTCGAGCTTGGGTGCGCCGCCGGTGACGAACCAGGTCTTGCCCTCGCTGGCCACGCCCTCACAGCGGATGCACGAGCTGAGCGTCACGGCCACTGACTTGCGGGCCGGATCCCAGGCGCCCACGTCGAGCGCGAAGTTGTCTGCATCGAGGAGCAGCGTGGTGCCGGCGAGCTCGGCGGCGGTGCGATCGCGCAGCGCGCGACATTGCCGCTGCAGCACATCGTCACCCTTGTCGCAGGCGGCGGTCAGGGCCCACACCACGTCATCGACGTGTGCGAGCTTGCGCGCGCCGGTGGCCTTGGCCTCGAACGAATCGTCGGCGTGCGCGAGCGCCGGAGTCAACGCGCACAGGATCGCGAGCGCCCGCATTACTGGAGCTTGTGGGTCAGGTACGCCTTGAGGCGCAGCTCGGCATCCACGGGATCGTTGACGACGATCGGGACCGACTTCTTGAGCTCGTCCTCGAGCTCGACGTACAGCGCCTTGCGGAGGCTGTCATCGCCCATCAGCTGCAGCGGGGTCCGGCCGCGCACGGTGGTATCGCCGAGCTTGGAGCAGTACGACTTCAGCTTGTCGTAGATCGCGCCGCCGAGGAACTCCTTGATCTTGTCGCCCTCGTTGGCCATCCGGTCGAGCGCGACGTCGGCGTTGGTCGGCAACGTGCCGCGCTCGTGGCCCTGCGTGAGCTGAGCGCAGACCCGGAGCACCATGACGTCGTCGATCACGCCGATGCCCTCGTTCCAGTCCGGGATCAGGTCCATGCGGCTGACCATGTACAGGAGCGCCGCGCCCGCGAGCTTGCGCGAATGGTCGTCGGCCTTGGGGGACTCGAGCAGTGCCTTGTAGCCGTCGATGTCCTGACGGATCGACTCTGCCCAGCCCTTGAAGACATCGATATGCGCCACGTAGCCCTCCTGTTCGCGAACCTACGCCCGCGGGTCCCGCCGTGCAACGCCCGCGCTCACGGATGACAGGCGTTGGCCGCGGGTGGCTTGCACAGCCCCCGGTTGTTGCAGGACGCCGCCTGCCCGTTCTGCATCGGGCACGGGTTGTTCGCGTCACAGGCCTGGGTGCACACCTGGATCCCGTCCTGATCGTAGAGCTTGCAGTTCATCGACATGCAGCCCGTGTTCGACAGGCACGAGTCGTAGACCACCCCGGTGCACATCGGCAGGCTCAGGTTGGCATCAGGGAGCGTGCTCGATCCCCCGGTCTCACAGGCCGCCGTCGACAGGAGGAGCGCGATCGCGAGGCAACGCATACAGCGATCCTATAGGATCAGCGGATGCGGATCTCCCTTGCGATGGTGCTGGTGGCGGGGTGGGCGGCGTTCCCGGGCTGTGCCGGTGACGAGACCGACGTCGGCAACGGCGCCGTCTGCACCGGCATGCTGTATGACAACTGCGCCTCCGAGCACGACTGCATGTCCAACGACTGCCACACGTTCGCCATCGAAGGCTTCAACGTCTGTACGCAGACCTGCAGCGCCACCGTCCCCTGCCCGGACCTCGATGGAGCCGCGGTCGCGTGCGATACCGCGACCGGAGTCTGCAAGCCCACGGCGTCCCGGGTCTGCCGCGTCCTGCCGTAGCGAGAAGACTGCGGAACTACGGTGCGGTCGTCGCCATCGGCTGCGCGCTGCTCCGGTTGCGAATCCAGGCTCCACCAAGGTGATCGTCGACGTGATCGCCCCCGTGATCGTGGCCGTGCACGTGAACGGGAACGCTACCGTGATCGGGATCGCCCTCCCCCGTTGACGGGAGTCACGCAACCGATGCGCCACGCCGGTTACTCCAGCGCATCCCCAAGGGCCATGCCGACCTGGTGGATCAACTCCGCCGCTCCGCGCGGTCGGTCCCACAGAACACGCCGAAGGAGCCGGTAAGACCGGCCGTGCCGACAAGGCAAGGTACTACGCGATTGCCAGAAGCTCGGCGATGGAATCCGCAGCGCATCTCGACGTGATGAAGATCGACGAGCTGATCGACGACGAGCACTACGCCGTCGGCGTCGCATTGCTCGAGCGGG
>JAYVRN010000612.1:0-4168 GCA_043776275.1 Myxococcales bacterium | reverse complement strand
CACCCGTAAGCCGTGTGCGGGAAATCCGCATGCACGGTTTGAAAGGGGGTCTTGCTGGCACCCGTTTCTTGACGGGGAAAGGTTAGATCTACCAATGGATGCCGAGCTCCTGCGCCGCGTGGAAGCGCTCCGCCGGCCGCTCGAGCTGGCGGCCGCCGATGGCTTCGCGGGGGTCCGCAAGGTCACGGGCCTCGGGCATGCGCTGCGCGCGGCGTGCGATGGCGTGATCGCGCGCGTCGAGGACAAGTCCGCGCTCGAACAGTGGCGCACGATCCTGGCGCGGTGGGAAGCGCTCGACGAGGCGCAGCAGGCGGTCGAGGTGGCCCGCGGCATGCGCCTCCTCGCGAGGTATCGGCGGACGCCTCCCGTGGTATCGCGCGCGGCCGCGCCGGGGTTGCGGGCAGAATCCGTCCCGCGCCCAATACCCGTGCCCGTGCCCGTCGCGGCGGTGCCAGTACCTGTTGCCGCGACTGCGCCGGCGCCGTCGTCAGTACGTGTCGTCGCGCCCAAGCCGACCAACCCCGCCGATCCCGAGGCCGCTCCAGCGAAGCCCAAGAAGCCGCGGGCCAAGGCCGCAAAGGTCGAACAGCCACTCATCGATCCGCTCGCGCAGCCGACCCACACGCTTCCGGGCATCGGACCCGCGTTCGCCGCGAAGCTCGCGGAGAAAGGGCTCGCGACGGTCGAGGATCTGCTGTGGATGGTGCCGCGACGCTACGACGACGTCCGCGATGCCAAGCAGCTCGCCGAGGTCAGCGAGATGGACGAAGGTGCGCGCGCCACATTCGTCGCCAAGGTGATCACGGCGCGGATGATCTTCGCGCGCGGTCGTCGCTGGGCCGAGGTCAAGCTCCACGGCCTCGACGGCACCGCGAGCTGCGTGGTCCGCTGGTTCAACGTGTGGGCAGGCATCGACAAGCGGATGCCGCCGGGTTCGCAGGTCGTGTTGAATGGGCTGGTCAAGCGGCGGAGCGGCCGGCTCGAGCTGGCGAACCCCGACATCCTCGGGATCGAGATCGACGGTGTCGCCGGGAAGAGCGCGCCGGCGATCATCACGCGGTACCCCGACATCCCGGGCGTACCCGCGAGCCGGCTCCGGGCGGCGTGCGCGGCGGCGTGTGCGCGCGTGGCCGCTGGGATCGACGATGGCGTGCCGGCGAGCGTCGAGCGAGCCGCCGATCTGCCGAGCATGGCCGAGACCTTGACCCGGCTGCACTCGCCGTCACCTGACATCGCGCCCGAGGAGCTCGCCGCGCTGAACCAGGGCGTGAGCCGCTGGCAAAAGCGGCTCGCGTTCGGCGAGCTGTTCGCTCTCGGGATCGCGATCACGCTGCGCCGGCGCGAGCGTCGTCAGGACGCCGCGATGCCGTGCGTGCGTGGGGCGGGTGTCGATGGCGAGCTCGTGCGGGCGCTGCCGTTCGCGCTGACGGGCGCGCAGCGCCGCTCGATCGAGGAGCTCGCCGAGGATCTCGGGCGCCCGGTCCCGATGAACCGGCTGCTCCAGGGCGATGTCGGTGCCGGAAAGACGGCGGTCGCCTTCGCCGCCGCGCTCCAGGTCGCGCGCTCCGGGCGTCAGGTCGCGGTGATGGCGCCGACCGAGCTGCTCGCCGAGCAGCACCTCGAGACCTGGAAGCGCTGGGCGCAGATCGCGAAGCTTCGGCTCGAGATCCTGACGGCGTCGACGCCCAAGGGCGTTCGCCAGTCGCTGATCGCGCTCCTCGGCGCAGGTCAGATCGACGTGGTGATCGGTACCCATTCGTTGCTCGCCGAGGCCGTCGGGTTCTCGGCGCTCGGGCTCGTGATCATCGACGAGCAACACCGGTTCGGCGTGGCGCAGCGCGCGCGGCTGCGCGACAAGGGCGACGGGCAGGGCGCACCGCACCTGCTGGTGATGACGGCGACGCCGATCCCACGGACGCTCGCGTTGACTGCGTACGGCGACCTCGATGTCTCGGCGCTCGACGAGCTTCCGCCGGGGCGGCTCCCGGTCGCCACCCAGCAGCTATCGGGCGCGCGCGGCCGGGCTGCGGCGTACAAGCTCGTCGCCGAGCGGATCGCGGCTGGCGAGCGAGCCTATGTCGTGTGCCCCAAGGTCGAGCCGAGCGATGGCGATGAGGATGAAGGCAGCCGCGACTGGGCCGATGCGACGACGACGGTCGACCACGTGCGCGCCGCGATCACGGGTGCACGCGTCGGACTCGTGCACGGCCGGCTCGACAGCCTCGAGCGCGATCGCGTGATGCGCGCCTTCAAGGCGGGCGAACTCGACGTGCTGGTCGCGACCACCGTGATCGAGGTCGGCGTCGACGTGCCCGCCGCGACGGTGATGGTGATCCACGATGCGGAGCGGTTCGGCCTCGCGCAGCTCCATCAGCTCCGCGGCCGCGTCGGTCGCGGAGGTGGAACCTCGCACTGCATCTTGCTCGCCCACGGCGTACTCGGTCCCGACGCCGAGACGCGCCTCGGAGCGATGGTCGAGACCCACGATGGATTCAAGATCGCCGAGTACGATCTGGCGCTCCGCGGACCTGGCGAGCTGCTCGGTCCGCGGCAAGCAGGTGTACCTACGTTGAGGTTTGGGGACCTACATCAGCACACAACGCTGCTCCTCGAGGCGCGGCGTCATGCAGAGGCAATCCTCGACGAGGATTCGACCTTGGCGAGGCCCGAACACGCCGCACTGCGGCGCGCGATCGATCGCCGATTTGCGCATCATGTGTACGGTGCCGAGAGCGGATGAATCACGATGAATCGTGACACGCACTCACTTTGGCGTTGATCTCGTACTCGGCATTAGTACGATGCCGCGCATGATGATGAGGATCACCACCCTGGCATTCGTGTGCGCGATCGCTGGCTGTAGCTGGGGAGGCGAGAGCGACCCCACCGGCGGTGGTGGCGGAGTCGACGCGGCGGTCAGCGCGACGCCCGTCTGTGGCGATGGCGTGTGCGCGGCCAACGAGGTCGGCAACTGCGCCTCCGATTGCGGCAGCGGTGGCGGCAACACGAACCCGACCGTGCAGTGCGGCAACGGCACGTGCGAGACCGGCGAGACGTCGGCGTCGTGCCCGAATGATTGCGGCGGTGGTGGCGGCGGCGGTGGCGGTGGTGGGACCTGCCCGGCGGATTCCACCGAGTGCCTCGTCTGCATCCTCGGCCTCGGCTGTCCGGCTGGCATGGACGCGACGTCGTGTCAGGCGTGCGTCCTCGGTGGCGGCGGTGGTGGTGGCACGGGCGACCTGCTGTGCACCGGCGGCGCCCCCGACGGCACGTGCGACGCGATGGAAGACCCGACGACCTGCGCCAGCGACTGCCCGTAGTTCGCCTTCGAGACCTTCCACCCCGCGCGGGCTATCCCGCGCACCAGGGGACGTGTAGGGTCTCGGGCCGTGTTGATCGTCCAGAAGTACGGCGGGACGTCGGTCGGTAACATCGACCGGATGAAGAACGTTGCCGCGCGTTGCCTCGCGACGCAGCGGCAGGGTCACCAGGTCGCGCTGGTGGTCTCCGCGATGTCCGGTGAGACCAACCGGCTGCTCGAGCTGACGCGCCAGCTCCAGGAGGATCCGAACGACCGCGAAGTCGACGTGATCATCTCGACCGGCGAGCAGGTCTCGGTCGGGCTGATCGCTCTCGCGATCCGCGCGGCCGGCGGCAAGGCCCGCTCGTTCCTCGGGCACCAGTGCAAGATCGTCACGGACTCGTCGTTCTCTCGCGCGCGGATCGTGTCGATCGAATCGGCGCCGATCAAGGAGGCGCTCGACAACGGCGAGATCGCCGTGATCGCCGGCTTCCAGGGCGTCGACGAGAAGGGCTCGATCACCACGCTCGGGCGCGGAGGGTCGGACACCACCGGCGTCGCGATCGCGGCCGCGCTCGCCGCGGACGTCTGCGAGATCTACACGGACGTCGACGGCGTCTACACCACCGATCCCAACATGGTGCCGACCGCTCGCAAGATCGATCGCATCAGCTACGAGGAGATGCTGGAGCTCGCGTCGCTCGGCGCGAAGGTCCTGCAGATCCGCTCGGTCGAGCTGGGCATGAAGTACGGCGTGAAGATCCACGTCCGCTCGAGCTTCTCGGATGTCGAAGGGACCTGGGTGGTCCCGGAGGATGCTGCCATGGAAAAAGTCGTCGTCTCGGGAGTCACCGTCGCCAAGGACGA
>JAYVRN010000611.1:0-15048 GCA_043776275.1 Myxococcales bacterium | reverse complement strand
AGCGGGCGTACCAGGATCGCGAGAGGCGGCCGCACCGGCCGAGCGCGATCATGAGCTTCTCGCGGTAGCGGACCGCTGCGACGCAGAGCGGACGGAGATCGAGGTAACCGTCCGGGGCAGGACGCAGGCGTGTTGAGCCGCGGGGGTGACGCCTACGCGGATTCGTCGTCGACGAGGACGCCGGAGGGCGGCGGTGTCCAACGATGCGGCAGGGTGGCGTCGATGTCGGACGCCGGGCGAATGTCTACCCGTAGCAGGACGTCTCGTGGGTAGGCGAGGGGATCAACGTCTTGCAGATCGCAGGTCGCGATCAGCGAGTCTACGGGAAGCACGGGCCGGCGGCGCCGTCACGCTACCGCCATCGCGACGGCGATCACGCCTGCCAAGGGATCACCGATCGCGACCCAGAAAGCCCGGAAGCGCGCGGCAGCGGCGCTCACCTGTCGAGCGTTCGAAGCCCGGCGGCGGTCGAAGCAGCAGCGTCAAGACTGATCGCGCCCTCGGCCGGCGGAAGTCATCGGCTTCGCCACGAAGAACACGGGCCGTGTACGCGAGAGCGTCGTCAGGCGCCGCGTCGTCGATGATGCTCGCGAGATGAGCCTCACGTCCGGGCAGCGACATCGAGCACGACCTGCTCGTGGCGACCGCCGGCCACCGGCTCGGCCGGCGAGCAGCCACCGAGACCCGAGCAGCGAAGCGCTGCGCGCCTACGACGAGCTGCACGCGCGAGTGACCGACATCGAGGCGCTCGCACACGCAGCGAACGAGGTCGAGCTGCCCTGGGCCGGAGACCGCGAGCGGCGCCGCGACCTGGGCCAGCTCGGCTACGGCTAGGTTGCCGGAGGTTGCACAGGCTGCTGCTGCTGCGCGTTCTGCCGACACCTGGTGCTCTCACTGCGTGACAACCCCGGTCACGGAACACTTCTGGTTCTTGCAGGACTTGCAGTTGAGGTTCGTGCCGAGCGCCGCCATGAAGTCGAACTGAGCGACGGTCTTGGCTGCGATCGGCTGCGTCGAGCCCTTGCCGTTGGCGTTGACCCCGAACGTCCCGCCCTCAGCGAAGATGTCGAGCGACACGACGACCGGGACCTCCGCGTTGTTGGTCACCGCGCAATGAACCTTGATCTGGTGACCATCGGCGCAGCTGCAGAACGGCGCGGCGACAGAGACCTTCGACGGAGCTTCGCTACGCGCGCGCTTCAACCGTTCCGCCTCGGCGGCATCACGCGCCCTCTGCGCATCGGAGTCGGACTTCGCCGCGTTTGCCCTGGCGCGCTCCTGATCGGCTCGGGCCTGCTCTTGCGCAGCCTTGGCACGGTCCTGGTCGCCCTTGGCTGCCTCTTGTGCGGCCTTGGCCTTTGCGACCTCGGCCTTCGCCAACGCTGCCTGCGCCCTCGCGTTGGCGACCTCGTCGAACACGACCTTGGGCGTGCCGATCAACTTCTTCGTCTTCGCTTCGACGGTCGCTGTGAGCGTCCAGGTCGGCTTGTCCGCGGTGATCGCGATCGTGATGGGCTTGGCGCCCTTCGCGTCGAGCGTGATCGTGGTGCTACCGAGGGGTAGCCCGGTGAGGGTCGCGTGGGCCGCGTACTTCGAGTTCAGCGCCTCGATCGCCTTGCTGCCCGTACGGGCGGCAGCAGCAAGGTCGGCGTCGGATGGCTGCTCGCTGCCGGTCGTGGCGGATATGCCGCCCACGGTGATGGTGACCCCGGCGACGCCCTTCTTGGCGGCATCGGTGACGTCGATCGTGATGCTGCCGGTCGGGTCGTCTGCGAGGGCCTGACGACCGAAGAAAGTTGCACCAAGAACCACCAAGACCGCCAACGACTTCGAGAATCGCATCCTGGACCTCCTACCAGCATCTGCCGGTTAGTTCAGGACGAGGACTGTACCGGCATATTCATGCCTATGCACCGGCAGTCCGCCGCCTCGACTGGGATTTCGCAGGCGTCGATGCTCACGCCTGTCGATGGCCCGAAGTCTTCAGCAGCGCCTGGGTGCCGCGATCCTCGACCGGCGCATCCTCGTGGGGTTGACCCAAGAGGGTGCCGCAGGTGCGGCCTACATCAGCGTTCGCTCCTGGCGCGACTTGGAGGCTGGGAAGACGGCCGTCGGCCTCGACGTCATCGAAAAGGTTATCAAGGGGTTGGACTGGTCCTGGGCCGACGTGCTCACCATCGTGTCGGGCAACAAGACGGACAGCGAGACGCCGATCGACGTGCGCAGGTTGATGGACGAAGCCTGGCGTCGTGCCACCCCACGCGAGCGGGAAGTCGTGATAGCCGGGCTCAGAGTTCTCGCTGGCGGTCGTCGAACGCGCGACTGATCGCGAAGGCAGCGACATCGTCGATTGTCCAGGCCTGTCAGATCTGCCGAAGTTCGGGACGCCTGAGGGGCACGCAGGACTTGTAACGTATCGTCAACGAGTGGGTTCTACGTGTCCGTTCTGTGACCTTGCGCAGCGGCCCCTGCTCGCCGAGTCGCCGCTGTGCGTCGCCTTCGAGGACGCATACCCGGTGTCGACGGGTCATGCGCTAGTACTCGGCCACGGAGGTTCTGACCGGTTCACGCGGCTCTGAGCGCGCGGCTCTGTCGGTGACCGTGGGCTGGGTACGCGGCCGAGCTTTTTCCGAGCGCGGTCGACCGTAAACATCCAATCGATGGGAGCGCCTTCACTGTTGCGCCGGCGTTCCCACTTCGCAATCTCCGAGACCAGCGTCGCTTTTTCCGCGATGCGTCACTGAGGCATTGGGGGACCTTTGCGCCGATCTCAATCTCGACCATGTTGAGCCAGCTCGCGTGCTTTGGGGTGAAGTGGAATTCGAGGCGACTCAGGACCCGGCGTGATTCGGCGGGCGCGAAGCGCTGGTACAGCGCTGCCGCCGAGTGTGCGGACAGGTTGTCGAGCACGACGCGGATCTTCTCAGCCTCCGGGTAGTGCTCATCGACGAGGTCGCGCATGCACTCTGCGAAATCGATGCAGGTTCGCCGGTCGGTGACCTTCGCGTGGCGCCCGATGTCGGCGACGCGATCGTTGGCTATCGATGCCGACCTCTCGATGAAGGAGCGCGCACTCGAACGAACCGCACCGCTCAAGGCAACCGCTGGGCGGTTTCGGCCCGACGATGCGCTGTTGAGGTTCCTGAACGACCTCTGATTATGCCGGGTGGCACGCGGCCATCCTCGTCGGCGGATCACCGCTACCCGGCATAACCAGGCACCCGGAATAATGCGACGCTCATCATCCGCAGGTCCACGAGGGGAGATCGGGATCCGCGGAACGGCGCCAGACAACCTGGTGTTCGAGCTGCCGCTCGCGCACCGCGGGGACTGAAGCGAGATCAGTCCCTGCGGTGCATGGGCGCCGCGCGCTCAGGGTAGCTGCAGATCGATCACGGCGTCCGTGGTGGTCTTGCGCTTGTCCTCGACGCAGACCTGCGGGCTCCCCGCGCAGGCGCGGATCACCACGTCCTCGCCCGCGAGCTCCTGCATCGCATAGCTCCCCTTGGCATCGGTGCTGCCGCCCGTGCTGCGGTTCCTGCCTGCGGGGACGATCGTGATGCCGATGCCGGGCAGCGGCGAGCCGTCCTTGCGGCGGACCGTGCCGCTCAGCGTGACGACCTTCGCGGGCGCCGGCACCTTGAAGTCGATGCTCGTAGCCAGCCCCGCCTGCTTGGTGGCGAGCGCCTTCGCCTTCGCGAGGGTGGGCGTGCCCGGGTAGTAGGTCGTGGGGTGCGGAGACTGCGGGCTGGTGCCGCCGTAGTCCGGGAGCGAGACCCCGACGAGGAACGTGCCCGCGGGGACCTCGTGGATCAGATAGTGGCCGGTCGCGTCGGTGTTCGCCGAGAGCCGCCAGTGGCGATCGGCCTCGCGCTTGGCGATCGCGTGCACCTCGAGGCCGACGACGGGTGCGCCTGTCGCGTCGGTGACGGTGCCCTCGATGCGGCCGTCGTAAGCGACCATCACCACGGGGTGTGCGCAGGCGGCGGGGTTCGGGACGTTGATCTGGACCGCGCGGTCCTGCCAGATCCGGAGATCCTTGTTGAGCACCTCGAGCGTGTACGCGCCGGGCGGGACCTCGAGCGTGAACGCGCCGGTGGCGTCGCTCCTGGCCGAGACCTTGGTGCCGGCCGCGCGGACCTCGACGCCCGCGAGCGGCTTGGTCTCGCTGCCCTGGCTGACCACGGCGCGCCCCTCGACGAGCGCGGCGGTGCGGGTGATCTTCGCGTGCGCGAGCTTGACGTCCGGATCGTCCTTCGAATAGCGATGCGTGTTCGTGCACGCGCCGACCCCGAGGGTCGTGGCGCTGGTGCCACCGCTGTAGACGACGTAGGTCTTGCCCTGCGTGAACGCGATCCCGCAGACGTTGCCATCGTTGCCGTGCGTGATCGTCACGGTCTTCGGCAACGGGAACGTGCTGTTCAGCGTCTCGACCACCTCGAACGTGGTGGTATCGCTGCCGCGATTGGACACGACCTTGGTCACCTTGCCGACGAACACCGTCGACAGGAACAGCTCGGCGCACGCCGGGCCCGGTCCCCTGCACGAGCACGCTTCCGCACGCCCGGGGTGGGTCAACGAGAGGATCGAGAGGACGAACGAAACGATGACCGCTGTGACCAACCGGCTCCGCACCATGCCTCGATCATGACACGCCCGGCAGGGCGACCGCGCAGACCTCGCGGCGGTTGGACGGGAGGTGCCGGAGGCGAACATCGGGCAGCCCGAGCTCGCGGATCCGGGCGACCAGCTTCGGCAGCTCAGCGACGAAGCTCCAGTCGTTCATCTTGAGCGTGATCACGGCGCCGCGCAGCGTCGGGCGAAGCTTCGGCATCAGGCGAGCGATCTCGTGGAGCGCGACCTGCGGCGCGAGGTTGACGTCGACGAGCAGCCAGTCGACCCGTGGCGGGAGCTCCTCCCAGCGGACGGCACCGACCTTCTTCGCGAGGTGGTGGACGTTCGGCAGGGCGAGCACGTTCGGGGCGAGCTCGCCGGTGTCGACGCCCCACACCGTGAGGCCGCGGCGCGCGAGGGCGAGCACGGCACCGCCGGGTGCGGCGCCGATCTCGAGGGCGACCTGCCCTGCCACCATCGGGAGCCGCGCCCAGGCGATCGCCTCCTCGATCTTGGCGAACGCACGGGAGGGTGCATCGGGTGGCACCACCACGCCGAACGTCCCACCGGCGTATGGCGGGCGCGAGGGATCGTGACGATGCACGCCGAGCCACGCAGCCTCGGTGGTCGCGGCGCCGTGCGGCACGATCAGATCGGCGACCAGCTCGTCCGCTTGTGCCGCTCCGCCCGGGCCGATCGCCTGCCAGCGCGCGAGGTCTGCGGGGAGCTCGAGATCTCGGCTGAACGCATGCACGCGCGTGGCACCGAACGCCGCGAGCTCCGCGGCAACTGTGCTCGGATCGGTGACCGCGCCGACGGAGCGCCCCCACACGCGGGCGAACACCGAGCCCGGCGGATCAGCAGGGGGGATCTCGCGGGTCGACTTGAAGGTCAGGAGGCCGGGGCGCGAGAACGCGAACTTGAGATCGGGCCGGGTGAGCTCGATCTCGAGCTTGATCGCGGGCTCCACGCCGGGGAGGCAGGTCGCGAACGCGAAGTCAGGCACGCGGCACCATACCAGCGCGCCGCGGGGCCGCAGGCCTCACCGCGGTCAGTCCTCGGGATCGTCGCCGAACAGCTCGCCGACGCGGATCTCGATCGCATCGAACGGCTCCGCGCGAACGGTCTCCCCCGCGCTCGCCGTCAGGACCGTCAAGTAGCCCTCTGTCGCCCAGCGGTGGACGAGAAGCATGCGCTGCTCTGGATGCATGATCCAGTAGTGCGGGACGCCCGCCCGATGCAGACACTGGAACTTGTCGACGAAGTCGCGCTTCTCGTGGGACGGCGAGGCGATCTCGCAGACCCAATCAGGCCGGATCCGCACCGGCCAGCCGGTCGGCCGCGTCGGGACACGCTCGCGACGCCATCCCGCAGCGTCGTGGCAGTAGACCTCGTGTGCTGTGTGCTCGACGTGGACCTCGGTGTGCAGCCACCAGCCACCCGGAAACCGGTCACTCGGCCGCCGATGAAAGCCGTCCAGGAGGGCGCCGATCTTGGTCGAACCGGCGCTGTGCTCGGCAGAAGGGGCAGCTCTCTCGACGATCTCGCCGCCGACGATCTCGAGGCGATCGCGAGCCTCGATCACGCGCAGATCGTCGAACGTCGCGAGCCTGGTCGACGGTACGGCCACACCTGACTATACCGGCGTCGTCGAACTGCGTCGAGCAGTGCGCGTGTGACCACCGCTTCCGGAGGGCGCACGGTAGGATGCGCGCGCGCGATGTACCGCTTGTTCTACTGGCTCGTGCTCCAGCGGCTCCCCGCCGAGGGCACGCACAAGGTCTCGTTCGCGCTGCTGCGCGCGCTGGTGGCGGTGCCTGGCCTCGGTGCGCTCGTGCGCTGGTGGTACGCGCCACGCGATCCTGCCCTGCGCGTCCACGCGTTCGGCAAGCAGCTGCCCGGCCCGCTCGGCCTCGCCGCCGGGTTCGACAAGGACGCCAAGGGTGTCGAGGCCCTGCTCGCGCTCGGGTTTGGCTTCGTCGAGATCGGCACCGTGACCGCCGAGGCCCAGCCCGGCAATCCCAAGCCGCGCCTGTTCCGGATCCCGCGCGATCGCGCCCTGGTGAACCGGATGGGCTTCAACAACGATGGCGCGGCGGCCGCGGCACGGCGGCTGGTCGGCGAGCGCCGCGGCGTGGTCGGCGTCAACATCGGCAAGACCAAGCGCGTCGCCGAGGCCGAGGCCGTGGGCGACTTCACCGCGAGCGCCGAGCGCCTCGCCCCGCTGGCCGACTACCTGGTGGTCAACGTCAGCTCGCCGAACACGCCGGGGCTACGCGACCTCCAGGCGGTCGACAAGCTCCGTCCGTTGCTCGCCGCCGTGCGGGCGGCGTGTGATCGCGCGTCGCCGCTACGCAAGGTTCCGCTGTTCGTGAAGATCGCGCCCGATCTCGCGGATGAGGACATCGATGCGGTCGCCGATCTCGCGCTCGAGCTCGCCCTCGACGGGATCATCGCGACCAACACCACGATCTCCCGCGCCGGCCTCGCCACGCCGGAGGCCGAGGTCACGGCGCTCGGCGCAGGCGGGCTGTCGGGTGCACCGCTCAAGGCGCGATCGCTCGCCGTGCTGCGCCGTCTGCGCGCGCGGGTGGGCACGCGGGTCGTGCTGATCGCCGTCGGCGGCATCGAGACCGGCGACGACGCGTGGCAACGGATCCGCGCCGGCGCCACCCTGATCCAGGGCTACACCGGCTTCATCTACGGCGGGCCCGCGTGGCCGCGCCGGCTGCAGCGCGAGCTGGCAGCGAAGGTCCGAGCGGCAGGACTCGCGACGATCGAACAGGCGATCGGCGCGGACCTGCCCGCTTAGATCACGTGGGGAGGCAGACCTTCTGCGTGTTGCACGTGAACCCGGTCGGACACGCCGAGCTCGTGCAATCGAGATCGCAGATCGCGTCGTAGGTGTACGTGGTGTTCGCCGCCGTGTTCGGCGGGGTGCCGACCAGCGCGGGCGCGAGGTTGGTCTGGAGGAAGCACTCCGGCACGCCCTCGGCCGCACCACGCTGCGCCGCGCACTTCGGCGCATCGGCGTCGAGGTTCGGGAAGCTGAACATGTTCTGCGCGTTCGTCATGAACGTGGCGGCGGTGTGGCAGACCAGGCTGCAGAAGCCCTTGCCGGCCGCGTTGGAGAAGCAGGTGGTGCCGGTCGGGCACATCGGCATGCCGGTGCCGCACAGCTTGCCGAGGCCGCCGGTCAGCGCGGGCGGCGCATCGATCGTGGAGGCATCGATCGCCTTCGGGGCATCGGGCGTGGACTTGCCGCCGTCGTCGCCACAGGCAACGAGCGCCGAACCGAGCAGCATGGACAGAACGAACAGGCGAGACATACGCATGGGAACCCCTCTGTGAAGATAGGCGGTTATACACAAAGTTCGCGGCCGGGAAACCTTCGTGTCACTGGCAGCGACCCACGCCGGCTGTAACCCCACGTTCGCGCCCTGCTAGAGTCGCCGGATGGCCATCCGCAAGATCGCCCAGATCGGGCACCCGGTGCTGCGGCAGACCGCACGTGACGTAAGTCGCGAACAGCTCGCCTCCCCGGCGATGCAGGCGTTCATCGATGACCTGATCGAGACCATGCGGGACGCGGATGGCGCCGGCCTGGCCGCGATCCAGGTCTACGAGCCGGTCCGGATCTGCGCGATCGAGGTCCGCAATAACCCTCGCTACCCGTACAAGCCGCCGATTCCGCTGACCATCCTGGTCAACCCTGTTCTCACGCCGGTGGGCGACGAGCTGTTCGAGAACAACGAGGGCTGCCTGTCGGTCCCGAACCTCCGCGGCATGGTCCAGCGCCACGTCCATGTCCACGTCAAGGCCTGGGACCGCCATGGCAACGACATCGACGAGACCGTGCACGGGCTCAAGGCGGGCACCTACCAGCACGAGGTCGATCACCTGCTCGGCAAGGTGTTCGTGGACCGCGTCACCGATCCCACGACGTTCTCGACCTGGACCGAGTTCGATCGCCACCACAAGGCGGCGTTCGTGGAGCGGGCCAAGGCCCTGGTGGACCGCGTCGGCTCGTGACTACTCCTTGGTGAGTACGAAGGTCGAGATTGCCGCGCTGAGCACCGGGCCGTTGCGCGTGGTGAGCGCGCCCGTTTTGGTCCCGATCCGCAGTCGCCCCGCTGCTCCCCCACCGCCATCCCAGTGGGCCTGATAGTCCAAGCACGTCGACTGTGGAGGGCAAGGGTACAGCTTACCGGTTGGGGCGCTGCTTCCCGTTCCGCCGTCGCAGTGTGCGCCTCGTGGTTCGATTCGTCGAACTCGCCACTGACGTCGCAGAACGGCGTCACCGCGTCGCACTCGCTGTCCCCATTGCAGTAGTTGGGGTTGCGCTGGGTGCAACCACCCGCACTCGATGCGAGCACCGCCACCGCCACTCCGAAGATCCTGCGCGCCATGTTGGTATTCTATCGCAGGCTGCGCGCGGCGCGGGGTGCGTCGCGCAACCCGGAGAACCGTGCCGGCCCGGAGTTGACGAGCCTACGCCCCCACGGCGTTCTCGACCCTCCCGAGATCCCGAGCTTACGGGGTATGGGTCATCGTTCGCGTAGTATCGGTCCGCTCCATGTCGTCGTTTTGGGTGAAGTCTGAGCGTCCTCGAACCTGGAGGGATTCACAGATCGCCGCCGCGGCCGCGCGGGTCCGCTCTGTCGGCGTCGGGCCGAGACCGACGCTGCACTCGATCAACTCGCTCACGTTGCGAACGAGCCGTACGGCCCAAAAGTCCTCGACGACGTCCATCTGATCACGAATCTCGCAGATCCAGAGCGCACCATCTTTGAGGTCCTTCCGCGACGTGATCGCCGCGCGCCCACGTTCGGGAACGACGCGATACGGGCTGCAAGGCGCCTCGAAGCTCGTCTTGATCTGCTCCTGATTCGAGGTCACATCCACACGAAAGAGCCTGGTCTCCCAGGCGCGCCGGTAGATATCTCCCCCCACGAGCTGCGCCTCCTCTGGAAGCTGAATCGTGAGATCGATCCCGATCGAGGTGATGGGCACGCTCAGCTTGAACTCGACGATCTGTGGAAGCGGCACTGGACCCGACCGACCGCAACCGACGAGCAAGGCCAGCACCAGCGCAGCGGTGCAAGCACTACGACTCACCGTCGATCTCCAACGTGATCCCGCCAGCGCCGCCAATCGCTCCAGTCATGATCTCGTCCTCGATCAGCTGGCGTGCACCGCGCCGCTCGTCCGCGTCGCCGGCGTGCGTCATCACGCCGATCTTGCGCGCGAGCCAGGTTGATTGCTCCCACGGCACCCTGGTGTTGTCCGTGTAGTCGACGTTGCCGCCCTCATCCCGCACGACGGTGACCGAGGATCGATTGCCGCTCAGGAACCCCGACGCACGCGCGGGCAGGCCCAGATCCAGCATCCGGATGTTCCGCACCTGCTCCGCGACGCGCTTCCGGACCCCGAGCAGCTTGATGCCGGTGACCTTCACCTTGTCCTCCGGATGATCCTGGCTGGCCGTGAACGTGATGTCGATCAATCCATCGCGTGGCATCGTCGGGCGCTGATCATCGAGGGTCTGGTTCGCGGACGCAAGGCGCGTCAGCGACGCCCGACCTCCGGTCGCCATCCCATGCGCACTCGCCTCGGTCGCCGACGTCGAGCCCAGGCTCGTCTGCGCCACCAGGCGGATCCACTGCAGCTCCGTCTCGCGGCGCTGTATCCCCGACGCCACACCGGCCTCCTCCTTGAGCCCCATCGCGATCTCGGTCATCGCGGCGATCGCCTTCTCGTGGTTGGTCTGCAGCGTCGGGAGCAGCGCATCATGTGCCCGGATCGTGACCTCCTCGGCGCGCGCCGGCGTGTCGTTGCGCAGCGCGGCTCGATGAGACTCCAGGAAGTCGGACTTGGCATCGGCGGAGATACCTTCGTGCCGGGCCTCGTCCGCTCCGGTTCCTGAGCTGGCGGCATCCCTGACGCCCTTTCCCGCCGCCTTGGTGAGGTGCTTCACCCCATCGGCGATCAACCCGACGATCCCGGGCCCGGCGTTCTCGGCGACCCTCCCCGGGATCCGTACCGCGCCCGATCGAATCGTATGACGCATCGCCTCGGACGTTCCGAAGATCGACTTGATCGCCGGCTCGAGGCGCTTCGCCAGACCGCCGGCGATCCCTGCGGTCGCGAGATCGATCGCGAACGCCGCCAGATCCTGGGCCACGCGTGACGACTCTGGCGGAAGGGCGCGCACGAACACGCCGATCTCCTCGTCCGCCTTCTGGATGCCGTCGCGGCGCGCGTTGTAGATCAAGCCAAGGTTGTTCGATGCGATCGTGCGAGCGTTGTCGAGGCGGCGCTTGTGCCCCTCGTGGAAGTGCGTGTCGCGCTCCTCCTCGTCGAGGATCGCTTGATCCACACGGCCACGCTCTCGATCGCGTGCAGCCTCTGCTTCCCGCGTGAGCGCGTGCGATGCCGACAACGCATCTTGAACGTCGAGCGGCTCCGCCCCGGGGGCATGTGCGCCGCCAGCGACCTCGATGTGAATGACCTCGTTGGCCCGACTCACCCCGGGCCAGCTCATGGCCACGGTCAGGTCACCGAGGATCCTCCCGGCGGCCGTCGGCCGGAACTCGAGACGGATCATCTTGCTCGGGTCGAACCCGGCGTGGGACGGCCACAGCCGGGTTGGTGCCGCCACCACCCGGAGGGCCGCAGGAGCATCGAGCTCGACGGACACGTTCGCGTCCGCCGACGCATCGAGGTTCCACACCGGGACGTCGATCTCGACGTGCTTGCCGAGCTGGAGATCTCCGGCCTGGATCCGCAGCGGCGCTGCGATGCCGCGTCTGGCCGCAGCAGCCAGCCGATCGACCATCGCAGGGGTTGGTGGTGCATGTCGGGGATCCCCGACCACCGGGTGCGGCGCGGGGGAGGGGCTTGGCGCCAACACAGAGGCGGGGACGGGAGCGCGGGTTGAGTTCGACATCCACCGCCTATCGGCCGGCGCTCTCGGCGGTTGCGCACAAGCGATTCAAAACGGTTGCGGCTGAGACACGCACGTTCGCGACCGTAAGCGTCCTCGAGGCGTGGACGCTTCAAAAGCGGCTCTCGATCGCCCCCGCGGGCGATGCCCTGGCGACGGAGTTCGGACGATTGATCGCCGAGCGCCGGGCGTGGCTCCTCAACTTCCTCGGCTATGCGCGGCGACGTGCGGCGATTGCGCGCGCCGGCTGCCGGGCCCCCGAGCTCAGCCGTTCGCCTTGACCTCGAGCTGGGACACGCGCTCCTGCAGATCGTCGATCGCCTTCTCGTGCTTGTTCTTCACGTAGCGGGCGAGCAGCACGATCTGCGTCGCCGCGTCGTTCACCGTGTGCTCGACCACCTCCAGGCGCTGGTTGGTCTCGTCCAGCCGATGGTTGGTCTCGTCCAGCCGATGGTTGGTCTCGTCCAGCCGATGGTTGGTCCCGTCGATCTTGGCGGACAGGTTCGTGTTGACGGCCCGGATCTCGTCGCGGATCTCGCGCAGGATCAGGTGGGTGAGCTCGGTATCGGTCACAGCGCCTCCTAGAATACCGTGCCGTGGATGCATGCTCCAGGCCGTTCGTAACACCGCGATTGGACACGTTGCCTGGCCCGCTCGTGGCCGCCGTTCGGACGCGGCGTCCGCCATCCGTCGGACACCCGGACGCCCGCTGCGTTAGCCGCCCGCGCACCTTGCCCAGACGTCCACTGGTGCGTTCTTCTTGTCCCGATGCCGCGCAAGCGCACCCCACGGAAGACGGCGACCCCAGCCTCGCCTGCGTCCGAGGTCTCGCGCCCGCAGCCGGCCACGAAGCCCGCGACCAAGGCGGCCAAGGCGGCGGCAAAGCCCGCGACCAGGCCCGAGAAGCCCGACAAGCCCGCGCGCCGCAAGACCAAGGCGGAGCCCAAGCCGCTGATCAACGTCCGCCACATGAACCGGCGCGACATCGGACGCGTGTGGGACTTCCTCAAGCTGTCGTTCCGCGACGTCAACGCCGAGACCGTCGAGTACCAGCGCCCCCGCTCGAGGAACCGGTTCGAGGAGATCTACGAGGAGGAGGGCATCGAGCAGCTCCTGTTCGAGGTCGATGGCGACATCGTGGCGTACGCCGAGTGCAGCTACGAGGTCACGGGCTCCGACAACTGGATCAACCCGCGCTACTTCGAGAAGCGCGACATGCGGCCGCTGTTCATCGACGAGCTCGCCGTCCATCCACAGTGGCACGGCCGCGGCGTGGGCTCGTTCGCGATGGAGCAGTTGCAGCACCTCGCCCGCGTGCACGGCCTCAACCACCTCGTCCTCGAGGTCGCCGAGAACAACGAGCGCGCGCTCAGCTGGTACAAGAAGCGTGACTTCAAGAAGCTCGATGCGGCGATCTTCATGGCCGCGCCCGTCGACATCGAGCCCGAGCTGCTGCCGCCACGCGAGCTGCCGGCGCAGCGCGAGGCCGCTCCCCCGCCCCGGGGCAGCGACGACGACGACGCCAAGAACTAACCCGTCTACACTCGGCGGGTGAGCAGCCTCGTCCTGACCCCGGCGGATCGAACGCGGATCTCGGAGGCGATCAAGGCCGCGGAGGTCGGGCACCGCGGTGAGATCGTCGTGCACGTCGAGCCGCGGAGCTTTGGTGACCCGCTCAAGCGCGCCGCGAAGCTATTCGGCAAGCTCGGCGTCGACAAGACAGCGGAGCACACCGGCGTCCTGCTCTACCTCGCCACCGCGAATCGCGCGGCCGCGGTGTGGGCCGGCACGGGCATCGACGGCGGCGGAGACGCCGCCACCTGGAAGCCCGTGTTCGACGCGCTCGCCGCAGGTGCCGCTGCCGATCAGACGGCGAAGATCTGCGCCGCGATCGCCGCGCTCGGCCGGGTGCTCGCCGTGCGCTGCGCCGGACCCGATCGTCACGGGAACGAGCTCGGCGATGGAGCCGCGTCGTGAAGGCGTGGCTCGCGGCGGTGCTGATCGCCGCGTGGACCGTGGTCGCGCACGCGGGCGCCACGCAGGAGCACCCACTCGAGGACGCCGCGAAGGTCGTCCCCGATGCGGACGAGCCGGCGCTCGAGGACGAGCTCCGTGCGCTGCGCGCGCAGGGTGTGGACCTCGCCGTCATCGTCATCAACTCGACGGGCGGCCAGAGCATCGAGGCCTATGCACGCAAGCGTGCGAAGGGCTGGGCCACCGGCACCACGCCGGCAGCGGTGTTCGTGATCGCGGTCAAGGATCGCAAGAGTCGCCTCGAGGTCTCCGATCCGCTGCGCTCGAAGTTCCCCGATGCGCGCGCACAGTCGATCCTCGACAACATCAAGGGCTACCTGCGCTCCGGTGACTACGCCGGCGGCATCCGCGCGGTGATCACCGAGGTCCGCAACGGCGTCGGCGGTGTGGCCGCGGATCTCGAGAGCCCGCACCCGCAGGTCGACGAGCCGACCCCGGCCATCACACCGCCCGTCACCCCCGTCGAGGTCACGCCCGAACCTGCGTACGACCCGCCGGCTCGGAAGCGGGACTCCTCGGGGCTGATCGTCGTGCTGCTCGGCGGCGGCGCCTTGCTGCTCGGCGCGTTCTTGTGGGCGCGGATGCGCGTCGCACGGCGGGCCACCCTCACCGCCGAGGTGATGCGGCCAGATCGCCCCGTATGGCTCGAGACCCTGTGGTGCGTCCTCCTCATCATCGGTGGCGTGCTCTACGTCGCGGCGATCGTGCTGATGAGCTCGAGCAACAACTCGCGGCGCAGCTCGTGGTCGTCGAGCAGCAGCGGCTGGAGCGGCGGCGGTGGCGGCGGCAGCAGCAGCAGTGGTGGCGGCGGTGGCTGGAGCGGCGGCGGCGCCAGCTCGGGGTGGTGACCGTGCGCGGTCACGCCGCAGGTGCGGGCGTGGTCTCGGTGAGGAACTCGGCCTGGCGCCACGCCTCGTAGCCGCCGGCGCTGCGGACCAATCGCTCCGGCGTGAGGCGATTGCGTGCGACCCGAGCCGTCGCTTAGGGTGGCCTCGCGTGACCATCGACGAGCGAAAGATCATCACGGCGGTCCCGGAGAACAGCGAGACGCCGCTCGCCCAGCTGCACGGCTGGGTCACGCCGACGCGACTGTTGTTCGTGCGCAACCACTTCCCGGTCCCCGCGATCGAGCTCGCGAGCTGGCGCCTGCGAATCGAGGGCTGCGTCGATCGCCCCGCGATCTGGAGCTGGGACGACCTCGCGCTCCTCGACGAGCGCAGCGTGCTCGCCACGATCGAGTGCGCGGGCAACGGCCGGACCCAGCTCCCGGAGCCGGTACCTGGTGTGCAGTGGGGGGCGGGCGCCGTCGGTCACGCGGAGTGGACGGGCGTACCGCTCCACCTCGTCCTCGAGCGTGCGGGGGTGCAGCCGAACGCCGTCGAGGTGCTGTTCGAGGGCGCGGACCGCGGCACCGAGCCCGATCACCCCGAGCCGATGGCGTTCGAGCGCGCGCT
>JAYVRN010000610.1:0-15050 GCA_043776275.1 Myxococcales bacterium | reverse complement strand
AGCACCACGTTGGGCGTGGCGAGGGCGGGGAGCTCCCAGCGTGCCTCGGCCCACAGGCGCCCGATCAGGGCGAGATCGTCGGGCGAGACGAAGCGCTCCGGGAACGCGAGCCCGAGGACGATCATCGTGATCGCGGCCGCGCCGATCCCCGCGAGGACGTAGAGCAGGCGTCGCCCGCGCAGCTTGCCGGCGCTGGTCGCCTCGGCGAGCGCCGCCGGGACGGCGATCACGAGGACGATCGCGGCGGCCATCTTGTGCGCGAGGTACGCCGCGATCACGCCGGCGATCGCGGCGCCGATCCGCGCCCGGGTCCGCTGCTCGAGCGCGCGGAGCACCAACCACAGCGCGGTGAGGCCCACGGTGAGGCCGATCCCGTTCTTCACGAACTCGATCGACAGGAACGCGGATCCGGCGCTCGTGGTGGCGAGTGCGGCCGCCACGAGCCCGGCACCGCGGCATTTCCCGAGGCGCGCGCCGATCCCATAGGCGGGCAGGGCGATCAGCGCGCCGAACAGCGCCGCCCCGAGCTTCGCGCCAGTCATCGGATCGGTGAGCGCGGCGAGCGGCGCCATCAGCCAGAAGGCGAGCGGCGAAGCCGGATACGCGAGGGTCCCGTGCGCGACCAGCGACCGCAGCTGGATCGGATAGAAGTACCCATCGATCCCGACGGGGAAGGGCGTCTCCGTGAGGATCGACCACCGCGTCCAGAACGAGGTCGCGACGAGCGCGGCGAGCGCGACCGCCACCGCGATCGTCCGCGCGGGCTCCTGGGACGTCGAGCGCTGCATGACTCAGGCCGGCAGCGGCGCCACGGTGGTCGAGGCGCACGCCTTGCCCGGCGTTTGGCATCTGCCGAGCGGCAGCATGCAGATGACGACACCTGCCCTCACACCCTCGACGATAACATGCGCTAAGGATCCACCATGCCCGACGCTGTGGTCCTGCTCTCCGGCGGTCTTGACTCCTCCACCGCGCTCGCCGTGGCGCGCGACGCCGGGTACCAGTGTCACGCCTTGACCGTGCGCTACGGTCAGCTGCACGAGGTCGAGCTCGCCGCGTCGGCGCGGGTCGCCGCGGCTCTCGGGGTGATCGATCACCGGATCATCCAGGTCGATCTCTCGCCGCTCGCCGCGTCGGCGCTGACCACCGCGGGCATGGTGGTCCCCAAGGATCGCTCGCTGGCCGAGATCGGTGCTCCTGGCGATGTACCCTCGACGTACGTGCCGGCGCGCAACACCGTGCTGCTGTCGCTGGCGCTCGCATGGGCGGAGACCCTCGGTGCGCGCGATCTGTTCGTGGGCGTCAACGTGCTCGATGCGAGCGGCTATCCCGATTGCCGCCCCGAGTTCATCCGCGCGTTCGAGGCGCTCGCCCAGGTCGCCACGCGCGGCGGCGGGTTCCGGATCCACGCACCGCTGATCGCGATGACGAAGGCGGAGATCATCGTCCTCGGGCTTCGGCTCGGTGTGGACTATGCACTCACCCACTCCTGCTACGACCCGGTGGGCGAGGCCGCGTGTGGCCGCTGCGATGCGTGCGCGCTGCGCCAGAAGGGCTTCGCGGAGGCCGGCGTCGCGGATCCCACGCGCTACGCGTAGTCGGTGCCGGCCGGCCCGGGATGCCGGAGAACAAGAGCGTTGAGGTACACTTTCACCGGATGAAGCTCGGGACGCTGCTCCTGCGCAACGCGGCGATCGGCCTGTCGCAGCTGGAGGGCGCGCTGCGCAACCAGGTGCTGTACGGCGGTCGCCTCGGCACCAACCTCGTGGAGCTCGGCTTCATCGATCTCGAGCTGCTCTCCACGTACCTGGCCGAGCTCAGCGGGTACCCGATGGCCACGCCGACGCTCCTCGACGAGGCCGACCCCGAGCTCCTCGACAAGCTCGGCTCCGAGGACGCGCACCGCCAGCGCGCCATCCCGCTCGGGTACCTCGGGGAACACAAGGACACGAAGGACGCCGTCGCCGTGGCGATGGTGGATCCCACCGATGTCGAGGCGCTCGCGTACCTCGCCGAGCGCCTCGAGACCAAGGTCACGCCGTACGTGGTCCCCGAGCTGCGCGCGCTCTACTACCTCGAGCGCCTGTTCGGCACGCCGCGCCGCGCCCGGTTCATCCGGTCAGGACGGCCCGGGGGCGAGGCCGAACCGCCGCACGACGATCGCCGTCGCCAGCAGCCCGCTCACGGCATGGTGATGCCGCCGGCGTTCACGCTCGAGCCGCGTCGCCGTCGCAACTCGCAGCAGCTGACCTCCGGATCCCAGATCCCGCATGCGCTGTCGTATGGCGCGGCCTGCGAGCAGATCGATACCGCCACGCACCGGGAGCAGATCGCCGATGCGCTCCTCGACTATGCCCGGGGCCGTTGCGACGCCCTCGTGGTGTTCCTGATCCGGGATGGCAACGCGCTCGGCTGGCGCGGCTGGGTCGCCCCACCCGCGGTGCTGAAGACCCCGATCGAGGAGCTGTCACTCCCGCTGGGCGGCGTGTCCTCGCTGCAGGCAGCACACGATTCCGGGGAGGCGTTCGTGGGCCCGTCGCCGTCCTCCGCGCGACCGGTGGAGGTCAAGCTGTGGACCGCGCTCGGCACCAGCCCCGAGCCGATCGACGTCGTCGTGATCCCGGTGCTCGTGAAGCAGCGCGCGGTGAACCTGCTCTACGCCCACACCGCCGGCCCACCTCCGCAGTTCCTGATCACCGAGCTGCTCGATCTCGCGGTGCGCACCCAGGCCTCGTATCTGCGTCTGATCAAGCTCGCCCGCGGTTCGTGAGCCGCTCGCGAACCCCTCGGTTGGGTCAAGCTTCTGCGCTTGGAATTTGGCCCCGGACTTGCGGTCTAATCCACTGTAATTGAATGGGAACTTACTCGACCTGGTTGTGGCCGTGGGGAACTTGATCTTTCCTGCCAAACAGGGAAAGTCACCCTCGTGCCGCAACGAGTAACCCTGCCGAGCCCCAAGATCGGGGTCGGTACGATCGCCGCCGCCCTCGCCGCTCTGTCGATGGCGGTGCTCGGTCACTTCTTCATCTGACCAGCTGACCTCCAGCGGACCTTCAGCTGAAGTGGTCCGCCATCCCCCTCGACTCGCGGGGGCATTGCACGCCCGGGCACTCCCGCGGAGCACTCCCGTTTGATGTCGTGGGGCTACGCCTAGCGAAGCGCGGATAGCAGTCGTTGTGATCAGGGACGAGGACGGCCAGCCGGGCCGGTCTGCTACAGCCGTCCCATGATCGAAATCGAGGTCAAGGGGACACGGGATCCGCAGGCCCTGGCGGAGCTGATCGCCTCCACGCTGCACGGTCACGCCGTCCCGCATCCGGGGTCGTCGACCGCGGAGACCGGCAAGCGCATCCGCGAGGAGCAGGAGGATGCCGAGCGCAACCGCCCGTCGCACGAGGAGATGGAGACCGTGAACTTCTCGACCATCGACGACGATCTGGACTGGACCGAGATCTGATCACATCGGGCCGTCGCCGCCGTCCCAGCTGACGGCAGGCGCGGCGACCACGCCACCCGGTAGATACGCGACCGGCTCGCGGGTCAGGCCGGAGATCGCCGCGGCGATCCGGAACGGCGTGGGGGCGAGGTCGAGGCGGGCTCGATCGAGGGCCAGCGTCTCCTGGTAGCTGGTGGCGGCCGTGCAGGTGTAGATGAGGCCGCCATCGTGCCCGAACACCGTCTGCAGGCTCGTGCAGCGTGACGCGCTGGCGCTGGGTCCCGAAGGCGTCGCACCCGTCACCGGGTGGTATGCGATCTCGAGCTCGCCGACCGGCACGCTCGCCGGCCACAGCTCCGCGAACTGCTTGCCGGTGACGAGCACGCGATAGGCGCGGGGCTCGGCGCCGCTGGCGCGCGCGGGGATCGCACACACGCCCGCGGGGCAGCTCACCGCCGCGCCGCTGACCTCGTCGACGATCGAGGTGGTCCAGGTGCCGTGCACGATCGGTCCCGCGCGCACGATCGCCGGGGGCGTCGGAGCCGGCGAGGAATCGCAGAGGTTGGGATACAGCGCGCAGTCCGCACTGCCATAGGTGGTGCTGACGGCGACGTAGAGATCGAGGACCGTGGTGGAGAACGTCCCGCTCGGCGGGGCGGGCGTGATCTCCAGCGTGATCGGCTCGGCAGTGTGCTGCACGAAGCGCTGGGTGAACACCTCGACGGGGCGCGGCCCCGACGCGATCAGATCGATCACGTGCGTGCTGCCCGTCGGCGTGCCCAGCGTGCGCCCCGAGAGCGCGGCCGGCCCGGTGGCGATCCGCGGCGCCTCGATCGCGAGCGGCGCCGCCATCGGGTGGTGCTCCCAGCACGCGGTGGCCACTTGCTCGGCGCCCGCCGTATCGCGTACACGCACCTCGAGGTGCAGCTCGCCGATGTACGCACCGAGCGCGGCCAGCTCGTCGCGGTGCATCTCGATCGTGGCGCGCCCCGCCGCATCGGGTGCGAACCCCGTCCACGGCAACAGCTCCACCCCGGCCGCGCTCATCACGCGATACGCCGTCGCGGACGCATCGAGCGCGATCGCTGTGGGCGCCGCGATCACGAACGCGAGTGGGTTCGGCGCGGCCTCGCGCCCGTAGCGCGGCGCGCGATCGAGCAGGTACGCGTAGCGATACAGCACCGGGCACCCGGCCCCACCGACCTTGATTGGCGGCCCCGCGTGCGTGTGCACGGGCTCGCCCGAGGCGAAGTCGATCGCGTCTCCGCGTTCGTCATGGACCACCGAGCTGACGATCGACAGCACCGCCGGATCGACCGGCCCCGGATCTTCGGGAGCATCGGGCTCCGACATCGCGTCGTCGGCGCCGGTGGAGGACGGATCGGTGACATTGCCGCAGCCCACGAGGGCGACGGCCACGGCCAGGACATGGAGCTTGTGCATGCCGCCGCCTATCGGCCACTGGTCGCGGGGGTTGCTAAGGAATGGGGACGGTTTCAACTTGAGCAACTTGCGGTGCCGAAGCTGCTGAAACTACTGGCCCCGACGAGGTTGGACCCAAGACGCGTCAGCCTGTCCGGCGCTTGTCCCAGGCCGCAGCCCACATGTTGTCGACGAGGTTCGGGTACCTCCGACCGGCGGCCTCCGCCCGAGCCCGCGCGGCCGCCACCGCCTCGGCGCTGAGCTTGGTCTTCGGACCCGATGCCGGCGGGCGCGGTCGCTTCCACGGGGGAGCCTTCGCCACTACCGTGACCGGACGCTCGCTGCTCGGCGGTTACCGCAACGTACCTGCTGCTCGGCGGTTGCCGCGACGCTTTGCTGCTCGGCGGTTGCCGCCACGTTACTGCTGCTCGGTCCAGTAGCGGACCCAGTCGCCATCCGCGATCAGCGCACCGTGCTTGACCGCGCCGGGATCGGCGAGCGTGTAGATCCAGGTCCAGACCTCCTCGCCTGTGGACAGCGTGACCTGCTTGATCACGCGCGCGAAGTCCGCGCCCTCGTACGCATCGAGCAGGCCGAACGTCGCCGCGAGATCGGTGAGCCACAGGACCTCGCCGACCACCTTGCCGCGGCCATCGCCCTCGCAGAACCCGGGGTAGCCCATCGGGAACGCATAGATCGCGCCGTCCGTGTGCGCCGCGACGCGATGGGAGATCTGGTTCGCGATCAGCGAGCGCGCCGTCTGGCCCTGGCGCATCGTTCCATAGACGAACAGCCGATCGAGCACCTCGTGCGAACCCGTGGTGCGCTCGACCTCGAACGTGCCGGTGCTCTTCCGCCGCGGATCACTCACCGTCTGTATCTACCCCCGCGCGACCAGCGCCGCCACTTGATCGAGCAGCGGGAGCACCATCGCCGCTCCCGTCCCCTCGCCATGCCCGAGGCCGACCTCGAACACCGGCGAGAGCCCGAGGTGCGCCAGGATCCGCGCGTGCGTGAACGTGCCGCCATGCGCGGCGACCAGGTACCCGATGACGTGCGGAGCGAGCCGCGCGGCGATCAGCGCCGCCGCACCGGTGGCGTAGCCGTCGAGGACCACGGGCACGTTCATCGAGGCCGCCGTGACGATCAGCCCGGCGAGCACCGCAGTCTCAGGCCCCCCGAACGCCGCCAGCAGATCGAGGCCACCCGCCCCCGCGAGCTCGGCTCCCCTCGCACCCGCCGCCTCGGCCACCGGATCCGAGAAGCCGGTGGGTGCCGCGCCGAGCGCCGCGCCGAGCAACGCCATCGAGGCGACATCGGCCCCCACCCCGATCGCGCCGATCGCGAGGACATTGAGCCCCGGATCCGCGAGAGAGATCGCGAGCGCGATCCCCGCTTCGAGGCCGAGCGCCGCATCGACGATCGTCATCGCCGGACCGCGGAACAGATCCGCGCTCGCTCCTCGCCCGAGGTGCACCGCGATCGCGGGCATCGATGCGGTCTCCTTGGCCCCCGCATCGACGAGCAACACCGGTGTCTTGCTGGCACGCGCGACCTGCGCGAGGGCCGCGGTGCCATCGGCGATCGCGTGCGCGGCCACCACGGTGGGATGTGCTGCGCCAAGGACGATGCCCGGATCTCCCACGCCGTGATCGCCCGCGATCACCACGATCGTGCGCCGCTCCGCACGTGGCCGCGCGCTGTGCTGCGCTCCACCCACCGCCATCGCGAGCCGCTCGAGCACGGGCGTGCCGGCGCCCGCCACGTTCTGCCGCGCGCCCTCGGCATGCGCCGCCGAGGCAGGCGAGATCGATTCGAGCACGTGCCGGAGCACGCGATCACTCATGGCCGCCCCCAGATCGCCGCGCGGCGCTTCTGCCCGACGAGGATCATCACGAAGAACGGCCCGCCGAGCAGCGCGGTGACCGCACCGGTCGGCAGTGGTGCGGGCGCGGTGACCGTGCGCGCGAGCGTGTCGCAGATCGTCAACAGCACCGCGCCACCGAACACCGACGCGGGGATCAACAGGCGGTGATCCGGCCCGAGGATCGCGCGCAGCGCATGCGGGACGATCAGCCCCACGAACCCGATCGGCCCGGCCACCGCGATCGCCGCACCCACCAGCAGCGACGCGAGGAAGAACACGACGCTCGTGGTGCGCGCCACCGGCACACCGAGCGACGCCGCGACCTCGGGCCCCGCCGCGAGCGCATTGAGCGCGCGCCCGTGCAGCGCGAGGATCACCAGCCCGCCGAGGATCGGCAGCGCCGCGTACTTCACCGTCGAGAGCTGCATCGAATCCAGCCCTCCGAGCATCCATCGCAGCATCCGGCTGACCTCGGTGAAGTCACTCGTGTACTGGATCAGCACGCTCGCCGCCGAGCAGAACATCGAGAGCGTCACGCCCGCGAGGATCAACGTGGCGGGCGGCAGTGCGGAGCCAACCCGGGCGAGCCGCCACACCACGAGCAGCGTGGCGATCGCCCCGAACAGCGCCGCGGCGCCCACACCTGCGCCGCCGAGCGCGCCCTCCACGCCGAGCCGGATCGCGAGCACCGCCGCGAGCGAGCTCCCCGATGAGATCCCGAGCGTGAACGGTTCGGCCAGCGGATTACGCAGCAGCGCCTGCAGCGCACACCCGGCGCCGGCCAGCGCACCACCGACGAGCAGCGCCGCCAGCACGCGCGGCATCCGCACCGCGAGGATCTTCGCCTCGAACGTGCCGTCGGTCAGCGCATCGAGACCGAGCAGCTCGAGGTGCCGACCGCCGCGATCCGTGCCGACGCCGATCATCAGCGCGAGCACGCCGACAACAGCAGCGAGCGCCGCACAGCCCACGAGCGCGACGACGAACCGCCGTGCCGTCAGCCGCTGGCTGCTGCCGCTGATGAACCCGCTCACGCCGGCACCGCGAACCGGCCGCCCGAGGGCAGCTCGCCGACATGGATGGTCACGCCGAACGCGCGCTGGGTCTCCGCCGCCCCGAGCACGTCCGCGGGTGCGCCGCGCGCCACGATCCGCCCGCTGGCGACCAGCCACATCGCATGGCCGTGGCGCAGCGCGAGATCCAGATCGTGCGTGACGACGATCGCGGTGGTGCCCGCATCGCACTGCGCGCGCAGCATCTCGAACACCGTACGTGCGTGTGCGGGATCGAGGCCGGCCGTCGGCTCGTCTAGCAGCAGGCATGTGGCGCCCTGACACAACGCCTGCGCGATGATCACGCGCCGCGCCTCGCCGCCCGAGAGCTCGTCGAACCGGCGGGTGGCGAGGGCGTCCACATCGCACGCCTTCATCGCCGCGTGCGCCGCAGCGAGGTCCTGCTCCGAGGCGAGGCCGAGCCCGCGCTGCCGCGCATACCGTCCGAGCAGCACCACCTCCTCGACGGCGAACGGGAACGCGAGCTCGTACTGCTGTGGCAGGTACGCGAGGTCGCGTGCGATCGCGCCGCGCTTGCCGCTCGCCGGATCGTGCCCCATCACCCGCACCGTCCCGCTGCGCACGGGAACCAGGCCCGCGATCGCGCGGAGCAGGGTGGTCTTGCCCGCGCCGTTGGGCCCGACGATCACGACCAGCTCTCCCTCGCCGACCTCGACGGACACGTTGCTCACGACATCGCGCCGGCCGAGAGCCACCGTGACGTCCTGGAGCGCGAGCCTCGCCATCGGCCGCTACCATACGTCAGCCGGGCTGACTCCTTGCCGGAAACGCGCTACTCCTCTTGCCGGGTGCGTCGTCGCAACAATCGCGTCGCGATGAATCTTCCGGTCGAGGTGATCTCGAACGGTAAGAAGCTGCGTGCCGTGTCGCAGGATCTCTCGGCGTTCGGGATGTTCATCCGGATGTCACCGCCGCTGCCCGCGGGCACGGTGGTGCAGGTGATCATCTCGCCGAATGGTCAGCGCCTCCTGACCACCGGGCAGGTCACGCACAGCCTCACCGAGGTCGAGGCGCGGACGCTCGGGCGGTTCCCCGGTATCGGCGTGGTGTTCCGCGATCCCGTTCGCCCGGCCGACGAGCAGTTCGCGGAGGCGGTGCTCCGGTTGCTCGAGAACAACGCGAAGCAACAGCACCGCGCGGACATCCGGATCGTCGTCGGAGATCCGTCCACGCGCCTGCTCGAGCGGCTGTCCACCGCCCTCGACAACGCCGGGTTCTCCGTGGCCACCGCCACCAATGGCATGGAGGCGATCGGCGCGTGCCTCTCGAAGACTCCGGACGTGGTGTTGATCGAGCGCGACATGCCGGTGGTCGATGGCCTCCACGTGCTGCAGGAGATGGGCCGCCACGCCGAGCTCGCGAGCGTGCCGGTGATGATGATGTCCGAGGACGCGAGTGATCTCTCGCGCCTGCAGGCCGTGCAGCTCGGCGCGATGGACTTCATCCCGAAGCCGTTCACCGTGCTCGAGGTGATCATCCGCGCCCGGCGCTGGGCGCGCGCCAGCCAGCGCGACACCGAGCGCGTGGTGCTCCGTGGTTCGTTGACCGAGGTCAATCTCCCCTCGCTGATGACGATGTTCGAGCAGGAGCGGAAGAGCGGGCAGCTGTCCGTCACGCGCGAGCAAACCGTGGCGTGGCTCGACTTCCGCGAGGGCAAGATCGTCCGCGCTCGCTCCACCGCGATCGATGCGGATTCCCGCGCCGTGATCATGGACGTGCTGGACTGGCAGACCGGCTACTTCGAGCTGATCGCCGGCGCGCCGGCGGTGGTGGCCTCGGAGCTCACCGTCACGATCACGCACCTGCTGATCGAGCACGCCCGGCTGCGCGACGAGGCCGGACGAGGGGGCTGACCTTAGAGCTCGTCGCGGAGCTGCGTGAGGATCTTGCCGAGCAGGTTCTGCCCACGCCAGCTCGCTGGGTCCTGCGCCTTCGGATGGGTCGCCGAGAGGCCGATCCCCCAGATCCGATCGTAGGGACTGGCCTCCACGAGGGTGGTCCCGGCGGTCGCGAGCAGGAGCGCCTTCAGCTCCGGGTTCTGTGTGAACTTCGCGCGGCTGCCAGCCATCACGATCGCCTCGCGTTCGCGCTTCCACACGACGTCGTCGAAGTTCGCGACGCGCCGCCCGAGCGCCTTGTGCTGCTTCGGATGGCTCGCTGTGAGGATCTCGGCGGCGATCGCGGCATCACCGAACAGCAACGCCTTGCCGTGCATCATGTACTGCTCCGCGCACATGAACGTCCGCTCGTTCACGGTGAACGAGCAGCGGTACCACTGCGAGAACGGGGACGCCTCCGTGAAGAAGAAGGTGTACATGGTGTCAATAGTACACCATATGGCAAGACCCGCAAAGACCCACCTCGAGCCACCCCGTCAGGGCGCGAGCGCCCTGGCGAGAGCGTCGAGCGCCGCGCCCACGCGCGGCGAGGGCGCGATCAGGAACGCCTCTGTCATCGCCACCACGCGGTGCGACTTCGCCGCCGGGACATCGACGGCGCTCCACGGCTCCAGGCCCTTGTCCCCGCGCGCCGCGTACGACAGATCAAGGATCACCTCGGGCTGCGCCCGCAGCACCTCTTCCATCGAGAGCTTTGGATACCGCACGCCTGCGCCGGCGAGCACGTTCTCTCCGCCCACGAGCGCGAGTAGCTCGTCGACATAGCTGCCCGTGCCCGCCGCGACGAGGTTCCCGAGGCCGCCCGCTTCACGATCGATGATCGCGAGCACGCGCGGGCGCTTCGCCGGCCGCCTGGCGACCGCGTCCGTCATCGCCTGCTCGATCTGTGCGCCGATCGCCTCGGCCTCGTGCAGCTTGCCGATCCGCGTGCCCACGGTGACCAGCGCCGACCTCACGTCGGGCAGCGAGTGCATGTCGCACTCCACCGTGGCAACACCGGCCTGCTGGAGCGCACCTGCGGACGCGGTGTGAATGTCATCGACGATCACGAGGGAAGGATCGAGCTTGATGATCACCTCGAGGTTCGGCGTCAGGAAGCTCCCCACCTTGGGCAGCTGCTTCACCTCGGGTGGATACTCCGAGTACGCGTCGACGCCGACCAGCATCGAGGTCGCCCCGAGCGCCGCCATCACCTCGGTCGCCGACGGCGTCAGCGAGATCACGCGCAACGGCTTGGTGCTCGGCGCCGGCGCCGGTGCGGCCTCGTCCTTTCGCCCGCAGCCGAGCGCGACGACGATCGTCAGCGAGAGGAACCAGCGCACGCCGCTCTGGTACCATGGATCGAAGGGTCGGCTCGCAGCTACCTCCAGCTGAGCAGGACGCGCTAGTGTGACGGCGTGGCCAGTGGGGATCTCTCCGGCGCCGTCCTCGACGGCCGGTACAAGGTCATGGAGCCGATCGCGCAGGGTGCGATGGGCGTGGTCTACCGCGCCGAGCGCCTGAAGCTCGGCAAGATCGTCGCGATCAAGGTCCTCCACGACGAGCTCCCCAACGAGCTGTCCAGCCGCAAGCGGTTCGAGCTCGAGGCGATGGCGATGGCCAAGCTCGAGCACCCGCACTGCGCTGCCGTCCTCGATGTCGGGACCCACGAAGGCAAGCCGTACGTGGTGATGGACTTCATCAGCGGCCTCGATCTCAAGACGCTGCTCGAGCAAGGTCCGGTCCCGATCCCGCGCGCGATCGAGATGGTGCGCCAGACGCTCTCGGGCGTGGCCCACGCGCACGAGCTGGGCATCATCCATCGCGACATCAAGCCAGCGAACATCATCCTCGGCCAGAAGGCCGGCCTCGGCGATCACGTGAAGATCCTCGATTTCGGTCTTGCCCGGCTGACGCAAGAACAGCAGGTCTCGAAGCTCACGTCGGGGATCGTCGTCGGAACGCCGGCGTACATGGCGCCCGAGCAGATCCGCGGGACCAACATCGACTACCGCTGCGATCTGTACGCGTGCGGCGTGCTGCTGTTCGAGCTGCTCACCGGTCACAAGCCGTTCCACTCCGAGCGCGACGATCCGATGGAGGTGGTCTCGATGCACCTCAAGCAGGCGCCACCGCGCCTCGCCGACAAGCTCCCGGGCACCGAGTTCGGCGAGCTCGAGGCCGTGGTCGCGAAGGCACTGCAGAAGCCTGCGGCCGATCGCTTCCAGAGCGCCAGCGAGTTCGTCGCCGCGCTCGATGCCGCGCAGAGCGCCGCGCCGCAACAGGTCAGCGCGTCGATGATGCTCCCGCAGGGCGGGACCCAGCTCGGCCTCCCGGTGACGGCGCCATCGCTGTCGATTCCGCAGGCGGCGCCGTCGCTGTCGATCCCTCAGGCCGTGCCGTCGTCGGTGACGAGCGCGCCGGGGGCCGCGCCGATCCCGCAGCCATACGGCGTCGACCTGCCGACGCCGTCGAGCGTGCCTCATCCCGTGCTGTCCGAGACCGATGGCAGTCAGCCAGCCGCGATGCAGCCGATTCCGCGGGCGAACCCCGATGGTCTGCCGTTCACCCGCAAGCAGCTCGCGATCGGTGCGGGCGGGTTGCTCGTCGTGGTGATCCTGATCGCGGCGATCGCCAGCGGTGGCGGAAGCTCGGCCCATGAGACCGCCTCCGATGCGTCGATCTCCTCGCGTGGCAGCGGCGAGATCGAGATGGAGCCGACCTCGCGCGAGGGCGCGGACAAGCTCCTCGCGCGCGCGGCAGATCTCGTCGCGAACGGAGAGCGTGAGGCAGCGATCGATCTCCTCGGCAAGTCGCGGGCGATCTATGCGAACAACGCCGAGATCCCCTACATGGCCGGCAAGCTGTACTTCGCCAAGCTGTGGTGGACCGACGGCCTCAAGAACTTCCGCGACGCCGTGCGCCTCGAGCCCCGCTACAAGACGGATCCCGAGCTGATCAAGACGCTCCTCAAGGGCTTCATCACCACGCCGTCGTACAACGACGAGCTCGCGGCGTTTCTCCGCACCGAGATCGGCGCGCCCGCGATCCAGTACCTCGAGGAGACTGCGCGCGATCATCCCAACGCGACGATCCGAGCCCGCGCCAAGGCCGAACTCGTGCGCTACCGCTGAGCGCTCAGTCCTCGACGCCGCACGGGAACGCATCGAGCCGTAGCTCGCCACGCTGGGCCTCCACGATGCCCTCGAGCGCGTGCTCGGCGAGCGCCTCCATCACCGCGACTGCGGCGAACCGGTCGGCCTCGATTGGCAGCTGCGTATCGATCCGCAGCGTGGCGCCTGAGGACACGAAGCAGCCCAGCCAATCACCCTCGTGGTCGTAGAGCTCCTCGTCGTCCAGCCAGCGTCTGGCGGCCTCCAGGGCGCGCTGGAGCGCCTCGGGTGTCGCGTAGCGGTACGAGCCGTGGAACCGGATCGAGGCGGGATTCATGAGCCCTTGTAGCGATCCGGTGCGAGCGCCCCGTCGCGGATCCGTGACAGCGCGGGAGACGCTCTGCGAACCGGGCGTTTTGCAGCGCCGAAGGGTGCAGCGTAATGCGGCAGACAGCTCCCGTTTCGAGGGGCCATATCGCGTCGCGTCAACGACGAAAAACTGCCCAAAAAATAGGCGGGATCTGCTCCCGAAAAATCTCTGTTCCACACCAATCCGGACGCCGTAGCAAATTTTTTTCTGGAGGGATCTCCCCGGTAACTCAACGCGTCAATTCGCGGATTTTCGGGTGTCCACAGCCTTGTCCACAGCGAAAAATAACGACTGAGAATCCCTCACGAATCGGATCCCCATTCACTCACAATCCACTCTCAATCCACAGGTACTCCACGCGGATATCACACCCGGACACACACTAGGGGTAGGACACGCTCCCGGGAGACCCACCAAATCTAGTGGCACTTTTTCTTGCCCCCTACCTGTGCCCTCGTTAAAAGGGAACTCCGCCGCGATGTCCCGAATGGATCACACCAGGTGACGCGACCCGTCACAAAGCAGTCGGAAACGACGTCAGCCCACCCTGGTATGAGCTCCACCCGCCGCAGTTCCACATGGCAGTCGTTCGGGATCACCGTAGCGGTCTTTAGGTAGTCGAGTTTCTTCAGGGGTTTTCGGCAGTTGGTTGGACTGCCCATGGGTCTTCTGCGCCCTAAAGCAGAAATGATCAGACCCCGGATCAATCATTTTTTTCCACAACGCCGCGCACCGAGAGTCAAGAGGAGGGGTTCATGCTCGCCAAGTCCGTCGCAGTCGCCACCACCACCCGTGAAAAGGTCCAGAGCCGCGTCATCAAGGACCAGCGGCCGGGCCTCACCGTCGAGCGGTACTTCACCCGCCAGGGTGTGGACCCGTTCGAGACGGTCGAGTGGGAGCTGCGTGATGCGGTGATCAGTGGAGCCGACGGCAAGATCTTCTTCGAACAGCGCGGCGTCGAGTTCCCGAAGACCTGGTCGCAGACCGCGACCAACGTCGTCGTCCAGAAGTACTTCCGCGGCACGCTGAACACGCCGCAGCGGGAGTCGTCGGTGCGGTCGATGATCGCCCGCGTCGCGGATACGATCTATGGCTGGGGCAAGGCGGACAACTACTTCAAGAGCGAGCAGGACGCGTGGGCGTTCCGCGATGAGCTCGTTCACCTCCTCCTCCACCAGAAGATGGCGTTCAACTCGCCGGTCTGGTTCAACGTCGGCGTCGAGGAGCACCCGCAGTGCTCTGCGTGCTTCATCAACGCCGTCGATGACTCGATGACGTCGATCCTCACCCTCGCAAAGACCGAGGGCATGCTGTTCAAGTATGGCTCGGGCACGGGCTCGAACCTGTCGTCGCTGCGCAGCTCGCGCGAGCACCTGAACGGTGGCGGCACGGCCTCGGGCCCGGTGTCGTTCATGCGCGGCTTCGATGCGTTCGCTGGCGCGATCAAGTCCGGTGGGAAGACCCGCCGCGCGGCCAAGATGGTCATCCTCAACGTCGAGCACCCGGACGTCGTCGACTTCATCGATTGCAAGGCGATCGAGGAGAAGAAGGCGTGGGCGCTGATCGATGCGGGCTACGACGGCGGCTTCAACGTCGTCGGCGGCGCGTATGACTCGGTCAACTATCAGAACGCGAACCACTCGGTCCGCGTCACCGACGAGTTCATGAACGCCGTCCTTCGCGATGGCGAGTGGTCCACCAAGTCGGTCACCGATGGCAAGAAGGTCGAGACCTTCAAGGCCCGCGAGGTGATGCGCAAGATGGCGGACGCCGCGTGGATCTGCGGTGACCCGGGCATCCAGTACGACACGACGATCAATGACTGGCACCCGTGCATCAACACGGCCCGGATCAACGCGTCGAACCCGTGCTCCGAGTACATGTTCCTCGAC
>JAYVRN010000609.1:0-4172 GCA_043776275.1 Myxococcales bacterium | reverse complement strand
CGACCGCACGTACGGCTGGGTGTTCGCGCCCTCGACGCCGAACTACCAGCCGTACTCGAACGGGCACTGGACGTTCGCCGAGTACGGGTGGACCTGGGTCTCGAGCGACCAGTGGGGCTGGGCCACGGATCACTACGGTCGCTGGGTGTGGGTCAATCGCTGGGTCTGGGTCCCCGACACCAAGTGGGGTCCGGCCTGGGTGCAGTGGCGCGTGGGTGAGGGTTGGTGTGGCTGGGCGCCGATGGGCTACGCCGAGGACAGCTACGTCCCCGACGAGCAGTGGCGGTTCGTCCCGGCCAACCAGCTGACCAGCGCGGACCCGCGACGGTTCTACGTGACGGCGAACTTCGCCGCGTACATCAAGGGCACCTCGCGCCTCCAGCGCTATCACCGGTTCAAGAAGGATCTGTGGGTCGCCGGCCCCGACGAGGACTGGATGCGCCGGCAGCGCGTGCAGGTCCGACGGGACCGCCTCCAGCTGCGCGAGGTCGGGCGCTACGATCGTGACCAGCTGCGCGATCTCAACCGCCGGATGGCGGATCGCAAGCGCGAGTTCGAGGAGCGCCGCCGCCGGGACGAGCAGGTGCAGCGCGAGCGCGCCGCGCAGATGAAGCGCGAGGAAGAGGAGCGCCGCCGCGATGCGGATCGCCAGCGCCAGTGGGACGAGGAGAAGCGCCGCCGCGACGAGGAACAGAAGCGCCTCGACGAGCGGAACCGCCGGATGGAGGAGGAGCAGCGCAAGGCGGCCGATGACAATCAGCGCCGCAAGGTCGAGGAAGATCGCCGCAGGTTCGAAGAGGATCGCAAGAAGCTCGAGGAGCGCGATCGCAAGGCCCGCGAGGAAGATCAGCGGCGCCGTGCGGATGAGGAGCGCCTGCGTCAGGAAGAGTTCAAGAAGCAGCAGGAGCTGCTCGAGAAGCGCCGCGTGGAGGATCGCAAGCGGCAGGAGGACGAGGCGCGCAAGAAGGTCGAGGACGATCGCCGGAAGCTCGACGAGGATCGGAAGAAGCTCGACGAGGACAAGCGCCGCCGCGACGACGAGGACCGCAAGCGTGCGGAGGAAGACAAGCGCCGCGGGGACGAGGAGGGCAAGAAGCGCACCGAGGAGGACAAGCGCCGCCGCGAGGAGGAGGACAAGCGCCGCCGCGAGGAGGATCGCAAGCGCCTCGACGAGGATCAGCGCAAGCAGGCCGACGAGCAGCGCAAGCGGCAGGACGAGGACCGCAAGCGCGCGGAGGAAGACAAGCGCCGCGCCGAGGACGAGGGCAAGAAGCGCACCGAGGACGAGAAGCGCCGCCGGGACGAGGATGACAAGCGTCGCCGCGAGGAGGATCGCAAGCGCCTCGACGAGGACCAGCGCAAGCAGGCCGACGAGCAGCGCAAGCGGCAGGACGAGGAGCGCAAGCGCGCCGAGGAGGCGCAGAACAAGCGCCTCGAAGAGGACAAGAAGCGCGCCGACGAGGAGAAGCGCCGCGCCGACGACGAGCAGAAGAAGCGCGCCGACGAAGACAAGCGCCGCAAGGACGACAACGACAAGCGCGGCCGCGAGGAGGACGAGAAGCGTCGCAAGGACGAGGATCGCAAGCGCCTCGACGAGCAGCAGCGCAAGCAGGCCGACGAGCAGCGCAAGCGGCAGGACGAGGACAAGCGTCGCAAGGATGACGATGACAAGCGCCGCCAGGACGACGAGAAGAAGCGCGCGGAGGCCGACAAGCGGCGTGGGGAGGAGGAGCAGAAGAAGCGCGCGGACGAGGACAAGCGCCGGGGCGAGGACGAGCAGAAGAAGCGCGCCGACGAGGATCGCAAGCGGCTCGACGAGCAGCAGCGCAAGCAGGCCGACGAGCAGCGCAAGCGGCAGGAGGACGACAAGCGCCGCGCCGAGGACGATCAGAAGAAGCGCGCGGACGAGGACAAGAAGCGGCAGGAGGACGATCGCCGCCGCCAGGACGAGGATCGCAAGCGCCGGGACGATGACGATCGCAAGCGTCGCGAGGACGACGAGCGCAAGCGCAACGAGAAGAAGTAGCCGCTACTTCTTGGGCATCAGCTGATCGATCATCGCCTTGAACGTGGCGTTGATCTCCGGCTGAGACGCCGCCCGCAGCCGACCGAGCTCGAACACCTGGTCGAGCTGCGGGTCGTGGTGCAGGCCCTTGCGGTCGAGCTTCATCTGCACTTTGAGGTTCGCCCCGAGGTACTCGATGCCGAGCTCGATCTCGTTGACGCCCCACTGCTTCGCGAGGTTCGCGGGCGGGGCGAAGTTCGCCTCGAACCGCTGGCCGAGGGCGACGCTCTTGATGTCCCCGAGGCGGTAGTCGAGGGCGCCGAGGGCGTCGCGGATGCGCTCCATGTCCTGGTTGCGCATGTGGATGCCGATCTTGGCGTCGATGTCGCTCGCCCAGTTGATGTCCACCATGCCGCGGATCTCCCAGTAGATATCCGGGCCGGTCATCGACGTCCCGGGCGGGACCCGGAGCTGGAACGGGAGTGGCAGCACGTCGCCGTTGGCGGCGCGCCACGGGCCCTGGCGGACCAGGAAGCGGTCCCAGGTGTGGCCCGTGGCCACCCCGCCGCGCTTGAGCTCCACGAGCTCGACGGTGATCGAGGCGACGGTCTGGTTGTCCGTCGAGGTGAACTCGACGTAGCCCTCGATCATCGTGCCGTTGAAGAACGTGTCCTGGCGGAGGGCGAGCAACATCACGCCGTTCGAGTTGGCGCCCTGCTTGCGGTAGGCGAACTCGGAGGGCAGGGGGGTGGAGCTGCTCGCCGGGGAGGTCACGGCGAGTGGCGCGGCGGCAGCCACGGCCTGCTGCTGCTGGCGGGCGGCGATCAGGGCCTTGAGGTCCGCGGGCATCTCCGTGGCCATCGCGGTCTTCGAGCCATCGACGGGCCACATCACGCTGAGCGGCACGTGCCCGAGGTAGATCTGCTGCCCGGGCTGGAGGGGGACCGCCTCCTGACCCAGGTGCTGGCCGTTGACCCAGGTGCCATTGGCGGACCCGAGGTCCCTGAGGAACGCCTTGCCGTTCTCGACCCAGATCTCCGCATGGCGGCGCGACAGGGTCTGATCCATATGGGCGAGCTGGCAGGCCGCTGGGTCTCGCCCTGCGAACACACGCGCCGACACACCCTCGAGCTTCACGGTCGCAGCGCCCAGCTGCAGTTGGACGGACATGACTTCGACGGTAACACGCGAACCGCCGTGTTATGTCTCCGGCCGTGAGTCACGAAGACCAGGATGTCGAGGTCCCGGATGCCAAGATCCTCAAGGACGGGCTCGAGGCGATCGGGGGTGACGGACCGCCGCCACCGGGAGCGATCTTGCCGCTCGAGCCCCCGCCGACCAGGGGTGACATCACCTGGCAGGTGATCCTCGCGGGCGTCCTCGTCGCCCTGATGATGGGGCTCTCGTACCCCTACATGGTGCTGAAGCTCGGCTTTGGCCCCAACGTCTCCGTGGTCGCCGCGTTCTTCGGGTTCCTGTTCCTGCGGCTCCTCGACATCGTGTTCCGCCAGCGCCACTACGATCGCTGGCAGAACAACCTCGCCGAGGCCGCGGGGACCAGCGCCGCCCAGACCGCCTTCATGTGCGTACTGCTCGGCGCGTTCGACATCCTTCGCTACAACACCGGCGGCAAGTTCTCGATGGAGCTGACGCCGTTCACCTCGTTCCTGTGGCTGACCTGCGCGTGCACCCTCGGCGTCCTGCTCGCGGTGCCGCTGCGGCGCCACTTCGTGGTCGACGAGAAGCTCCCGTACGTGGATGGCCTCTCGACGGCCGAGACGATCACGGTGATGGACCCGCCGCGCGATGCGTCGCCGGAGGTCAAGCGCAACGCCCTGCGCGCGTTCAACGCCGTGATGATCGGCGTGGTGGCCTCGGGTCTGATCATGGTGTTCCGCGAGGATGCTCAGCTGTTCCACACCATCCCCGAGGGCTGGAGCCCGACGGCGATCTTGCTCGAAGGCTCGAAGATCGTGAACGGCGAGACCGTGACCACGGGCATCGTGCTCGCGAACCTCGCGGTCGGCGCGCAGTACAGCTTGCTGAGCATCGGCTCCGGCATGCTCGTCGGCCTCCGGATCAACGTCAGCATGATGCTCGGTGGCGTGCTGGCGTGGGTGGTGGCCCCGTACCTCCTCGTCAAGTACGGCGTGGAGCTCGGCCGCAC
>JAYVRN010000608.1:0-4173 GCA_043776275.1 Myxococcales bacterium | reverse complement strand
CGATCGCAAAGCCGGCGGCTCCCACGGCCACCACGACGAGGGCGATCGCGAGGCGCCACCGGGGCGACCGCGCTTCGGTCACTTCACTTCTTGATCTGGGGCTGGGACGGGCGCGGAGGAGGAACCGCCGCGCTGGGCCACAGGAGGTGATAGAGGCGGAGGGAGATCAGGAGGAGCGCGTACTCCTGGAGATCACCGCCCGAGTCGCGGAGCACGGAGTAGTTGAAATCGACGAGCGCGAGCGCATCGCTGATCAACTGGTTGAGCTCGTCGATCGAGGGCGTGCGGACCTGCTTGTCGAACGCCCACCCGTTGAGCTTGCCACGCAGCGCATCGAACATCGGCTTGATGCGGATGTGCAGCGCCGCGACGCGGTTCGGCCGCAACCAGGTCAGCACCATCCCGGCGAGCTGGCGACAATCGCCTGCCATCGCCTCGACTCCCATCGCCGGCTCGACGAGCCCGATCATCGCGGGCATCACCGTGCGCGTGGCCGCGGCGCCCTTGAACAGCAGCGCGCCCGGCGAGATGTTGTTGTGCGCCATGCCGTGCTCGTGGAGCGCTGCAACCTGCTTGATCACGAGGAGCCCGAGCGCGAGCGCGCCGTCGATGTGCAGATCGGACTCGGCGATCCGGTCGCCGAACCGCGGCTCGTCTACGTATTCGGAGAACAGCAGCAACGAGCTGGTGTTCGCGTCGTAGATCACCTTGTGCAGCGAGGTCAGCAAGCCCTCCCGCACGCGCTTCAGGATCGGCCAGAAGTACTGCTGCCAGTCCTCGACGAACTTCCGCGGATCCGCGATCCGCGTCAGATCGATCATCGTGACGAGCTTCGGGAAGATGTTCGCATCGGGGAACGCGCCGCTCGCCACCATCTCCGGCACCGGCGCGGCGAGGAAGATCGGGTGGCCCTTCGCGCGGCCGAGGCTGCGCTCGACCTCGTAGCCCCAGGCGCGCACCGCGACCGCGGCGGCATCCACGAGCTCGGGTGTGATCGAAGGATCCGGGCTCTGCGCTGCCACGGCTCCCGTGGTCCGCAGCGGCTTCGCGGCCGGATCCGTGATCTCGGTGCGGCTCCTGCTCTGGCGCTGCCGCTCGTCGGGGAGCTCGCGCAACATGCCGCGCAGCTCCTGGACCACGGCCTGCACCGACGGGAACCGCTGAGAAGGATCGCGCTCGAGGCAGCCCTCGATCACCGACCGGAGGTTCATGGGGACGGTGTCCGGATAGAACACCTTGCTCCGCCCGCCGACCACCACGCCCTCGGCGATCCGGATCAGCAGCGCCCACATATCGTCGGCCTGCCCGTACAGCAGCTGCTCGGTGAACAGCCCGTGCAGCGCGCCGCCGATCGCATAGACATCGAGCGAGGTGTTGATGTTCGAGTCCATCAGCGCCTGATCGATCGTCTCGGGCGCGACCGACCAGCCGGGGGAGCCGAAGATCCGGCCCTTGTAGTACGTGCGATAGGTCTGCGAGCCCACGTCGTCGAGCGACATCGCGAGATCGAAGTCGAACAGGTAAGCGACGTTCGCGCCGTCGTCGACGAGGATGTTGCGCAGCGTGAAATCGCGGTGGATCAGGCGGGCCGCGTGCATCGTGGCGAGCCCCTCGAGCGCCTGGACGAGCAGCTTGGTGCGCGCGCGCGGCGTCAGGTTGTGCTTCGCGATCGCCTCGAGCAGCGTCACGCCCATGCGAGGCGTGACGAACAGGTAGTTGTCGGCGATCGGGGCGGAGACGTACGTCGGCAGGACGTTCGGATGCTCGATCGCCGCGATCCGCGCCATCGCGGCGAGGTTGTTGTGGTGATCGCGTCGCGTCACGTCATCGGTGCGGAGCTGATGCAGGTAGCTCGAGTGGAACACCTTGCCGACCACCGGCTCGATCACACCGGTGGTCTCGTCACGGCGCTCGAGCTCGTAGACGCTCCCCATGCCACCGTTGGCCAGGTGCTTGCCGACCATCCTGTAGAGGAAGTGGTTGTACCGGAACGTGATCCCGGCCTTGGCGAGATCGTCCGATCGCAGCGTGCCGATCGACGTCGTTTCGACCCAGGAGTCGGTCATGCGCTCGCCGCGATCACTGTACGCCCACAGAAACCCTCGGGGCAACAGTCGACCGCTGGATAACCTGCTGATTTCGCTAGGGTCCAGCTCGCGAGCGGTGTCTTGTCGCATCGCGACCCGGTAGTCGTCGACCAAACATCAGATGTGGTACCCCAACCCCGGAAGTTCATGCTCGAGCATCGCTTGGCCAAGCTCGCGGCTGCCGCGACTTTTGTTCTCCTGGTGATCGGCGGGACCGTCAATCCCACCGGCTCCAGCCTGGCGTGCCCGGAGCCCACGCTGGTCTGCCACGGCCAGCTGTTTCCCCCGATGGTCGGCGGCGTGTTCTACGAGCACGGTCACCGCCTCGCAGCGATGACGGTGGGCCTGCTCCAGATCGTCCTGACCTTCCTGTTGTTTCGCCGCCGCGACCGGAATCCCGGCTTCGGCAAGCTCGCGTGGATCCTGCTCGGGCTCGTGATCGCCCAGGGCGCCCTCGGCGCGATCACCGTCAAGTACAAGCTGCCGTGGTTCGTCTCCACCGGCCACCTGCTGCTCGGGATGAGCTACTTCGCCACCCTGATCTACACCGCGTTCCGCACGCGCCCCGCGCCCAGCGTCATCGAGCTTCAGCGACACGACAAGCTGCGGGCCGAGCTCGGCACCACGCGCACCTGGATCGCGATCGCGTGCTCGGCGGTGTTCGTGCAGCTCCTGTTCGGCGCGCTGGTCCGTCACCTCGGTGCCGCGATGGTCTGCCTCGGCATGCCGAGCTGCACGATCGGTGGCGAGTGGTGGCCTGACTCCGACGTCCAGCACCTGCACATGATCCACCGTGGGTTCGGCGTGGTCGTCGCGATCGTCACGACGATCGCGGCCGTGATGATCGCACGCCGGGCACGATCGTGGCAGCAGCTCCGGCTGCTCGCCGTGCTCGCCCCGCTCGTCGTCGTCAGCCAGGTGGCGCTCGGGATCATGACCGTGCTCTCGATGCGCTACGTCCCGCTCGCCGTCGGCCACTTTGCCGGAGCCGCCACGCTGTGGGCGATGTGGATGGGCATGTGGCTGATGACCGCGCCCCGCACCACCGGCGCCCTCCTCGAGGGTGTGCTGCCGTCGGCCCGCGCCGTCCGCCGCGCCCCGGCGCCTGGAGTCGTGACCTCGTGACCGCAGCCGTGCTCCGGGCGAAGACCAGCGACCTGATCGCACTGGTCAAGCCGCAGATCATGCTGATGTCGCTGCTGACCGCGGCCGGCGCGATCAGCCTCGCGCCCGGCACCGCACCGCTCTCCACCACCCTGTGGCTGCTCGCGGGGACCGCGCTGATCGTCGGCACGGCCAACACGCTGAACATGTGGCTCGAGCGCGACATCGACTGCCTGATGACGCGGACCAAGAATCGCCCCCTCCCTCAGCGCCGGCTCGATCCGAACACCGCGCTGTGGTTCGGCGCGATCCAGGGTGCGCTGTCGCTGCCGGTGCTCGCGATGGTGAACATGGTCACCGCCGCCCTCGGCCTCCTTGCGTTGATCCTCTACGTCGGCGTCTACACACCGATGAAGCAGCGCTCGCACTGGGCGGTGTGGGTGGGCGGCGTTCCCGGCGCGATGCCCGCGCTGATGGGCTGGACCGCCGCGACCGGGCGCATCGAGCTCGCAGGCCTCGCCGTGTTCGGCGTGCTGTTCTTCTGGCAGGTGCCGCACTTCCACGCGATCGCGATGTACCGCCAGCGCGAGTACGACGCGGCCGGCCTCAAGACGCTCCCCGGCTCACGTGGCGAGACCGCGGCACGCCGCGAGATCGGCGTCTATCTCGTGGTCCAGGTCGCGATCAGCCTCGCGCTCGTACCGCTGGGCGTCACCGGGACGCTCTACCTCGTCACCGCGGCCCTGCTCGGAGCGCTCGTGCTCGTCCAGGCCTTCACCGGGATCCGCACCGGCGGCGCCAAGTGGGCACGCAGCGTGTTCCTCACCTCGATCGTCTACCTCCCCGTGCTGTTCGCGGTGATGGTCCTCGACGGTCGCGCCTAGATGTCGATGACCTGGGAGCAGCTCCACCCGGCGATCAACGCCGCGCTCAACCTGACCTGCTTCATCTTCCTGGTCGCCGGTCGCGTGGCGATCGCACG
>JAYVRN010000607.1:0-4174 GCA_043776275.1 Myxococcales bacterium | reverse complement strand
AGCATGCGCTGTTCGCACTCGTGGGCGGCGTTCATCGTCTCCGTGCCCCAGGCGCTCGCGATCTGGATCGTGAGGCTCGAGGCCTGGCGGGCGGCGAGGACGATCCGATCCGGGAGGGCGGCGTACATCGCGGCGCGTGCGGCGAGCCGTGCAGCCCCGGTGAGCTCGCTCGAGGTGCACCAGGCCGCGTGATGGGCGCGCGCCCGGAGGTCTGGATCGCCGGACTCGAGGAACTCGGTGACGGCGCTGGTCGGCTGCCACCACGAAGCCACCCGGCGCGCGCAGACGCGGGCGTAGTACCCGAGGGCGAGGCTCGCGTCGAACCGCGCCACGCGGGTCGCGCTAGCGCACTCGAACACGCCATCCATCGCGAACGTCCCCTCACCCACGGCGATCGTCACCCACGGCGAGGTCGCCCGCCCGAGGGCAACGCGTGCACGCGGTGTATAGGCGGTGTCGTGGTCGGGGAGCGCGATCCATCCACGCTCGCGTTCGGGTGTGGTCGGCGCGCCATCGAAGGCCCACAGGTACGTCGTCACGTCATGCATCCCCGTGACATGTGCAGCCGGCGTGCGCATCGCGGCGACCCGAGTCTCCTGTGAGATCAGGAGCCTGGCGCGGGCGTCGCTGTTACACCGCAACACCCCCGTTGCGGTCGCCACTACCGCTTGCGGTACGTCGTGACGTCGATCGCGAAGCGCTCCAGCCAGCGGTGGATCTGCATCCGGGCGACCCCCATCTCGCGTGCGACCGCGGCGACGTTGCCGTGGTGGGCGGCGAGCTGCGTGCGGAGCTCGTCACGCCGCTTGATGTCGGAGGGGGCGAGGTCGTCGCTGTCGCCGTCGTCGAGCGCGGGCGACGACCGCCGCGCTCCGAGCTGGAGGTGCTCGAGCTCGATGACCTCATCCGTGGCGAGCGCGATCGCGGTGGTCAGGGTCTGCTCGAGCTCGCGGATGTTGCGCGGCCACGCGTGCTGGAGCAACGCCGCCCCGGCCTCGGGAGAGAACCGCAGGTTCGTGGTCGCGGAGGCGCGCCCGAGCAAGGCGGCGAGCAGGAGGCCGAGGTCCTCGCGGCGCTCGCGCAGGCTCGGGAGCTCGAGCACGAATCCCGCGAGACGTGCGTACAGGTCCTCGCGGAACGTGCCGCTGGCGACCAGCTCCTCGAGATCGCGATGGCTGGCGACCACCACGCGGAGATCGACCGCGATCGCTCGCGTGGCGCCGATCGGCAGGACCTCTCGCTCTTGCAGCACGCGGAGCAGGGCGACCTGGGTCTGGGCCGGCAGATCGCCGATCTCGTCGAGGAACAACGTCCCACCATGGGCCGCCCGGATCAGGCCGAGCCGATCGTCGGTGGCACCCGAGAACGCACCCTTCTTGAAGCCGAACAGCTCGCTCTCGATCAGGTTGGCGGGCAGGGCGGCGCAGTTGACCGCGATCATCGGCCCGCTGCGGCCGCTCGCCGCGTGGATGCCGCGCGCGAGCACCTCCTTCCCGGTCCCGGTCTCGCCGTGGAGGATGATGCTGGTGGGCGTCTTCGCGAGCCGCGCCGCCGCCGCGAGCTGACCCGCGAACGCCGTGGACCAGGTCTCGACACCCGCGACCGGCCCGACCTGGTCTGCCGTCAGGTCTCCGGCAGGGTCTCCGGCAGGGCCCCGGGCCGAGTCGCGAGGGCCGATCCGGAACACGAATGCGGTGCGCCCGAGCTCGATCACCGCGCCGTCCGGAAGCGCGGCACGCTCGACACGCTCGCCGTCGACGAAGCTGCCATTGCGCGATCCGAGGTCTTCGATCTCCCATCGCCCCGCGGCCTGGCTGAGCCGAGCATGGCGCGACGACATCCGCGGATCCTCGATCGCGAGCGCGAGGGCCCGGCCCGTGCGCGTGACTCGTGAAGCATCTCCTCGCCCGATCGCGACCTCGTCGAGCCCGTCGAGCGAGTGGCGGCTGCCGGAGGCGAAGGGTCGCTCGTAGCCGAGCACGCGGATGAGGTACGCCGTGGGGCCCTTCGGTGGCCTGCGGCGCGGATCGGCTCGATTCGTGATCGTACGGTTCGCCATGTACGCCAGACGCCGCTCCACAATGGTCGTGCATCCCGCGTGCGTCAAGCCGCTGGGTCGTGGGCGGACCTACGGGTGATACGGGTTGCCGTAGCGACGGCCCGCATCGACGGGCGGCGTGGCGACCGCAGCATCGGACGGCGGTGTGACTGCGGCATCGGGCGGTGGTGTCGTGGGTTGCGCGGGCACCGCTGGGTTCCCTGGGGTCACCGTGCTGACGGGCTGCGCTGCGACCCCGGCGTCACCTGCCGCGGGCTTGCCGCGGCCCGACCCAGGACCCTGCGCGAAGAGCCGCGTGTTCGCGCCGCTGTGGACCGTCACGCGTTGCTCGAGGAGCTTCTTGCCGGCGAGCTCGATCCGGACGGTGTAGTCGCCATCAGCGAGCGGCAACGACAGCGGTGTGATCCCGCGCGAGGTTCGATCGACGAGGACCTTTGCGCCCGGGGGCTCCGACGTCACCTCGAGCGTCCCGCGTTCGGGCAGGGCAACATCGGGCGCGGGATCGGGGACGGCATCGGCATCGGGGACGGCGTGCGGCGTCGACGACGCGTCCGCGACTTCCGGCGCCGCGTGTGCGACGACCGCGGCGTCCTGCTGCGTCGAATGGTGATCGCCGGCGCTCGGCCACAGCCGCACGGCCGCGGTCACCACGATCGCCACGCTCGCCGCGGCGAGTGCGAGCGAACGCCAGCGGTGCCAGAAGCTCGGTCCCGATCCCATCGCCGCCGCTGCCTCCGCGGCGCGCGAGGAGGCCGCATCGCGCTCGGGCCGGGTGGGGCCCGCGGTCGACGGCGACGGCGGCTCGGACCGCGGGGGCTTCGACGGGATCGTCAGGCGATCTTCGGCCGGGCGCGACTCGGCGAGCGTCGAACCCGCGCGCGCACCGCCTCCATTCCGCAACGCCCGGGTCGCCGCGGCCGGCACCTCGGACTCGGCCGGGTCTCGATGGGTGGCGTCGCGTGGCAACGTCAGCGCGGGCCGCGACGGCGCGCGGCGCGCCGAAGCCACGGCGGCGAGATCTTCGATCCCGACGCTTGCGCCGCCCGCGGTGCGCGCGGCCTCGGCCATCTCGGAGGCCTGCTGGTACCGATCGGCGGGATCCTTCGCGAGCGCCTTCAAGATCGTCGCTTCGATCGCCGGCGCGAGCGTGGGCATCCACTCGCGCGGAGAGGGCGGGGGTTGCTCGATGTGCTTGACCAGCATGTCGAACGTCGCCGTGCCGGCGAACGGGCGCTTGCCGGTGACCGTCTCGTAGAGCAAGACGCCCATCGCATAGATGTCCGTGCGCCGGTCGAGGGGCTGCGATCGGATCTGCTCCGGCGCCATGTACTCGGGCGTGCCTACGAGGGCGCTCGAGTGTGTGGCCGCCACCGCGTCCGATCGAATCAACTTCGCGATCCCGAAATCGAGGACGACGACGCGACCATCGCGGCAGACGAACAGGTTCGCGGGCTTCAGGTCGCGATGCACCACCCCCGTGTCGTGCACGGCCTGGAGCGCATCGAGCGCCTCGGCGGCGATCGCGCACGCGACCTCGGGGGCCAGGGAGCCCACGAGATCCGAGAGCGACAGGCCATCGAGCAGCTCCATCACCAGGTACGGGCGGCGTCCAGTGAGGTAGCCGGAGTCGAGGATCTTCACCAGTCCCTTGTGCCGCACGCGGTTGACGGTCTGCGCCTCGAGCAGGAAGCGCTTCGCATCGTCATCCTGCGAAGCGTGGGTGACGTGCAGCACCTTGATCGCGACCTCGGCGCCGATCTCGGGATGGATCCCGCGGAACACCGACCCCATCCCGCCCTCTCCGAGCAGCTGGACCAGCACGTAGTTCCCGACCGACGTCCCGAGGAGCGAGCCCTCGGGCGGCTCGACCATCTGCTCGCCATCGCGGTCACAGTGATCGCGCGGGCCGCGGGCTCCGCAGCGCACGCAGAACCGGGACGACGGTCCGGCGCTGGGCTCGATCATCTGTGCCGAGCATAACAGCCCGGCGTCGGCGGGCCACGGATCCGGGGGGGCGAGGCCGTAACAGACGGGCGGTGACACCGTCACGCCCATGTTGCGATCGCGGCGCGTCATTCCGCGCCGTGTGGGCCCTGGGGCCGGTCGGAGCGTGGA
>JAYVRN010000606.1:0-4176 GCA_043776275.1 Myxococcales bacterium | reverse complement strand
TGCTCCACGATTTCGGCAAGGTCGGCGTGCGCGAGCACGTGCTGGTCAAGGCCAAGAAGCTGTACGAGCACGAGCGCGAGCTGATCCTGCAGCGGTTCCAGCTGATCAAGCGCGGGTACAAGATCGAGGGCCTCGAGTCCAAGGTCCGCTACCTGATGGAGTCCTCGCGTGAGGCCGCCGCGGAGAAGCTGGCTGCCGTCGATCACGACATCGTCGCGAAGGTCGGCGAGCTCGACGAGATCATCAAGTTCATCCTCGCCGCCAACGAGCCCACGGTGCTCGATCAGGGCGGGTTCGAGCGGATCGCCACGATCGCCGGGATGTCGTTCGTCGATGATCATGGTCAGCAGGGCCCGTTCCTCAACCACGACGAGGCGAGCTGCCTGCAGATCCGCCGCGGCTCGCTGACCGAGAAGGAGCGGCTGGAGATCAACAGCCACGTCGTCCACTCGTTCACGTTCCTGTCGCGGATCCCGTGGAGCCGCACGCTCCGCGACGTGCCGGACATCGCGCACGCGCATCACGAGAAGCTCGACGGCTCCGGGTACCCGAAGGGCCTCAAGGGCGATCAGGTCCCGATCCCGGCCCGCATGATGGCGATCTCGGACATCTACGACGCGCTGACCGCGAGCGACCGTCCGTACAAGAAGGCGATGCCCACCGAGAAGGCGCTCGACATCGTGGCCTCCGAGGTCAAGCGCGGCCAGCTCGACACCGAGCTGTTCGATATCTTCCTGCAAGCGCGCGTCTGGATGATCACGCAGCGCCCCAGCTCGTAGGCATGGGGCTCGACCTGGCCGTCGACGACGAGGTCGCGATCTCCGCGGCGCTGCGCCGGCGTCTCGTCACCGTCGTCGGCCGGATGGTGCGGGCGGCGGCGCGGACCGATGGGCGCAAGGACCTCGAGGTCGGGCTGCGGCTGACCACCGACCAGGAGATTCGCGTGCTGAACCGCGAGTTCCGCGGCAAGGACAAGCCGACCGATGTGCTGGCGTTCGCGCAGCGCGAAGGGCCGACCGGCGCGCTCCATCCGCAGGTGCTCGGGGACATCGTGATCTCCGTCGACACGGCGCGCCGCCAGGCCAAGCGCGGCCTGCCCGCCGAGCTCCTCCACCTGGCCTGCCACGGCCTATGCCACCTGCTCGGCTACGACCACCGCGACGACGCGGAGGAGCGGGTGATGAACACGCGCGCCGCGGCCCTCCGCAAGGAAGGCGCGCGCACCGGCCGGGTCAGCGCGGCGTAGCGACCGCGGCGAGTCGATGCTCTGGTTGCCGGCCCCGGTATCGTCGACGTTATCGTGATCGGCCCCGTGATCGTGGCAATGCACCTGAACGGGAACGCTACCGTGATCGTGATCCGACCCGTTGACGGGAGTCAGACCACTGCCGCCGTCTGCACCGATGTGCCCGGTCTGCACCCTGCACCGAACGGCCGCCCGATGTGCTCGGTCTGCACCTCATCACTGATCGTCAACGGGGGGCGATCACGATCACGGTAGCGTTCCCGTTCTCGTGCACGGCCACGATCACGGGGCCGATCACGATCACGGGGCCGATCACGATCACGGGGCCGTTCACGCCCCATCGAGCCGCTGCTGCCGCGCCTACTGGCAGTTCCGCGGCGTAGCGGCCGCGGCGCCTACTGGCACTTGAGCGGCGTGCCGGTGCACGTGGTGGCCGCGGGGCACGAGAGCATCGCCGCCGCGCCACCCGAGAACAGCGGCGAGCTGCACGGGGTCTGCGGGGCCACGGTGCCCTTGATGGTGAGCGTGTACGTGCCGGCCGCGCCGGAGTACCCGTCGACCAGCACGGCGTAGTTGCCCGGCAGGACGTTGGTCATCGTGACCTTCGACTGGAGGCCCGGATCGCCGCTGTCATCGTCACAGCCGACCTCGGCCGTGCACTGCGGGTCACGGACGCTGAGGATGGTGTCGAACGAGGCGTTGTTGGTGTCGAGGATCAGCGTCTGCACCGGCACCGGCAGTGACAGGGCGTACGCGGCATCGGGGCCGCTCGCGCTGCCCTGGCACACCGTGGTGGCGAAGTTGTTCGTCAGGCCCACCGTGGTGCCGGTGGTGACCGAGCCCGTGATCAATGACGTCGGGTTGGTCTCGAGGACGCAGAACGCCTCGCTGGTGCCCGACGCGGCCGCGCAGCCGTAGTCCGCCGGCCAGTCGATGAGCGAGTCGGTGTCGTTGTCGGTCGTATCGGCGCACACCGGCAGCGTCGTCGGGTTTGCCTCGGTGTCGTCGGCGACCGAGTCGCAGCCGGGGTCGAACGGATAGTCGATCTTGCCGTCACTATCGTTGTCGACGCCATCGCCACACAGCGCGGGCTGGCAGGTGCGCGCGCCCGCGGTGCCCTTGCACGCGTACCCGGGGCCGCAGACCAGCGCGCCGGACTGCGCGAGAGCGCTCTCGCAGCTCGCGTTGTTCTGGATCTTGCCCGCGATCGAGATCGTGTACGCGCCGCTCGCCGTGCTCCAGCCATCGACGACGAAGAAGTACGAGCCGGCCGCGACCGTGTTGAGGTGCATCGCGGTGGCATCGCTGCAGGCGACGGCCGTGCCGCCGCAGGTGGAGTTGTAGAGCACCGTCGCGGTGTCCCAGAACGCGGGGTTCTGGTTGATGATGTTGAGGTCGAGGGACGACAGCGCCGGCACGTCGAGCCGGTAGGTCTGATCGGGTGCCGTGTGCGTCGTCGTCGAGGCGCAGCTCGGGTGGACGTCGTTGTTCGCGCCGATCGTGGTGTCCGAGGTCATCGCCATCGTCAGGAGCGACACGCCGTCGGTGGTGATGCACGATTCGCTCGAGTCACCGGCCGCCATGCACGTGGTGTCCATCGGGTAGTCGGTCTTGGTGTCGAGATCGTTGTCGGCGCCGTCGCCGCACTCGGGGCAGTTCGGGCCCACGCCGGGGCAGCTGTCGGCCTCGTCGTTGTCGTCGGGGGTGGTGCAGCCCGGATCGTTCGGGTAGTCGTTCTTGCCGTCGGCGTCATCGTCGACGCCGTCCTTGCACTTGGGCTGCTGGCACGACAGCGCGGTCTGGCCGAGCGGGATGCGGCAGACGAGGCCCGGGCCGCACTCGGAGGTCATCGCGCACATCGAGCCCTCACCGGCGAACAGCTTCACCGTCATCGAGTACGCGCCGCTGATCGAGGTGTCGTGGGCGCCGATGATGATGTAGTAGTTGCCCGCCGCGAGGGAGGCGGTGACCTTGGAGACGCCCGTCGTCGTGCCCGGGGCGTCGTCGTTGCACGCGACCTCGGCGGTCGGCGTCGCGCAGTCGTTCCGGCGGATGTCGATCACGGTGTCGGCCGTGGTGTTCGCGTCGTCGGTGGAGACGACGATGACCTTGGGCTTCTGGAGGTAGAGCTGATAGGCCACGGCCGGTGCGCCGCCGCCGCCGCCGCACGGCGATGCGATCATCGAGGTGCTCGTGGTGTCGAGCATGCCGTCATCCGCGTTCGTCGTCGGGAGCGGCTTGACCACGAGGCCGGCGCCGCACGCGACGGGGTTGTTGATCAGCTCGGTCGAGTCCGAGGCGGACGTGCAGCCCGAGTCGTTCGGGTAGTCCGTCGACCCGTTCATGTCGTCGTCCTTGCCATTGCCGCACTCGGGGCAGTTCGGCCCGTTCGGGCAGTCGTCCTTCTCGTCATCCTGCTGGGGCGCGAAGCAGCCCGGATCGGCGGGGTAGTCGATCAGGTTGTCGCCGTCGTTGTCGCGTCCGTCGCTGCAGGCCGGGGAGGGCGAGCTGTCCTCGGTCTCGTCACTGGCGGAGATGCACCCCGGGTCCTCCGGGAAGTCGATCATGCCGTCGCCGTCGTTGTCGATCCCGTCATCGCACTGGACCTTGGGCTGGTCGTCGCTGTTGCTCCCGCCGCCGCAGGCGACGAGGACGGAGACCAGAATCGTGACAATGATCGAGCGCATGGCCCGTCTGTAGCGAACGGTGGGACCCCCGGTCAAGTACCGAATTCCCCGAGTGGATCCGTCCTCACGTGTGCACACGCGACGTCTCACTGAGCTGACTTCAGTGAGTGGTTACCCCACGTCGAATAACAGGAACTTGAGGTATCTGCCTTCCGGAAACGCGGGCAGGACTGGGTGGTCAGACCCCGCCCCGCCAGCAAGTCTCAGCCGGACCGGCGTGCCGATCCCGGCGACGATCTCGAG
>JAYVRN010000605.1:0-4181 GCA_043776275.1 Myxococcales bacterium | reverse complement strand
TTTGCCATGTGGGTGCTTCTAGTCCTTCGGGTTCAGAGCGACGGTGACCTGATCGATGCGCGCGTCGACGTGGATCGCGCGGGCGCGGAGGCGTTCGGCGGCAGACAGCTCGGCCCACGCGGCGTCGAACGTGTGCATGCGCGCAGTGAGCTCGGGACCGAGCGGGCCCAGCTGGATCGCCGTGGCGTGCTCGTACGTGCGCAGCGTGAGCGCGTGGTGGGCATCGAGGTGGAGCTCGCCGATCGCGGGGCGGCTGGGCTCCGCGCGCCAGGTGGCGAGAGCGGCGAGCGCCGTGGTGATCGTGGCGGCGGTGGGTTCGGGGACCGTCTCGTAGTCCGCGCGATCGAGCCCGGTGATCACCGGCAGGCCTGCGCCCTCTCCGCTCTCGAGCTGCGCGCGCTTGAACGGGTGGCCCTTCGCATCGACCAGGTACAACTCACCGAGCTCGACGATCGCGACCGGGGCGTGCTCGGTGACCTCGACGACCAGCGTGTGCGGCAGCACGCGGTGGACCTCGGCGGTGGCGATCCATGGGGTCGCCTGGAGGGCCGCCGCGACGCCGCCGAGGTTGGTGGCGAACACGTTGTCCCCAAGCTTCACGGGGATCGTCGCGCGGATCTGATCCGCGGACAGGTGGGTCGAACCTTCGACCTCGATCGAGGTGATCGCGAACCGCTCGGACGTCGTGACGAACCGATAGCCGGCCCACAGCCCGACCCCGATCACGGTGATCCCGGCGGTCGCGGCGAGCGCGGGCAGCGAGCGCCGCACCGCGCGACCACACGCATCCACGATCACCCCGGGACGCGGGAGGCGCGACCACATGGAGCCCGGCCGTCGGCGGTTCTTCTTGCCGCGAACCGTCAGCCGGGAGGCCGGCGGAACAGTCGACTCGGAGGGCACCCGGGTCTGCTTCGCCGTGCCCCGGCGAGATCGATCCATGGTTGGCAAATACGCACGCGCAGATCACCCGGGCAATTTTTTGGATCTACTCCGGATCACTTCGGTTTCTCGACGCAGATGCCTACCTGTCCGACCTGAACAGGCGTGCTCCACGGAACCCGGAATCCTCGGCCTCCCGCGGAACCGGCTACTCGTCGTCGTCTTCGATCAGGACGTAGTCGTCGTCCTTGGTCGTCGACTTCGAGCGCGGGGCGTCGCTGTCGGGCGTCAAATCATCGGTCCGGCCCGAGGTCTCGGCGGCGCGCGAGGTCCGCTTCTTCGACGGCGCCTTGGACGAGGTCACCACGCGGCGGGGCGCGGCGGCCGGCGCCTTCTTCGGGGACGTCGGGGTCTTCTTCGCGGGGGCGCCCTTCACCGGCGTCGAACGCTTGGGCTTGAACGCCTGCGCTTCGGCCTCCCGCGCCGTGGACGTGGAGGCGAAGGCCGCGAACAGGAGGACGAGGAGCCAGCGAGTCACGAGGGTGATGGTGCCATAGCCACGCCCGAGATCCAGGTCGTCGAGGCAACCGCTCGGAATCGCGAGGCTATCGGCTGGGGCAGGGTGGGCGTTCCACGATCTCGATCGAGGCGAGCAGGAGCTCTCCGCCCACCGGCTTGAGGCCGAATCGGAAGTCGCGGTCGTCCGAGCTACAGGTGGTGCCCTTGCAGCGGCGGAACCCGCGGACCAGGTCATCGATCTCGGGGACCACCACATCGGCCTTCGGGATCAAATTCACCGTGTGCTCGGTGCGCGGATCGCCATCGCCATCGGTGTCGACCTCGGACAGGGCGTCGAAGGCCACCAGCACGTGCTCGAGGCCCTTGGCCGGAACAAAGCCGGGCAGCAGGGAGGACTCATCGTTCCCCTGGAGCCGCTCGTAGCTGGCGAGGACGCACAGCGCGCGCATCATCACCTCGGGCGAGCTGGTCCGCGGGCGACGTGGCACGAACCGCTTGTCGCCGCGGACCGCGAGGGCCCGAGCGGCGGCGGCCGCGACAAAGCAGTCCTTGGACTTCGCGGCGGTCACGATCGCGGCGCGGGCATCAACGGGCAGCTTGTCGTCGGTGGCGACCAGCTCGGACAGGGCGTCGGCGCGCGCCTTGGCGGCCAGCCCCTCGTCGGTGATCGCCGCGAGGAACACCGCTCGATGGCTCTCGGCCGCGAGCACGTCCAGGGCGCCATCGATGTGGTGCTTCGTGACAGCCAGGATCAGGTTCGCCTCATCGAGAGCGCCGACGTGGGCATTCGCGAGATCGCGCTGGCCGGCCTTGAACGCGATCGCGAGCATCTCGAGCCGGTGCACCGAATCGGACTCCGGTACGGCCTGGATCGCCGCGGCCACCAGCTGAGACTCCGGTGGCGGGATCGCCGCGATCCCCCGCAGGGCATCGAGCACCACCGGGATGTCGGTGTCCTCGAGCGCCCCGATCGACCACAGCGCGAGCAAGCGGCGCAGGCAAGGATCCGTCATCGTCGCCGTCGGCGCCGGACCATCGACATCCAGCACCAGCGGGGCGCAGTCCTTCGGCGGGGGAGGGGGCGCACACGTGAAGTTCCCGCCGTGGAGGAGCGCGATCGCCAGGGGACCCGCCTTGGCCACCGGGATCTCCTCGAGCTTGGCCTCCCAGTCCTCGCCGGTCGGGGCGATCGTGGCCCACACCGCGTTGGCCTCGGCGTCGGTGCCGAGCCGCACGGTGTCCCAGGCGATCGAGAGCAACGGCTTGGCCGGTGTGCGGTTGAGGTCGGGATCCGGTGGCCGCGCGGCGTCGTCGGGCGTCGTCGTCGGGTGCGCGACCTGCGTCTGGACGACCTCACGCGGCGTGGAGCCGCAGCCGGCCAGCACCAGGAGCGCGAGTGCGCTACGAAGGGTCACGTCTATGGGACTCACGAAACCACCACAGGTTTCCACGAGTTTTCAGTCGCCGTATAGTGCTCGCGATGAAGACGTTCCTGGCCCTCGTGATCCTGGGTGGTGTGGCGAGCGCCGAGCCCAAGATCCCCCAGGAAGTCACGGATCTGCTGAAGATCGTGGCGGGAACCTGGAAGTGCACCGGGACGGCGACGCTCGGGGCTGATCCAGCCCAGCCGCTGACGGCGACGCTGAGGACCCGGGCCGACCTCGATGGGTTCTGGGTCCATGACACGCTCGAGGCCAAGGTCGGCAAGGCCAAGCTCAAGTACGAGGCGTTCACGACCTACGACTCGCGGAAGTGGCGCCGCGTGCTGGTCGACAACCGGGGCACGCAGGTGATCGGGACCTCGGACGGGATGAAGGACGGCAAGCTCGACTTCAACCTGGATGCGATGGGTGGCGCCGGTCCGACGAGCCAGTTCCGCGATCACCTCGACGCGACGGATCTGAAGACCGGGCTCAAGCTCGCCGGGGAGGTCTCGACCGACAAGGGCAAGACCTGGAGCAAGGTCTACGAGATGACCTGCAAGAACTGAGAGGCGTCGTTCTACGCCTACGCGGGTCGGAGATCGCGCTTAGATCGGATCCACGAATCGCAATGGGCCGTTCTCCGGGAACCTGAAGTTCAGGATCCGTTCTCAGATCGTCGTCGCGCTCGCGAGGATCTCCTCGCACAGCGTGGCGTAGTCCATGCCGATGCTCTTCGCGATCTTCGGCAGCAGGCTGGTCGCGGTCATCCCGGGCAGCGTATTGACCTCGAGCACGAACGGCTCGCCGGCCGTGGTGATCCGGAGATCGGGCCGTGCGTGGCCGCTGCAGCCGAGCGCGTTGTACGCGGCGAGCGCGAGCTCGTGCGTTCGGGCGATCACCGGCGCCGGGAGCTCCGGCGGCACCAGGTACTTGGTGTCGGTGCGCTTGTACTTGGCCTCGTAGTCATAGAACTTCGTCATCGGGCGAACCTCGACCGAGCCGAGCACGCGGCCGTTGAGGATGCCGACGAACACCTCGGTGCCCGCGATGTAATCCTCGACGATCACGGGGCCGTGGAACCTCCGCGCCGCGGCGACGGCTGGTGCGATCTCGGCGCGCTGCTCGACCACGCTGACGCCGACCGAGCTGCCCTCGTTCGCGGGCTTGACCACGCACGGCAGCGCCCAGTCCGCGAGCGCGGCGATCCCGTCGCTGCCATCGGCCGGACCATCGTGCGGCAGGACGATCCAGCGCGGCGTGGGCACCGCGTTGCTCTCGAAGATCCGCTTCGACATCACCTTGTCCATCGCGAGCGCACTCGCGAGGATGCCGGAGCCGGTGCACGGGATGCGGAGG
>JAYVRN010000604.1:0-4184 GCA_043776275.1 Myxococcales bacterium | reverse complement strand
CGGGACGGATCATCGTGGACCGGGCCGTGGAACTGCCGCCGGAGCGGGTCGGCGAGCTGCGCGCAACCGCAGCGTTCGCGCGCGAGACCCACCTGGTCTACGAAGCGCTCGTGAAGGGGGAAGCGTGACCCGGAAGTCGTCAGGGCTCCGTGGCCTGGTCGCCGCGGCTGGGCCGGCGCTCGCGGTCCTGATCGTCGGCGTCACCCTGATCGAGATCTACGTGCGGTGGGCGCACACACCGATCTATCTGGTGCCGCGGCCATCGCAGGTCCTGAGCACGCTGATCGACGAGCGCAGCTACCTCCTGGCTGCCCTGTGGAGCACCACGAAGGCCGCGCTGATCGGCTTTGGCCTGAGCGCGGTGTTCGGTGTGGCGATCGCGATCGTGCTGGCCTCGTCGATCTGGGTACGCCGGGCGTTCTCGCCGTACACCGTGTTCTTCCAGACCGTACCGATCATCGCGATCGCGCCGATGCTGTCGATCTGGCTCGCGCCGGGGCTCAAGGCGGTCGCTGCGTGCGCCTTCATCGTGTCGGTGTTCCCGGTGCTCGCCAACACCCTGGCGGGGCTGGTGGCCACCGATCCGGCGCTGCTCGATCTGTTCCGGCTCTATGGCGCGGGCTCCGGTGCGGCGATGCTCAAGCTGCGGTTCCCCGCGGCGTTGCCGAACGTGTTCACCGGCCTGCGGGTGGCCGCCGGCCTCGCCGTGATCGGCACGGTGGTCGCGGAGTTCCTCGTCGGCGAGCTGGGCGAGGAGCAGGGGCTCGGCGTGGTGATCGTGAGCGCGAGCCACAACGGCCATAGTGACCGCGTATTCGCGGCCGTGTTGCTCGCCTCGGCGCTCGGGCTGGCGATGTTCGCGGTCCTGAACCTCGTCGGACGCAGGGTGCTCGCGAACTGGCACGCCTCGGAGCGCGAATGAAGCGCTCGGTCACACGGAGAGGGAATCGATGAACATGCAAGCGTGGGCTCGTCGCGGAATCAGTGTGCTGCTCGTCCTCCAGGCCGCACTCGGTCCTGGCTGCAAGAAGGACCCGGAGGACAGACCGCGGCCGCAGGGCTCCGGTGCCCCGGGCGACGCGAAGCAGCTCACGCTCACGCTCGACTGGGTGCCCGAGCCCGAGTTCGGCGGGTTCTATGCGGCGCGGGAAGCGGGGGCGTTCGGCAAGCAAGGTCTCGACGTCGACATCAAGCCGCGCGGGCAAGGCGAGACCTGGAAGCTGGTCGCGACGGGCGTCACCGATTTCGCCACGACCGCGGCCGACCAGGTCCTGGTCGCCCGCGAACAAGGTGCGGACGTCGTCGCGATCTTCGCGGTCTATCAGACGTCGCCGCAGGCGATCATGGTCCACAAGGGGCGGGGGTTCACCAGGATCGATGACGTGTTCACAAATCCCGGCACGCTCGAGGCCGAGGACGCGACGTGGTTGAAGTTCCTCCGCGGAAAGTTTCCGAGCGCGCCGGTGAAGCTCACCAGTAACTCGCCGGGCATCGCCACGTTCCTCGCCAAGCCGGATCTGTCCAAGCAGTGCTTCGTCACCAGCGAACCGCTCCAGGCGACCGTGGCCGGCAGTGATCCGCAGACGTTCCTGATCGCGGACGCCGGCTACAACCCGTACACCACCGTGGTGATCGCGCGCGGCGAGATGGTGCGCAAGGAGCCCGAGACGATCAGGAAGATGATCCTCTCGCTCCGCGAAGGGTGGCGAGGGTATCTGGATGATCCCTCGTCGGCGAATGCGGTGATGGGCAAGCTCAATCGCGAGATGGACGCTCAGACGTTCGCCGCGGCAGCCGGCGTACAGCACCCCTTGATCGAGCCGGCCGGTGCGAGCAAGAGCGCCCTCGGCGAGATGACGAACGAGCGGTGGCAGGCGCTCGCACAGCAGCTCGTGGACCTCGCGGTGATCAAGAAGGCACCCCCGCCGACCGAGTGTTTCGTCAGTCTCGACCGGCTCGGGCCGGCGAAGTAGTGCGCGTCATTGGTATGCTGCACATGATGTGGAGGTGGACACCCATCGTCGTCGCGATCGGGTGTGGATCCTCCGGTGGTCCGTCGGGGCCGATCGTCGATGCGGCGATCTCGATCGACGCGGGCTGCGCGGGCCCCGCGTGCAACGTCGTCACGCAAGCGGGTTGCACGAACAAGAAGTGCTCGTGGGTCGTCGACGAGACCGAGCTCGGCCACGGTCACGTCGGCTGCGTGTTCGCGGGGGCCACCCCGACGGGGCTGCCGTGCACGCGCGACGCGTTCGGCGCCGACACGTGCGTCAACGGCACCACGTGCCACCTCGGGCAGTGCCGGACGATCTGCGATCTCCAGGGCGGCGCCGGGAGCTGTGGCGCTCAGCTCAGCTGCCAGGCGACCGAGCTGTTCCACATGTGTGCGAGCGCTCAACCGCTCGCCGGCATCTGTCTGTAGCGCCCTCGCTACTTGGTGCGCTGGGCGTAGGTCAGGGACAGCACACCCGCGTTGCTGTCATTCGGGTTGCACGCGAGGGTGATGCTCGCGCTCGCGGTCTTCCAGCTCGCCGCCAGGTTGTCGGCCTGGCTCGGGCCGAAGCGGCCGTCGAGCTTGGTGCGGAGCGGCTTCCAGCCCTTGCCACAGTCGTCCATCGAGACGAAGCCATCGGTCCACTCGACGTAGACCTCGGTGAGGCCACCGGGGCCCATGGTGAACTTCGTCACCGCGAGGTGACCCTCGGCCATGCCGGGGTACCAGAGCCCACCATCGCCGGGCTCGGCGCGGGGAGAGACCTTCTTGACGGCGTCGGCGTTCGCGCCCCAATCGAGCCCTGCGATCCCCGAGGTGCCCAGCGCGCTGGTCGTGTTCTCCGTCGGTGTGGGTGGTGTCGTGGTCGTCGTGGGCTTGCTCGAGCCGCCGCAGGCCGCGACGGTGAGCGTGGCACCCGCGAGGAGCGTGAGCAGGGAAGGGGTACGGAAGGTGGGCAGCGTGGACATTGGAACGCAGGCTACCCGATCTGGGAATGGCACTGCCGACCAGGTCGCCCGAAACCGCACGCCGCTCACCACCGCGCATCGGACTGGATCGTGGCCCGCTGCGGCTCCTGACGCGACTCGCGTCTCGAGAGACACGACCATCCGAGCGCGGTTGCAGCGCACGCACAGGAAATCTGATCGACGTCGCTTCTTACACGGTCCTGACGAGAAACGCAGACCGATGCAGCGCCTTGCACGTCATGTCCTCCAGACGCCGTACGCACGGCAGGAGGAACCATGTCCCGTCCCACGAACAAGCTCGTTAGCTGGCTGCGCCGTCACAGCCTGACCCTGGTCGCGGCGCTCGGTGGCGCCGCAGGTGTTGCCTATGCCGCAGGCTGGCATCATCCCGCGCCCGCCGCAGCGATGGAGGTGAGGTCGACCGAGCCCGTAGCCGCGACCCCGGTGCGCGACGAGCAGCAAGACACCGTGCAGATCGCGCTCCTCCTCGACACCTCGAGCAGCATGGACGGCCTGATCAACCAGGCGCGCGCGCACTTGTGGAACCTGGTCGATCAGATGGGGAAGATGACGCGCGTCGTGGACGGCAAGGTCCGCGGCGTGAAGATCGAGCTCGCCCTCTACGAGTATGGCAACGACACGATCCCCGCCGGGGACGGCTTCATCCGCCAGGTGCTGCCGTTCACGAGCGACCTCGATACGGTGTCCGAGAAGCTGCACGCGCTGTTCACGAATGGTGGGTCCGAGTTCGCCGGGCAGGCGATCCAGACCTCGGTCGCGAAGCTGCAGTGGTCGTCCGATCCGGCCGCGATGAAGTTCATCTACGTCGCGGGGAACGAAGGCTTCGATCAGGGCCCGGTCAGCGCCACCGATGCGATGGCGGCCGCAGCCAAGAGCAACATCAGCGTCCAGCTGATCTACTGCGGCGGCAAGGAGGGATCGTGGGAGGCCGCGGCGAAGCTCGCGCACTCGGACCTCGCGACGATCGATCAGAACCAGGTGGCGATCCACGTCCCATCGCCGCAGGACGCCGAGATCCTGCGCCTCGGCGACGAGCTCAACGGCACGTACATGGCCTATGGCGCTGACGGTCAGGCGGCGTCCGCGCGGCAGCAGAAGGCCGATATGTCCTCGGCGAAGATGAGCCCGAAGGTGGCGCTCGAGCGCGCGCAGCTCAAGAGCAAGAAGGCGTACCGGAACGAGAGCTGGGACGTCGTCGATGC
>JAYVRN010000603.1:0-15105 GCA_043776275.1 Myxococcales bacterium | reverse complement strand
CAGCTTCATGGGACGGACCCGGAGCCCATCGGCGAACCATAGTCCCGCGGGTCGAGCTTGGCCAGCTCGTCGATGAGGGAGGGGGTGAGCTCCTCGAGCGTGGCGAGCAGGCGGTGCGCGCCCGATTGATCCCAGCCTCCGAAGTTCCCCGCCTGGACCGCGATCACCAGGCAGCCGGCTGCGCGCCCGGCCGCGATGCCGGCGACCGAGTCCTCGATCACCACGCACTCGTGCGGCAGGAGCCCGAGGTGCGCCATCGCGGCGCGATACCCATCGGGGGCCGGCTTGCTGCGCGGCACGTCCTCGGCGGCGAGGATCACGTCGAACACGGCATCGGGGCTGATCAGCGGCAGCACCTGCGTGACCTCCACGCGCGAGCTCCCGGTGACCAGCGCGCGTGGATGCGTGCGCGTCCACCGCATCACCTCGCGGGCGCCGGGCAGCACGGTGACGCCGAGCTCGGCGAACACCTCATCTCGCTTGTGCGCAGTCGCGGCGATCAGCTCGTCGCGGGTCCACGACAGCTGCGGATAGCGGCTGGACAACCTCTCGAAGATCGCCACCCACGAGTGGCCGATCACGCTGTCCTTGTCGACCTGCTCGATCGCGAGGCCCTGCCCTTCGAGCAGCGCGCGGGCCATCGCCTCGCCACTCTCGCGCTCAGAATCGACGAGGGTGCCGTCGAGGTCGAACAGGAAACCGCTGATCACGAGCGGCGTTGTAACACGGCCGCGCTAGATCAGAAGTCGGTCCAGTGACCGTCGTCGCACGCCCAGCTGCCCTGGTTGTTCTCGTCGATGAACTGGCCGTAGGTCACGCACATCTCGAACCCGAAGTTGAGGTCGTGACCGGTGTTGTTGTCCCACTCGCACGTGGTCTCGAGCGTATCGCCGGCGTGCAGCGTCATCGGCGCGGCGGGATCGAGCTTCTTCTCGGGCGGGTGGAACGTGAACGACTCGTCCCACACCGTGTCGAACATGTTGGTCTTGGTGCCGCCGTGGGTGATGTCGACGGAGATGTGCTTTCCCCATCGGTGCATGTGCGGGATCAGGAACCACAGCTTCATGTCGCGATCGACCACGCAGCTCTGCTTCTGCGTGGTGATGCCCTGGGCGACGACGAGGCCGGAGTTGAGGAACGCCGTCGAGCCCGACGGGACGTACGTGCCGCCCGCGGGGGCGAAGTTGATGTTGATCGCCGACTGCCCGTCGAGCACCTCGTCGGTGGCGTTCAGGTAGTGGTGGTTGATCACGACCTGCGCGTGGGGCGGGATCCGGTAGACGAGGTTGCCCGGGGCCTCGGTGGGCTCGCCCTCCTTGCCATTGCCGGTGACGATGCGGAACGACACCATGTCGGTGTCGGTGCACTCGCGCTGGAGGCCGGGCTCCTGCTTCTCCATCGTGTAGTAGACGACGATGTGGTGCCCGGGCTCGGTCTGGTAGCCCACCGTCGACTTGACGTCGACCGCGGTGTCGCCGACGACGGCATCGGTCCACGTGCAGATCTCGTGATCGGATCCCGGCGCGAGGCCGCGCACGATCGGCGTGATCACCTGGAGGCCGTTCTCCGGCACGGCGGGGACCATGAGGTTCGGGAGGATCTCGGGGCCATCCGGCGCCGTCGCCTGATCGGTGCCGCAGCCCGAGGCGACGACCGAGACGACGACCGAGAACGACATCCCGAGGACGGTTGCGACATGCGAGAGCTTGTTCATCGTCATCCCTTCGTGAGTCACAGGCAGGCCGACGGCGTGCAGCCGCATTGATTGCTCGCGTTGCAGGTGCACTCGGCAGCGGTCCCGCACGCGCCCGCCGGGCTGGTCGACGTACAGGTGTGCGTGCAGAAGTGCGTGGTGTTGTCGCCGAGGCTCGAGCACAGCGGTGAGCTCTGACTCGTCGAGCAGTCCGAGAGGGACGCGCAGAACTTCCCGACGCCCATCTCGTTGCCGAGATCGCCGGGGTGACCGCAGTTGGAGAAGTACGCGTCGGCGGCGGGCGCATCGGGATGCGAGGGCGCATCCTTGCCACCATCACAACCACCCAGCGCCAGCACATATACGAGAACGAACGAAGTCGACCTCATGAGCACCCCTCGATGCGGGGTGGCTATAACTGAGCCCGCCTCGCGCGCACAATGCTTTTTCGTAACAAGTGGTTAACCCTCGGGGCGATTGCGCGATCTGTACGTCGAAGGGCACTCGATGTTCCGGGCCGTAACCAAACTTGGGGCAACGGGCACAGTGTCTCGGTGTCCCGCAGTTTCCCGGGCACAATCACGGAGTCAGCCATGCGCCGCCTCGCCTCTCTGCTCACCAGCCTCGCAATCTCGACCACCGGTTTCGGGTGCGCCAATCACGCCAAGCGTTCGGTCGCGCTCTACGAGGCGGGCGACTACGCGGGTGCCGCGCGAGCGGCCGACGAGGGGCTCGCGAGTCACCCCGGCGACGATGGGCTGTGGGGCATGCGCGTCCGCGCCGCGCTCGCGCAGGGAGACGGCGATGGCGTGGTCAAGGCATATGGCGCCTACCGCGCTCACCGTCCCGACGATGCCAAGGACGACAAGGAGCTGCTGCGCGATCTCGCGATCGCCACGCTCGGCCAGGCGATCGCCTCGCCTTCGGCGAAGCTCAAGATCGCGGCGATCCAGGCCGTGCAGGCCGCGGAGATCGAGGCCCTCGCGGAGCAGGTCGCCGAGCGGATGACCGACGAGGACGATCGCGTGGCCGCCGCCGCCGCCGTCGCGGTGCTCAAGGCCTATCCGCAGGCTCCGCAGGTCGCGAGCGACATGATGCAGTCCGAGGAGCCGGAGGCGCGCCGGATCGCGCTCGACGGTGTGGCGAAGAAGATCGGCAAGCTCCTCGCCGGTGATCTCGAGAAGGCGGCCACCGACAAGGACGCCCGCGTGCGCCGCGTCGCCGCACGCTGGCTCGGGCAGATCAAGGACGCCGACGCCGTCGCCGTGCTGACTCGTCACCTCAAGGCGGATCCGGACGAGTCGGTGCGCGCCGCCGCGGCCACGGCCCTCGCGCGGATCGGCGTGGGGAACCTCGAGTCCCTCGGCACCGCCGCGCTCAAGGACAAGGCGCTCGCCGTGCGGATCGCTGCGATCGATCTGATCGAGGCCGCGAAGCGCCCGGATCGGCTCCAGCAGATCGCGGAGACCGAGCCCGATCCGATGGTCGCCGTCGAGGCCGCGATCGCGCTCAAGAGCAAGCCGCTCGCGAAGCAGGCGCTCGACAAGGCGCTCGCCGCCGACGGCTGGACGATCCGCGCGGGCGCGGCGAACGTCGCCCAGCGCGCCCTCGGCAAGGCCGCGGCGCTCGACCTCGCGCGCACGCTGCTCGCCGACAAGGAGCTCGGGGTGCGGATCGCCGCCGCCCGCGTGCTCGCGCACGGTGGAGACAAGGCCGCGGCCGCCACCGTGTTCGCCACCGCGCTCGCCACGCCGGAGTTCGAGCTCCAGGCCGCCGGTGATCTCGCCGAGCAGGGCGATGCGCGCGGCCTCGATGCGCTGAACCTGTGGGTCCACGATGCCAAGCGCACCCCAGAACAGCGCGCCGCCGCCGCCGCCGCGCACCACGGTGCGCACACGGTGACGCCGGGCCTGGTCGCCGCGCTCGCGGATTCGTCGGGCGTGGTGCGGGTCGAGGCTGCCGCCGCGCTCGTCATGCTCGCGAAGTAGCCGCGCGCATCGCGCGACCGAAGGCCACAGCCCCCACGCTGGGTGGCGCATCCCCCGCGTCGCGGTCGTCGCGATGTGACTTCAGCAGGCCGATTCACACGCCTGTAACGTGATCCGGGTGACGGGTAACGCGCCTGTAACCCGGAGGTCCGCCTCCCTGTAACAAGCTGGGAGAGGCACTCGCCTTGCTGGGAGGGGAACCCGATGCGTCGACTGCTGCCACTGCTCCTGCTGCTCACGCTCGGGCGCTCCGCTCACGCGGCGCCGTGCGATCAGCTGCCGAACCCGATCTACCTGCAGGTCGGCGACACGCAGCTGAACCTGATGAAGCGGCTCGGGCGCGCGCTCCGCGACAACGCACCCAAGCCGATCACGCTGGTGTTCGTGACGTCGGGATCGTGCACCAACATCCAGGCGATCTACACGCGGGTCCCGATCACCGGAAATCTACAGTACGTCCCATCGATCACGGAGAGCTCGGCGTGGACGCCCGCCTCCGCCACGCTGACCTGCACGGCGCCCACCGGGGGCGTGGTGCCCGACATCGCGAACTCCGCGCTGCTCACCAGCGCGTGCACCACCGAGACGCCGCCGGCGACGGTGCACCTGCAGCAGGGCCCCGTGCAGGCCTACGTGATGGCGGTCCCGGTCGCGTCGTCGCAGATCGCGATCACGTACGAGGAGGCGTACTTCGTGTTCGGGTTCGGCGCCGCCGGGATGATCGCACCTTGGATCGACGAGGCGCAGATGTTCATCCGGACGGTGACCAAGAGCACGCTGCTCGCGTGGGGCGCCAACATCTCGGTGCCCGCGGACAAGTGGAAGGGTCAGCGCTTCGATGGCTCGCCGGCGGTGGTCTCCGCGCTGCAGACCTCGACCGCACCGGAGAAGGCGATCGGGATCCTCGGCATCGAGGTGGCGGATAGCCTGCGCAACTCGCTCCGGATCCTCGCGTTCCGCGCCAAGGGTCAGCGCGCCGCGTACTACCCGGACTCGACCTCGACAGCGCGCGACAAGCAGAACGTGCGCGATGGTCACTACACGGTGTGGTCGCCGACGGTGTGGATGGACACCGTCGACGGCAGCAACAACCCGGTGAAGGCCGATGCGCGGTACGTGGTGGATATGATCACCGGAAAGACGGTGACGCCCGCGCCGAACTTCGCCCCGCTCAACTCCGTGGCGGCCGTGGGCCTCGTCCCCGACTGTGCGATGGGCGTGACCCGCTCGTTCGAGGGCGGACCGCTCTCGCTCTACAAGCCGGCCCAGAGCTGCGTGTGCAAGTACGAGAGCCTCGTGCAGTCCACCGCCTGCGCCACCTGCTCGGTGACCCAGGCCTGCGCGTCGGGCACCTGCCGCGACGGCTTCTGCGAGGTGCGGTGATGAAGTCCGTGCTTTTCAGCCTGACCCTGATGGCGCTCGGCGCGTCCTGCGGTGACGATGGTACGCAGGCGCCCCTCCACGATGCTCCTCCTGTGGTCGACGCGGCCGTCGATGCCTCGACCACGGCGTGCTTCGCCGGTACTCCCACCACTCACGAACAGATCATCAACGCGTGCACGAACGCCGAGGAAATCTTCAAGACCACGCACCCACCGCTCCTGCACGCGGATGGCTCGCTGCCGCCCCTGCCGCCCTGATCGTGGCATCGATCATGGCCTTGGGGGCGCCTGCGGCCGCTGACCCCGAGGGGCTGCGGCCCGTGGTCACGCGCCACGGCTGGCAGCTCGACGTCACGGGCTATGTCCAGGCCGATGCGATCGCGTACAGCGCGGACTCCGTGGACCAGCTGTCACCCGCCGGCGCGCCGCTCAACACCGAGCGCGTGCTGGTCCGCCGCGGGCGGCTCCGCGTCGAGGCCCGCAAGGACGCACTGTCGGCGGCGCTCGAGCTCGATGGCAACACCACCGATGGCCCCGCGGCGCGGATCGTGGCGGGCAACGTCGGCTGGCGCTACCAGCGCACGGGGGATGCGCGGCCGCTCGTGGCCCTCACCGCGGGCCTGTTCAAGACGCCGTTCGGCGTCGAGGTCCCGGCGAGCGAGCGCGACAAGGCGTTCCTCGAGCCGCCGGCGTTCGCCCGCGCACTGGTCCCCGGCAACTACGACGCCGGCGTGATGGCGCAGGGCGCGTATGGCATCGCGCGATGGTCGCTCGCGATGATGAACGGTGCACCCGTGGGCGACACCCAGTGGAAGGGCAAGGATCCGAGCGCGAGCCACGATCTGGTGGGGCGGATCGGCGCCGAGATCGAAGGTCCGCGGAAGCTCCGGGTCGAGGTCGGCGCCTCGGCGCTCGCGGGCACCGGGTTGCATCCCGGCACGCCCGCCACCAAGGACGAGCTGCAGTGGGTGGACGAGAACCAGGACGGACGGGTGCAGACCACGGAGCTGCAGATCGTCCCCGGGCAGACGGCGACGCCCTCGCAGACCTTCGATCGCAACGCGCTCGGCGTGGATCTGCAGGTCCACTGGTGTCTGTGCCGGCTCGGCAACGGCACGGCGTTCGTCGAGGGCGCGCTGGCGCAGAACCTCGATCGCGGCCTGATCTACGCCGATCCGATCGCCGCCTCGCGCGACTTTCGCGAGCTCGGGATCTCACTCGGCGTGGTGCAGGATCTCGGCGCGCATGCACAGGCGGGCGTGCGCTACGACCGCTACGACGCCGACCGCGATGTCAACGAGCGGCTGGGCGTGGCGATCGTCGGGGAGCACAAGGTGTTCTCGACCTGGTCGGTGATGGCCGCGGGCCGCTGGCACGATGCGCGGTTGATCGGCCAGTACGATCACGAGCGCAACCCGTTCGGGCGCGATGACAACGGCCAGCCGATCACGCGATCGGCGGATCGCCTGACGTTCCGCGCGCAGGTGGGCTTCTAGTGCGTGCGCTGCTCGTGATCGCGATCGGCTCGGCACTCGGGGCGTGTGACGCCGCGAGCTCCGATCCGGGCCTCGAGGCCGTGCTCGCGATCTCCGGCGCGCAGTATCGCCCCGGTGCGTTCCCCGCCGACGAGGGCGGACCGGAGGCGCTCGCGCTGACCACGCGCCACCCGAACGTCGTGATCGAGCGGGTCGGGGAGAAGGCCACGGGCACCCTCGCCGAGGACGCGCGCGCCGCGGTGTTCGGGATCGAGGGCTACGACGGCACCTGGCTCGTCCCGGCGAGCCCGCCCGATCTGTCCGCGCCGGGCTTCCCCCTCGCAACCGCGCTGTTCGGGGTCCGCGATGGACTTCCTCCCGGACCGTTCACGCTGAAGGTCGCGGCGGCCGACGCGCGCGGCCGGTTCGGGGCGGCCGCGACCACGCTCCTCGTCGCGGATCTCGCGGAGCCTCCGGCCGGCGAGCTCGTGATCTCGCTGGTGTGGGAAGGGACCACGGATCTCGACCTCCACGTGGTCGACGCTGAGGGCGGCGAGGTGTGGTCCGACAAGCCAAACTCGATGCCGCCCCCGGAGCCCGGCGTGCCGGTGGATCCGCTCGAGTTCGAGAACCACGGCATCCTCGATCACGATGGCAACAAGGCGTGCCGGCGCGACGGGCGTCCCACCGAGAACGTGATCTGGACCGTGCAACCGCCGAGTGGGGCGTACGTCGTGCGCGTCGATGCGCGCGCGATGTGCGGCGCCCCCGGAGCCTCGTGGTACGTCGCCGCGTACCGGAGCGGCGAGCTGCTCGGCGCGGCGCGCGGGTTCGCGGCGCCCGACGACACGCTGCGCGATCACGGCGCGGGAGCCGGTGTGCTCGCGCTCCGGTTCTCGCTGTGAGGTCGCTCGCGGCGGCGGTGATCGTCGTCGCCGCGGCCGGGGCCGCGCACGCGCAGGCGATCGCCACGTTGAAGGGTCGGGTGATCGATCGGGCCACGAGGTCGCCCGTCGCCGGCGCCGTGATCACCGTGGGCAGCGAGCTGGCCGCCACCGACGACGCCGGCGAGTTCTCCCTCGCCCTGCCCCGCGGCCGCTACACGATCGAGATCACCGCGGCGTGGCTCCGCACCCACCGGCAGCCGCTCGCGCTGACCGGCGATGCGCAGCTCGTGATCGAGGTCGACGCCGCGGACGAGGCCGCCGGCGAGCGGATCGAGATCACCGACATCGCGCCCACCGCGCCCGGCGAGACCAAGGTCGATGCGAGGACCGCGCGCGCGATGCCCGGCGGCGGGGACGCCGGCAAGATCGTGCAGTCGCTGCCCGCGGTGGCGCGCCCGCCGGCGGGCTCGGCGGAGATCGTGGTGTGGGGCGCGGCGCCGCGCGACACGCGCGTGTTCGTCGATGGCGTGCCGGTGCCGGCGCTGTATCACCTCGGCGGGTATCGCTCCGCGGTGGGCAACGATCTGGTCGGCGACATCAAGCTCACGCCAGCGGCGTTCGGGCCCGATCGCGGCCGTGCGATCGGCGGCGTGATCGATCTCGGGATCGAGGACCCGGGCTCGAACCGGATCCCCACCTGGCGCGCACAGATCGACGTGCTCGACGGGAGCCTCGCGGGCAAGCAGCGGCTCGGGCCGATCACCGTCGCCGCGGCGGTGCGTCAGAGCTGGCTCGATCGTGCGATCGGCGCGGTGACCGATCCCGCCGAGCTCGCCCCGAACGCACCGCTGCCGCGATGGACTGATGCGCAGCTCGTGGCGCGCGGCAAGCTCTCGGAACAGGTGACCGTGATCGGCTGGGTGCTGGGATCCCTCGACGCCCTCGACCGCACGCTCGCGTCGACGGATCCGGCGACCGAGGTGCGCGAACAGATCGACCAGCGGTGGGTGCGTGCGCAGGTCACGCTGCGCCGCGAGCGCGCCACCGGCTTCGACGCCGGAACGGTGTGGTTCGGGCGCGAGCGCACGAGCGACGACTACCGGTTCGGGATGATCCCCGCGCGCCACGCGAACACGGCGTGGGTCGGTGGTGCGCGCGGCGTGCAGCAAGCGCGGCTGTCCGAAGTGCTGACGCTCACGCTCGGCGGCGATCTCGATGCCGAGCGCGCGAACCTCGAGCGCACCGGCTCGCTCACGATCCCGGCCCGTGAAGGTGACCTCCACATCTTCGGCCAGCCGCCCGGCGATGACGTCGCCTCCGATCGCTGGAGCGCCACCACGCTCGATCTCGCGGGCCACGGTGCGCTCGATCTCCGCGCCGGCCGGGTCACCGCGAGCTTCGGTGGGCGGTTCGATGGGTGGCTGCTCGATGCGAGCCGGTTGACGCCGCGGGTGGGCACCACGCCGGGCATCGGCGCACAGCAGATCTTGTTCACCGAGGACCCGCGCGGCTCGGTGCAGGTGCGCCTCACGAGCGCCGCCCAGCTGCGGATCGACGCCGGCCGGTATCACCAGGCGCGCGCCGCCAGCGATGCGAGCGCCGTGTTCGGCACGCCCACGCTCGGGCTCGAGAGCGCGTGGCATGTCACCGCTGGTGGCCAGTGGCGGCGCGCGCCGTTCGCGCTCGAGGCCGCGGGGTATGCGCGCTGGCTCGATGACCTGGTCGCGCGCGACCTCGCGGTGACGCCACCGCTCGCGGAGGCGCTGACCCAGGGTGGCACCGGCCGCGTGCTAGGCGTCCAGGTCACCGCGCGCGTCGTCGGCTGGCGCGGGCTGACCGGGTGGTTGTCGTACGCGCTGTCGAGGAGCACGCGCAAGGACGCCGCGTCGCAGGTGCGGCGCCTGTTCGATCACGATCAGACGCACGGGCTGATCGCCGCGGGCGGCTGGGAGCACGGACCGTGGACGCTCGGCGGCCGCGTGCGCGTGTCCACCGGCGAGCCGCGCACCGACGTGCTCGGCGCGTACTTCGACAGCCGCTCGGGGCGGTTCCAGCCGATCCGCGGCCCGCACAACGGCGCGCGCCTCCCCACGTTCTTCGCCGCCGATCTGCGCGGCGAGCGCCGGTTCGCGATCGCCGCGCTGCGCGCCGCGGTCTACCTCGAGGTCCAGAACCTCACCGGGCGGGCGAACGCGGAGGAGATCATCTACAGCGCGGACTTCTCGACGAAGGGCTACCTGACGTCGCTGCCGCTGCTCGCGCTCGCGGGCCTGAGGATCGAGCGATGACGCGACCGAGGTTGCGAACAACGTTGCGACCGAGGTTGCGCGCAGCGTTGCGGCCCATGCTGCGAGCGCCCGCCGTGCTCGGCCTCGCGGTCGCGCTCGGCGCGTGCGACGACGGGCTCGATCAACGCCTCGCGATCGTGAGGGAGCCACGCGTGCTCGCCGTGATCGGAGAGCCCGCCGAGGCCAAGCCCCGCGCACCGGTGATGTTCCATGCCTTGATCGCGAGCCCCGACGGCCCGGTGACCACGGCGCCGACCTGGGCGTTCTGCGGCGCGCCCAAGCCTCCGACCGAGGACAACGCGGTCTCCGATGGCTGCCTCGGCGAGGATCAGCTGCTCGCGCTCGGCACCGGCCCCACCGCGATGGGCACGCTCCCCGCCGATGGCTGCCTGCGCTTCGGCCCCGACACGCCGCCCGGCACGGACTTTCGCTCGCGCGATCCGGACGCGACGGGCGGCTACTACCAGCCCGTGCGGATGACCGTCGATGGCCTGCTCGCGTTCGGCCTCGCCCGGATCACCTGCAAGCTCGGGCGCGCGCCGTTCGACGTCGCGTTCGACTACGACCAGCGCTACGTGGCCAACACGAACCCCACGCTCGAGCCGTTCGCGCTCGCTCACGTGCCCGCAGACACCGACGTCACCTTGCGCGCCACGTGGCCCGCCGCGGCCGCCGAGAGCTACCTGTACTTCGATCCGGCGGCGCAGGCGCTCGTCGTGCGCCGCGAGGCGATGCGCGTGTCGTGGTTCGCCACGGGGGGCACGCTGCCGGTCGACGCGACCGCCGTGGGCGAGGACGATCCCGCGACCTCGGTCGCGACCACGTGGCACACGCCCGCGGCGGGGACCGCCTGGATCTGGATCGTGCTGCGCGATGCGCGCGGCGGCCTCGCGAGCCCGAGCATCGCGGTGACCGTGAACTGACTGTCCGTGATCCTCCGCGCGTTCGGCCTCGCGTTCGTCGACGCACCATCGACGAGCCGCGGCTATCGAGGGTCGCGCGCACCGCGAACGGGATCGCGACGACGCAGGTCAGGATCGCATCGCGACCCTAGGGGCTCGGGGGCCGTAGGTGCGATGATGAACACTGGCCACCGGTGACCGACCTCCACGCAGAGCTTGGACAGCGCGTCGCGGTCGATACCGCGGCAATGCCGTGGACCGCGCACGATGGGATCGAGGAGAAGCTGCTCGAGCACGCGCCCGGAGCGCGTGGCCCACGTCGGACGGCGCTCCTCCGGCTCCCACCCGCTGGATGCGTGCCCCCGCCCAGTGTGGCGGGCGGGAGCTTTGACGTGTTCGTGCTCGAAGGCCAGCTACGCAATGGCGCGCTCCTGCATGCCCCGGGTGCGTACGTGCATCTGCCCTGTGATCGTGAGCTCGCCACCGAGCTCGGCTGCACGCTGTTCATCAAGCAGCGCCCCGCACTCAGACCGGCGCGCAGCGTCGTCGACACGCGCCACATCGTGTTCGAGCGGTCGTCCACCGCAGGCCTGTGGGAAGCGCCGCTCTACAATGACCCCACAGGTCGCGTGGTGCTGCTGCGATTCGATCCGGGGACCAAGATCGGCCACCACCACCACCGCGACGGAGAGGAGTTCTTCGTCCTCGCCGGCGAGCTCCGCGACGACTTCGGTCGTTACCCGGCGCACGCGTGGACACGGCAGCCTCCCAACAGCAGTCACGCGGTCGAGTCGCTGCACGGCGCGATGATGCTTACGTTCGCGCACCACCTCCAGGACGCTCGAGCCGCCCAGCAGCTACCCCGCTAGGTTCGACCTCGGTCCTTGGCGAGATCGAACGCTGCGCGCTCGATCTCGGGCTCGCTCCCGAAGCGCGTCGACGCGCCCTAGTCGATCACGACGAGGTACGAGAACCCAACGATCGCGCTGTACACGGCGAAGTTGATCCCGGTGCCAGGATAGCCACCCATGTTCTGGCTGAACTGGGCGCCGCCGACCACGCAGTCGTAGTTGTTCATCCCTACGCCGTGCACCCGATAGATCGCGGTGTGGCCCGCGGCGATCGCGACCGAGGACCCGGTGGGGTAGCTCGTGAAGCCGTTGCCATCGAACTTCAGCGCCGTGGCGTAGGGGACCCCGTTCGCCATGTCGTCCTCCATCTCGCCGCAGCCCGCGCCGGAGCCGAACGTCGTCGAGCGTTCGAACCGTCCCATCACCGACGTCCCGTAGAACTGCCGGCTGGTGTTGACCGAGGTGAAGGTCACCTTGGTCTCGATCCACGCATCCTGCACGTTCAGGCCATTCTTCCAGAACAGCGCGAGGTCACTGTCGTTCTGTTCGACCAGCTTGCCGCCGGTCACCACGAAGCTCGCGTTGCTCCCCGCGGTGCTCCAGCCGGCGATCTCGGTGGCGGTGTTGAAGCCGAGGAACAAGACGATGTGGTCGCCGCCCACCGCCGGGCGCGGATCGCACGCGTCGCCTACCTGGTCCGCGGGCTGCAGTGCATTGGTCTCTCCAACGTTGGCCTGGTTCGGGTTCGCGACGTGCGGGCAGTTGTCGCACGCGTCCCCGACGCCATCGAGATCCTCGTCGTACTGCTGTGGATTTGGCACCAGCTGGCAGTTGTCGCCACTGTTGGGAACCCCATCGCCATCGTCATCGGTGGCGGTCACCGCATCGGGGTTGATCCCCAGCGTATCGGGCAGCACGCTGTCGGTGGGCGTCGCGCCGGTTCCGCCCGGTGCCTGGAACCCGCAGCCGCCCAACAACGCCAAGAGTACGACCGCCCGCATGCCCTCATTCTATCGGTGATCTTCCCGGCGGAACGAGCCCAAAGAGTGCCGCCGGAGCTGATGGGGTCACGTTCCTGTCGTGGCGTCATCGCCGCCAGTGCGCCCGCCCGGGTACATGTTGACGGAGAGCCACGGGGATCCAGCCCGGCACCTCAAGCAGCTGCGGCCGCGGTAGCAGCGTGAGCTTCACGTGAAGCGTGGAACCGATCAGGTCTGCGCGGTCTACGGTGACCGCATGGTGACGCTACGTGCGCTCGTGATCTCGGCCGTGATCGGTGCGTCCAGGCTCGGTTCCGCTCAGCCGTCAGCCCCTCCGCCGCCCGCGCCTGCACCGAAGAGCCCCGCCCTCGCGCTCGCACTCTCGATCGGGCTGCCGGCCGTTGCCGTCGCCACCGTGTGGCTAAGCGACGGCCCGGAGTTCAGGGCGCGAGGCACAGCGAAGACCGCCTGGCATGCGGTCTGGTGGACCTCCGCCGGAGCGTTCCTGGCGGGCCCGACCCTGGGCAGCATCTACGCCGGCAATCCGTGGAACCTCGGCCTGCAACTCCGGCTCGCGGGAGCAGGGATCTGCATCGCGGCAGTGATGGAACAGCCTGACGGTGGAAATGGCCCCACCGGATGGGACCTCGTCTTCCTCGGCGGACTCGCGGTTTACGGCTCGGGCATGATCGCTGAGACCGCGACCGCGCAGCTCGCGATCGCACGACGTAACCGGCGCCATCGCGAGGCGCAGATCAGCGTGGTCCCGATCGCGACGTCACGGGATACCGTGCCCGGGATCGGCGTCAGCGGTTCGTTTTGAACACTGCTCGACGACCGCGCGATCGCTCGCCGAGCGCCCGAACGTCTCGGGCCTGTACATCTCCTCGGGCCCGGTCGGAGGAACGACGAAGCTCCCCGGCGTGGTCGCGCGTGTCGCGAGATGGTAGGCCGGCGGCCGGTTGGGAACGAACCGTGCCCAGGCCGGAGTCAGCCACGGCACGGCCGGATGCTCGATGTCGAGCAGCCACTCCTTGCGGCGCGTCGCGCTCGCAGTAACGACGAAGTCGACGTCAGTTACTGGGGGTCCGAGATCCTCCGCGCGTTCGGCCTCGCGCAGACCGCCTCCCTTGCCGCCGCCAACCTCGATCCAGACGACAAGGTGGAGATCTCCACCAATGGCCGCGTGATCATCATCGCGCCGGTTCGGACCAAGCGCGAGACTGACAAGTTCGAGCGTGGACGCGAGCTGATGCACGCCAAGTTCGCCGGTGCGTTCCACCGACTCGCGAAGTGACACTCCGATTCCTCGAGCTCGACGAGGTGCTCGCGCTTCACGTCGATCAGATCCAGCGGTACGGGGGAAGCGTGGGTGTGCGGGACCTCGGCCTGCTCGAGTCGGCCGTCGCAGCGGCAGAGGCCTCGTTCGATGACGTCTACCTGCACGCGACCCTGCCCGAGATGGCCGCCGCGTACGTGTTTCACCTCGCGCAGAATCATCCGTTCGTCGACGGCAACAACCGAATCGCCGCGGCCGCCACGTTCATGTTCCTCTACCTCAACGATCTCGTGCTGGCCTGTGACGAGGATGAGACGAGGATGAGACGAGGATGAGCTGGTACGGATCACGCTGGGCGTGGCGAGCGGAACGATCACCAAGGCGGAGGTCGCCGTGTTCCTTGCCGGGCACGTTTCGACGACCTGACGAGCCGGCCACTCGAGTAGCCAGCTCGCCCACCAGCCTTCGCCGCCAACCACCCGGAACGTCGACGCCCACGGCTGGCGCTCGCGTTGCACCCTTGTGAACGATGCGCTGCCTCACCGCCTCCTTGCTCGTCCCGTGGCTGGCCTTGTCGGCGTGCGGGACCGACGCTGGCCCGGTGGGCGAGATCGTCGTCGAGTCCACAACGGGCGCGGTGACCCTGCTCGGCGGCGATGCGCACACGCTGTACTGGTCGGTGAAGCCGAGCACGGGTCCGACCGTCGTCGAAGGCGTGTCGCTCGATCAGCTCCCCGCGATGCCGACCTCGCTCGGCGCCGCGGCCGGACCGATGGTCCAGGTCCGCGATCACGTGCTGCTCGAGACCTCGAGCGCCGTGCTCCGCACCGGCTTGACGACGACCTCGTCCAAGCTCGAGGTCACCAACACCGACGCCCTCGGCGAGGCGAGTGACGAGACCCCCGTGTGGACGGCGCGCGCGACGGTGTCGTGGGGCCAGCCCGGACCGGCGGTCCACGTCGTGAGCCTGCCGCACGTCGACCAGAGCAGGCGCGTCCTCGTGACCACGGGCAGCATCTTCGTCGAAGCCGAAGCGACGACGGAGCGACGGCTGTTCCGCGTCGACCGCGCGACCGACGTCGCGACCGCGCTCGCCGGCTCCCGCGAGTTCGCCGATCGGTTCCCGGGTGGCGGTGCGGCGAACGCGACCTATGTCGGACGGTTGGTCGCGGCCGATGATCGCGGTGCGAGCTGGCTCGTCGAGGAGCGCGTGGCCGGCGGCATGGCGGCGACCCGCGCGATCCTCGTCGCGGTGCCGCTGACCGGCGAGCCCACCGTGGCGCTCCCCGCGATCGGCGCGGTCACGGTGTTCTTCGCCGATGAAGCATCGTTCTACTGGCAGGAAGGCGATGCGCTGCTCACCGCCAAGCGTTCGGGCGG
>JAYVRN010000602.1:0-4188 GCA_043776275.1 Myxococcales bacterium | reverse complement strand
TCGCGATCACCGCCGCCGCGCCGCCGTAGGCGTGCCGCACGACGATCGCATCGGGGTGCATCGAATCGAGGTTCCGCGCCGTGTCGACCAGCGTCTCGCCCTTGGTCGTCGACGAGGCCGACCCCGAGATGTTGATCGCATCGGCCGAGAGCCGCTTCGCCGCGAGCTCGAACGAGGTCCGGGTCCGCGTCGAGTTCTCGAAGAACAGGTTGATGACCGTGCGCCCGCGCAGCGAGGTCTGCTTCTGGATCGCCTCGGCCCCCGCCGACGAGATCGAGGGCCAGTACCGGTCGCCGTGGTCGAGGATCGCGATGATCTCGGCGGCGTCCAGATCGGCGATGCTCACCAGGTGGCGCGGCACGCCTCTCATATAGCAGAAGCGAAGTGCTAGTGTGGACTGGTGTCGGCACAACCCACCGCCGTCGGGCAGGTCCTGGGCGAGCGCTGGCGGATCGACGCCCGGATCGGCAAGGGCGCCATGGCCGAGGTCTACCGCGCGCTCGATCTGCAGACCGCGGTGTTCGTCGCGCTCAAGATCCTCCGCAACAGCGTCCTCGGCGATGCCGCGATCAAGCAGCGGTTCGCCCGTGAGGCGGAGGTCCAGGCGCGGCTGCGCCACAACAACGTCGCGGCCCTGCTCGCCACCGGGGTCACCAGCACCGAACAGCCATACCTCGTCGTCGAGCTGCTCCGCGGCAAGACCCTCCGGGGCGTGATCAAGGAAGAGGGTCGCGTGGGCCCACGCCGCGCGGCGAGCTACGCGTGGCAGATGCTCCAGGGCCTCTCGGCGGTCCACGCTGCCGGGATCCTGCACCGCGATCTCAAGCCCGCGAACATCATGCTCGAGCCCTCCCCGGGCCCGGTCGAGCGCGTGGTGCTGATCGATTTCGGGTTCGCCAGCGTCGAGGGCAGCGCGAAGCTGACGCAGCAAGGCACCGTGGTCGGCAGCCTGCGGTACATCGCGCCGGAGCGCCTGCGCGGCGAGACCATCGATCACCGGAGCGATCTCTATGCCGTGGGCGTCATGCTCTACGAGCTGCTGATGGGCGCCCCGCCGTTCGAGCAGGTCGATGACTTCGAGCTGGTCGAGGCGCACCTCACCCATGCGCCGCCGCCGCTCGATGCGAACGTCCCACCGGCGTTCGAGGCGGTGATCCAGCGCGCGCTCGCCAAGCAACAGGACGATCGCTATCCCGATGCGGCCTCCATGGCCGCGGCGATCGAGGCGGCCGCGGCGACGATCCGGTGACGACCGACGGCAGCTCCGCGCCGCTCTCGACGAGCACCGTGAGCACCGTGATCACCGAGTATTCGTTCTCCAAGAACGTCGCCATCCGCCGGATGCCGGCGAGTTGCGCGGCTTCGAAGGTGCACGAGCGCTCGCCGTCGAGTTGCTGGCAGATGTCACTCACCATGCCCCGAATCGGCGAACCCGCGCGAGCTGCAGTCGCGGGTGATCGTCGGTTTCGACACGGGTGCGACGTCCGGAAGTTCGCGGAGATCGATGTCGAGAGCGCGACCTTCGTCCCGTAGCGGTAGCTACACTGTGGCCATGCGCTTGAGTGCATTCGGCTTCGCCATCGTGGTTGCTGGATGCATTCGATCCAGCTCGACGACCTGCGGGGACAACGTGTGCGCGGCCGGGACGTCCTGCACCAGCATCGAACAGCAGTCGTATTGCGTGACCGTGGATCAGCGCGCTGCATGTGCGGTGCTCGTCGAAGGCAGCCCCTGCACCGCGGATCACGCGTCGCTGGGCACGTGCTACGGCGGTGCCTGTCTGCCCTTGCCGACGTGCACGTATCCGGGCGAGGTGATCACGGTGCCCGTGTTCAACGCGACAACCCTCGATCAGGCGAGCGACGTCAGTCACGCGAACGATCCTGTCGTCGGGTTCGGCGCGAACAAAGGGATCTTGTTCTGGGTCCCGACCGCGTCGAGCGAGATCGTCTCGATCTCGGTACAGTTGCCACCACCTGATCTCGACGCCTGCGGGGAGGGTTGCCTGCTGGGCGGTGAGCTGGTGGCGCATCTCGTACGGCCGGACTGGACGTCAGAGGCGACTTGGTCTTTGCGTGCGCCCGGCAAACCCTGGGCCATGGCGGGGATCGGGGACACGGACCGAACAAGCCCGCGGGCACGGTTCCAATACCGTGGGGCGGACAACGGTGAGGTGATCTTGATCGAGGGCGATCGGCCGTTGATCTGGGGTGACCGTCTCACCGTATGGTTGACGGGTGGCACGCCGGCCGCGACGGCCGCGTTTCGTGATCCGTTGACGTCGTTCGTCGTGAGGTTAGCGTGTGTTCGCGCCCGCACGTGTGGTGATGGCGTTCGCGAGCAAAACGAAGAATGCGATGACGGCAACTTCGTCGATGGCGATCGATGCTCGTCGACTTGTCAGTTCGAGAGATGCGGCAACGGGATGATCGATTCGGGTGAGGAATGCGACGACGCGAACGCGATCGATAGCGATAGTTGTGCGGCTTGCAAGTTCGCGAGGTGCGGTGATGGGTTTGTTCAGACGACCGGAGAGGAGTGCGATCTCGGAGCTGCCAATGGCACTGGCTGCTGCACGCTCAACTGCACGACGACTCCGCCCGGTAGCCCGTGCCCGTAGTTCGATGACCGAGCCGGTGAGCGCCGATGAGCCGGACTGCGAGCGCTTGGCTTTGGGGGAGCCGCGAACCATACTGGGCCATGACCCGGGTGGAGCTTTTGCTGGTTTCCCTCGAGCCGTGCGCCGTGATCGAGGCGTACAAGAAGGACGTCGATCGCACCCTGATTCGCGAGAACCTGAAGCTCACTGCCGACCAACGCGTGCGGAAGATGATCTCGGTGCTCGAGTTCGTCGAACAGGTCCGGCGATCGACCGGGGTCGCGCATTGACCGATTTCGCGCTGCTACTCCGTGTGCTCACCGCGGGCGGCGTCGAATTCGTGATCATCGGCGGAATCGGCGCGACTGCCCACGGATCCGCACACGTGAGAGTCGAGGCCTGGCGCCAGCGGCCCGCAAACGTCCAGGTCAAGTCGACGGCGCCGTAGGGCGCGGCGTGTCTCTCAGCGCAGGTGGGTCCAGACCAGCCCGGGCACCGCCGCGAAGTGAGCATCGAACGACAGCAGCTCCGCGCCGCTCTCGAACGCGTGGGCCGCGATCCACACATCATTGGTCGGCAACGGCTTGCCGGCCTTGCGGAGCTCCGCCGAGATCCGCGCGAACCGATCGGACGTGGTCCGGCTCACCGGCAGCAGCGCCACCCGCGGCAGCGCGAGCAACGCATCGAGCTCGCCCGTGTTGCGTGCGAGCTGGGTGCCGTTGCGGAAGCCGAACAGCAGCTCCCCGAGGACGATCGTCGAGATCACGAGCTCGCTTGCGGTGCGGCACAGACGCACCACCTCGGGCTCGCCCCGTTTGAGCGCCACGTACGCGTTGGTATCGAGGAGCCGCTTCACTTCCACAAGCCGGCGTCGATCTGATCGCAGATCGCGATCGAGTCCTCGAAGCTCCTCGCCTCGCGCTCCGTCCAGGTCCCGATCAGGGGATCCAGCGCGCTGCCGAGCTGGTCCGCCTCTGCCACCTCGCGTGGTGGCCCCACCCCCGCGCCCTGATCGAGGATCCGGACCGCCGCCTTGTTCAGCGAGATCCGCTCGCGGCGCGCGAGCTCGCGGATCACCCGGAGCGTGCCTGCGCTGGCGCCTCGGATCGTGAACTGCCCCGGTTGCTTCATCGAATGACTCACTGTGCCTCGCATGTCGCCTCACTGCAATCACGACCGAGGTCGACGCAAGGCGCGTGCCCGCGACAACACCGCGAAACCGCTGCCGCACCTGTCCGGCGGCGGCCGATGGCCGGACGTCGTCCGGCCGGATCCCGGACATCGACGCGCTAAGCGCACCAGACAGCCATCGCGATCAATCCGAGATCGAGCCGGCGGCATCTCCACGCGAGGGAGCACTTCCACAAGATGCTCGCCAAGTGCCTGAACGCGTTCCGCGGGCGCTGGGAGAACTTCTGGTCGTGCGAGCCGGTGTCGAGGGTCGAGCTCGTCGACCGCAGCGATGTGATCGACAAGGTCGTCTATGCCGCGACCAACCCAGTCAAGGACGGCCTCGTCGACACCGTCGCCCACTGGCCGGGGCTCAACGGCACCCACGCACTCCTCAACGATCTCCCGATGCACGCCAC
>JAYVRN010000601.1:0-4193 GCA_043776275.1 Myxococcales bacterium | reverse complement strand
GCGTGCAACCTCGATTGCCCGATCTGCTACGTGCACAACAAGAACGACGACGCCTATCACATGCCCGTCGAGGACTTCGCGATGATCCTCGAGCACCTCCGCACCGATCACGGCGGTGAGCTCGACATCATCAACTTGACCGGCGGTGAGCCCACGCTGCACCCGCGGCTGTTCGATCTGCTGAAGATGGCGAGGGCGGCCGGGATCCATCGCGTCACGGTGTGCTCGAACGGGATCCGGCTCGCGAAGGACGAAGAGTTCGTCAAGGAGCTCGCCGCGCACGGTGCCAGGATCGCGCTGTCGTTCGACACGTTCGACCCGCACGCCGACAAGCTGATGCAGGGCGTCGACATGCTCGCGACCAAGCTGAAGTGCATGGAGGTCTGCGAGCGACACGGGGTGGACGTGACGTTGATCCCGGTGATGACCAAGGGCGTCAACGAGCACGAGGTGGGCAAGATCCTCGAGTTCGCGCTCGCACGGTCCAACGTGCGGCACGTCGAGGTGCACACCATGACGTTCACCGGGCAGAGCGGCGCCACGTTCCAGCGTTCGGGCCGGATCTCTATGTTCGAGGTGCTCGAGGAGATCGAGAAGACGACGCACGGCCTCCTGAGGCCGAGCGACTTCGTCACGTCACCGTGTGCGCATCCGCTGTGCTACCAGATCGCGTACCTATTGCTCGATCCGGATGGCGGCGCCCCGATCCCGTTCACCCGGTTCATGCCGGCGAGCGAGCTCCACGCGGCCCTGTCGGAGCGGCTCTATCTAGAGCCCTCGCCGCGTCTCGAGGAATCCCTCAAGCAGGCGATCGATCGGCTGTGGGCGGAGAGCGCGGACGATGACGGTGAGGCCCAGCGGACCCTCCGGCTCCTCCGCTACATGCTGGACTCGATGTTCCCCGCGGATCGTCCGCTCACCCACGAGCAGGCGATCCGGGCCGGTGAGAAGGCGATCAAGGCGGTCTATGTGCACTCGCACATGGACGAGGAGACCTTCGACGTGGAGCGCGCCGTGGATTGCTGCGACAGCAACTGCTACGCGGATGGCTCGACGATCCCGGTGTGCAACTACAACGTCCTGTACCGGGAGAAAGAGGCCAAGTTCAACGTCGAGCCAGCGAGCTGGGGCCAGAAGAGTGGCGGCCAGCGCGTGTTCTCCCTGCCGGTGCTTCGATGAGACGGCTCGAAGGGAAGCGGTGCCTGGTGACGGGCGGCTCGCGCGGGCTCGGACGTGCGATCTGCGAGGCGTTTGCCACGGCGGGCGCCAAGGTCGCATTCACGTTCCGCACGGACACCAGTGATGCGGAGGCCGCGCGCGCGAGCCTGGTCGCGCTCGGGTGCGAGCCCCTGGTGTTCCAGGGCTCGGTCGCCGACGCCGCACACGTCAAGGAGACGGTCGCGGCGGTGTCCACGGCGTGGGGCGGCATCGACATCCTGGTCAACAACGCGGGCATCACCCAGATCTTGCCGATCGCATTGCTCGAGGAGGCGGACTTCGACGCCGTGATGGCCGTCAACGTGAAAGGGCCGTACCTGTACTCGCGCGCCGTGCTGCGCTCGATGATCCGCGCGAAGGCAGGCCACATTCTCAACATCGGTTCGTTCGCCTCGGAGCGCGTGATCGAAGCCCCGGTGCACTATGCCGCGGCGAAGTCCGCGCTGCGCGGGATGACAGAGGCGCTGGCGCGCGAGGTGGGGCGCTACAACATCAAGGTCAACCTGCTGTCGCCGGGCCTGCTCGATTGCGGCCTGGCGAAGATGCTGCCCAAGCACCGCGTGCAGGAGTACCTGGCGAACACCTCGCTCGGGCGGCTCGGCACGGCGCGCGAGGTGGCCGACACCGCCACGTTCCTGGTCTCCGACGAGAACTCGTTCATGGCCGCCGCGAAGATCGTGGCGGACGGTGGCTTGTGACGGCGGTGACGGCTGCCGCGCCTGTGCCGCCCGCGACCCCGCGCCTGAACACCCAGGCGATGCTGCGCGAGGGCTACGAGAGCTATCGCAACTACGTCAATCCGCTGGTCACGCTGCGCGCCGAGCTGCTCGGTGAGCCCACGCGGATCACCGGCGTACTGGACGGCCGGCTGGTGGAGCCGCGCGGCCTCGTGGAGGACTTTCACGGCACGCAGACGTTCGGGCACCGCCACCCGGCGATCTCGCAGGCGGTCACCGACTTCCTCGCCTCGGATTCGCCGAACTGGTTCCCGTGCCGGGTCAATCCGTACGCGGGCCTGCTCGCGGAGCGGCTGTGTACGCGGGCGAACCAGACGCTCGAGGGGCCGCGCCCGACGTACTCGAACGTGTTCTTCGCGAACTCGGGCTCGGGGGCCGTCGAGGCGGCGCTCAAGCTCGCGCGCGCGGCGACCAAGAAGCCTCGCGTGATCTCGCTCGATGGCGCGTACCACGGCTGCACGATGGGCAGCTGCGCGTTGATGAAGCCGGGCATGTTCAAGGATCCATTCGGGCCACACGTGCCCCAGGCCGGTCCGATCCCGTTCGGCGATATCGATGCGCTGGTGGAGGCGCTGCGCGGCGGCGATGTCGCGGCGGTCGTCCTCGAGCCGATCCAGCTCGAGGGCGGGGTGCGCACCGTCTCGTCGGCGTATCTCGAGGTGGTGTGCGAGCTGACCGCCAAGTACGGCGCGCTGCTCGTCGCGGACGAGATCCAGACCGGGCTCGGGCGTACCGGCCGGTTCCTCGCGAGCGAGAACTGGCCGCGGCGGCCCGATGCGCTGATCCTCGGGAAGCACCTCGGAGGCGGGCTGGTCCCGATCTCCGCGATGCTGACCAGCGAGGAGCTGTTCGAGCGTGCCTACGGCGAGCACTACGCCTCGGCCGAGGCGCACAACACCACGTTCGGCGGCAACGCGCTGGTCTGCGTCGCGGCGCTCGCGGCGCTCGATCTGTTGACCGATGACTTGATCGCGCGGGTCGGCCGCGTGGGCAACGCGTTCCGGGCCAAGCTCGCGAGCACGCTGGCCCGTCACGAGCTGTTCGCGCAGGTCAAAGGTGCCGGTCTCCTGGTCGGCATCGAGCTCAAGCCCTCCGATCATCCGTGGCTTTCGTTCGAGCACTTCGGGATCGATGCGCTCGTGGACCAGCCGACGATCGGCGTGCTGTTGTGTCACCGGTTATACAAGCGAGGCTTCTACTGCTTCGCCTGTGGGCATGACTGGCGCATCCTGCGCGTCCTGCCGAGGTTCACGATCGAGGAGGCGACCCTCGACGCCTTCGTCACCGCGGTCGACGAGGAGCTGGAGTACCTGTGCAACCTGGCATGAAGCGCGCGTTCGTGTTCGGAGGAACCGGGACCGTCGGGAGCGCCGTGCTTCACGAGCTCGCACGCCGGAGCGTGCCGGCGGTGTTCACCTTCCATCGCTCGGAGGACAAGGCCCGGGTGCTGGCACTCGAGCTCGGGCACACCGCGGTCAAGGTCGATCTCGCCGATGCCGCGGCGACCACGGCGATGCTCGACGCGCAGGAGCCCGCGGATGTGGTGATCCACTGCGCGGGGGTCAGTGCGGGGCTCGGGCTGCCGGAGATCGAGATCGCGACGTACCAGCACGCGATGGCGGTCAACGTCCAGTCGGCGTTCCTCGCGTGCCGCTGGGTGGCCAAGCTCGCGCGCCGCTGCGACGTGGTGCTCGTGGGTGGGCTCGATCGTACGCAATCGCTGCCGCTGCCCGTGCACTTCGCAGCGAGCCAGGGCGCGCTTGGCGCGATGGTCATGGCCACGGCGCACGAGCTCGGGCGCAAGGACATCCGCGTCAACCTGGTGGCGCTCGGCCCGCTCGAGGCCGGCATCTCCACCGGGCTCGCGGCCGGTCAGCGCCGCGACTACGAGACGTTCAGCGCGCTGCGCCGGGTGGGCAAGCCGGCCGAGGTCGCGCAGGTGATCGTGTGGCTCGCCCTCGAGAACACCTACATCCAGGGGAAGGTGATCTCCGCCAACGGGGGCATCTAGGTGGAGCCCGCGGTGAGCGCGTCTGACGCGCACCGTGGGCCTGCCGTGGTGTTCCTGAGCGGACGGATCACGTGTCCGCTCGCGGGGGTGGGGCGGAGGGCCGCGAATGCGAGTAACCGCCTGGTGATCGACGATCCGGCGACCGAGGTCATCGTCGATCGGACGACCGGCCGGATCACGATCCACGACGATCGGGACTGCGGCCCGAACACGGTGCTCGTCGATCT
>JAYVRN010000600.1:0-4195 GCA_043776275.1 Myxococcales bacterium | reverse complement strand
ACGAGACCGTCGCGGCGCTCAACGTGGTGATCGCCGTCAACTCGATCTCGTTCATGCCCGCGTTCGGGCTCGCCTCGGCAGGCGCGATCCTCGCCGGGCAGGCGATCGGCCGAGGCGATCGCGATGCGGTCTGGCCTCAGGTCAAGATCACGCTCGCGTGCACGGGCGTCTGGATGGGGGTCACGGGCGCGCTCTATCTGATCGCCCCCGCGCGCGTGCTGTCGCTGTTCGACGAGCCTGGGAAGTCCGGGAACCTGGTCGCGATCGGCACCGGCATGCTCGCGCTGAGCGCGGCGTGGCAGGTGTTCGATGCCATGTCGATGACGCTCGCCGAGACTCTACGGGCGGCCGGCGACACCGCGTGGACCGCCGCCGCACGCCTCCTCCTCGCGTGGGCGGTGTTCATGCCCTCCGCGTTCCTCGTGGTCACGCGGTGGGACGGTGGACCGCTGGGCGCCATGCTGTGCCTCGCGGCCTACATGGCACTGCTCGCCACGGCGTTCGCGCTGAGGTTCCGGACCGGTGCGTGGCGCAAGATCGAGCTGATCGAGCCCGTGCTGGTCTGAGCGCGAACCGACGGCCGGTCACGGGGGGCCGACCGGGTACTGCCGCGACCCGATCAGGTACTGCCGCGGCCCGCCGGCAGCGGCCACGATCGCACGATGCTTGACGCCGCCACGTTCCACTCGCGAAGCTCCCGCAAGGAGACCACGCACACCCTCTCGCTCATCCAGCCGCACCTGCGCCCCCACGAGGCGGTCCTCGACATCGGCTGCGGTGACGCGTACGTCACGTCGGAGCTCGTACGCGAACACGCCGGCCCCGTGCTCGCCGTCGACATCGTCGATTGCCGTCGCCGCGCGACGCCCCACTTCGCGCTCTACGACGGCATCGACCTGCCGTTCGCCGACGCCTCGTGCGACGTCGCGATCCTCGGCTTCGTGCTGCACCACATTCCGAACGAAGACAAGGCACGCGTGCTCGCCGAGGTTCACCGCGTGGTGCGTCGTGCGGTCATCGTTCTCGAGGACACGCCAGAGAACGCGATCGATCGCTATCTCAACCGACGCCACGGCGAGCAGTTCCGGCGCAAGATCGGCACCACGCACGGCTTCGGCTTCTTCTCGGCGCCGGAGTGGATGCCGATCTTCGAGGACCATGGCTTCGCGGTGGCGAAGGTGCAGCGCGTCTCGCGGCTCGCGCGCGACTGGCGCCAGCCCTATGCGCGCACCTGCTTCGTCCTCGATCGACGCTAGAACCACGCTAGATCGACGCTAGATCGTGCCGGCGTCCGAAACGGAAACGGCCGCCCTCGGTGGGCGGCCTGGGTCACACGAGCGTGCGGTCGATCAGTTGCCGAACCGACCGGCGAGCCCGAGCGACGCGACGAACGCGGTGACGTCGTACGTGCCCTTGTGGATCGGCATGTACGGGTCGGCGTTGCTCGACTCGTTGGTGCCCGGGATCACGAGGAGGGCCGCGAGGTGCGCATCGAGGTTCTTGTTGATCTTGTAGCTGCCACCGACGGTGACGTCGTGCCGATCGATGTCCGGAAGCCGCGCAGACAGCGTGGTCGACGGGACGGGCGTGGGATCGTAGATGTAGCCGGCGCGGACGGCGGCCTTGTCGTTGATCTTGTACTCGCCGCCGAGCCGCAACGTGACGGTGTTCTTGTAGTCCTGCGCCTGCACCGTGTGGGAGTCATCGGCGAGCGTGATGTCGATGGTCTTGAACTTCGCCCAGTTGATCCACACCGCGTTGAGCTCGACCTCGAGCTTCGCGTTCGGCCGGAACGCCACGCCACCCGAGATCGACATCGGCAGCTTCAGCGTCGTCGAGATGTCGCCATCGGGCGGCAGCTGCGAGCGATACGGCGCCGCCATGTCGAAGTCACCGGTGCCCGTGAAGTCCAGGTTGATCTGGCTGCGGTAGGCGAGGCCGAACGACAGCTTCTTCTGCGCCGGCGGGCGGTACATGATGCCGAACCGGCCACCGATGCCGAACGCCGTGCCACCGAGCGTGGCCGTGCCCTGCTCGGTACCGAAGTACAGGTTCGACTGCAGCTTGACCGTGGACGGCACGAGATCGAGCCCCGCGCCGATCGAGAGCCCGGGGACCTGCTTGTCGAGATTCACGCCGACGGCCGGCGTGATGAAGTACGTGCGCAGATCCTGCTTGGTCACCACGTCGGCTTGCGGTGAGCTGTTGGGCCACGACACCGCGAGGCCGAACGGCAGGTGGAACCCGATGCCGACCGCGAACATGTCGTTGATGCGGTGGGCGAGGAACAGCTGCGGCAGCACGGCCGGCGGCGCGTTGGTGTCGGTCTTGAGGTTGTTGGTGTCGGTGTACGAGGCCTGCGCCGCGATCAGTGACGCGCCGATCGAGAACGACGTGCCTTCGCCGACCGCGAGACCGCCGGGGTTGTAGACGATCGACGACGGATCGGTGTCGGTGGCCGTCGAGGCGCCGCCGCGGCCGGTGACCTTCGCGTCGTGCTCGTTGATGTAGAAGCCGTTGGCGGACGCGGCACCGGTCATGCCTACGATCAGGAACAGAGTCTTGCTGAGGGTACGCATGATCAGTTGGCCTTGTTGAGGACGAGGAAGGTGATCGCATCGGTCTGCAGCCGCGCGGTGCCGAGGCGACCGTCGGTGCCGACCGTGCCGGTGCCGGGCGACGGTGCCGGGCGCAGCAGCGAGGGGTGCTCGAACGTGTTGCCTGGAAAGCCAACGCCCGCGTTGGGCGCGAGGTTCATGTACTTCACGAACTTGTTCGTCGTCGGCGCCGTGGTGATCGCGGCGGACGCCGGGATCGGCGGAGCGCCGGCCGGGTCGGCCATCATCGAGGTCAGGCCGACAAGCGCGGCCTCGTTGTTGGTCGCGATGTTCGGGACGGTGAGGTCACCGACGACCTCCTGGATCAGGATCTTGCGGGTCGCGAGCTTGCGCGTGAAGTTCGCGCCATCGGCCGGGTCGAGCACCCAGCGACCGATCGCGGCGAACGACTGGTACCCCGGCTGCGCCTTCCACGCATCCGTCGTGCACAGGCCGGTGTTGGGCGTCACGGTCGGGTTCCACTTCGCACCCGTGAGGATGCCGGCATCGATCAGCGCATCGACGAGCGGGCACTTGATCCCGTTGGTCGCCGAGTTCTCGAGGATGTCCGCCCAGCCGACGCCGGGGACGTTGAGCACGGCCGACCGGAAGCCCGGGTTCGCGGCGACCGCCGTCGAGCCCATGATGCCACCAAGCGAGATGCCGACGTACGAGATGTTGTTGACGTCGATCTTGAGCGGGCCACACGCCGTGGTGCCGCAGCCCTTGAGGCCACCGACCAGCTCCTGGAGGTCGAGGATGCTCTGGCGGATGTTGTCGCGGGTGGCGCCAAGGTCCGAGGACAGGAACGGTGCGTAGCACTGCGGGAACGACGTGGGCGGCGGAGCGACCGCCGGAGTACCGGAATCCGCACAACCGATCGCGGCGTCGGTGGAGGTCCGGACCGCGCGGCTATCGTGCGCGACGAAGTCGATCGCCACCGAGGCGTATCCCGCGGCCGCAAACTGCGCGCCGATCGCCACGAGTGTGGTCTTCGAGCTGCCGAGGCCGTGACCGAAGATGATCACCGGCCAGCCCCCTGCAGGTACTGCCGTCGCCGGGCAAGGCGGTGCACCCGCGCATGGAACCAAGCCGAGCATCGCGATGCCGCGATCGCCGACCTTGGTCGGGTTGACCGGGTCGCTGAACCCACCGGGGATCGGGCCACCGAAGTTCGGGTTGGTGGAGCCCGTCGTCACCTTGGCGGGCTGATCGACCTGGTAGTTGTTGGCGTTCAGCAGGCCACCGACGATATCGCCGACCGCGTTGCATGGCAGCGACCCGCCATCCGCGCTGCAAGATCCCGCAGGCAACTTCGACTGCAGGAACTGCTCGGCGGTGACGCCACCCGGCAGCTGGGTGGAGACGCCGAACACCGGCGCCATGTCGATCTTCGACGCGAGGCTCCCCGTGACCATGGGATCCAGCGGATCGGTGACGGTCTGGGTGTTGAACTCCCACGCGACGAGGATGTCCTCGCGGGCGTGCGCCGTACCGGCGAGGAACGTCAGCGCCTTGTTGTGCGCCTTCCACAGCAGGTCGATGCCGTTCAGCTTCTCGAGCTGATCGCTGATGCCGTTGCCGTTCAGATCCTCGGG
>JAYVRN010000599.1:0-4201 GCA_043776275.1 Myxococcales bacterium | reverse complement strand
GCGGTCGCGCCATCCCCGCGCGGCCGCCGTGGGTGGTCCGCGGGATCGATCGTGGCTACCAGCGCCTGCTCGGCGTGCTGCCGCGGATCCGCCTGCCGATCGCCGGGTTCGCACTCACGGCGCTCGCCGCGGCGGCGTTCGGGTTCTCGCGCGCCGGCACCGAGCTCGCACCTCAACTCGACGAGGGCGACATCGTGATCCAGACCACGCGCGCCGCCGACCTCGGCGTGGGTGGCGCGATCGCCGCCGCGGGCGCGATGGAGCTGGCGCTGCGCGAGCTGCCCGAGGTGACCCAGGTGGTGTCCCGGATCGGCAGCCCCGCGGTGGCCACCGATGTGATGGGCCTCGAGCAGGCCGACGTGTTCGTGGGCCTCGCACCGCGCTCGACGTGGCGCGAGGGTCTGACCCGCGATGCGCTGATCGCGGAGATGGAGGCCAAGATCGAGCGCGCCACCCCGGGCTCGGATCCTGCGTTCACGCAGCCGATCCAGATGCGCTTCAACGAGCTGATCGGTGGCGCGCCGACGGACGTGGTGATCAGCGTGTACGGCGAGGATCTCCACGTGCTCCGGAAGACCTCGGATCAGCTCGCCGCGGCGATCGCGGGCGAGCACGGCGTGGTCGATGTCCGCGTGCTCGCGCCCGATGACGTCCCCCTGCTCGAGGTTCGCCCGCGCGCGATCGACGTGGCCCGCCACGACCTCACCAACACCGATGTCCTCGATGCGGTGCAGGCGTTGCGGTTCGGCGTCCCGATCGGCACGACCTATGACGGGCCGCGCCCGATCCCGATCGTCGCCACGATCGCGGCGCCCGACGGCCCCGACGCCCTCGCAGATGCGCTGATCGCGACACCCGCCGGCACCACGATCCCGCTGTCGAGCGTGGCCGATGTCCTGCGGATCACCACGCCGGCGATGGTGCAGCACCACCGCGGCCTGCGCCGGCTGATCGTCGGCTTCAACGTCCGCGGCGCAGACCTCGGGGGCGCCGTCGCCGGTGCACAGACGCGCGCCGCAGCGGTGATGATCCCGCGTGGCTACGCCATCACCTGGGGCGGCCAGCTCGAGACCCTCAACGCCGCGCACAAGCGCCTGAAGATCATCATCCCGATCGTGCTGGCCTCGATCGCGATCGTCCTGCTCGTGACGTTCCGCCGGATCCGCCACACGCTGATCATCCTGACCCACGTCCCGTTTGCATGCGTGGGCGGCGTGCTCGCACTCGCCCTCCGGGGCCTCCCGGTCTCGATGTCGGCGGCGATCGGGTTCATCGCCCTGTCTGGAATCGCCGTGATGAACGGCGTGGTACTGCTGTCCCAGGTGCGGAGCGCGGAGCATGCGGGCCAGGGTCCGGTGGAGGCGATCCTCGGCGCAGCCCGCTCGCGGGCGCGGCCGGTGCTGATGACGGCGCTGGTCGCCGCGCTCGGCTTCGTGCCGATGATGCTCGCGACCGGCGTCGGTGCCGAGGTGCAGCGCCCGCTAGCGACGGTGGTGGTCGGGGGTCTGGTGAGCTCCACGCTTCTCACGCTCGTGATCCTGCCCGCGATCTATCCGTGGCTCGCAAAGCTGGGGGCTCGCAAAGCGTGAGGCTCCTCGTCGTCGAAGACGATGATCGCACCGGGCAGCTGCTCCAGCGCGGCCTGACCGAGGAGGGTCATCAGGTGGACCGCTGCTCGCACGGCGCGGATGCCGAGCGACAGGCGCGTCAGATCACCTACGACGTGATCCTGCTCGACTGGGGGCTGCCCGATCTCGACGGCGTGGAGCTGCTCCGGCGCTGGCGCACGGCCGGCCTCGCCACGCCGATCCTGATGCTCACGGCTCGCGGCTCGGTAGGCGAGCGGGTCACGGGGCTGCGCGCCGGCGCGGATGACTTCCTCCTGAAGCCGTTCGATTTCGACGAGCTGCTCGCCCGGCTCGAGGCCCTCCATCGCCGCGCCGCGGGGTCACCGACCGAGCACCTCGGGGGCGTGACGAGTGATGCCGCCAGCCGGATGCTCGTGTTCGGCGACAAGCGCGAAGCCCTGACCAATCGCGAATGGCAGCTGTGGATCGCGTTCACCGAGCACCGCGGTGACGTGCTGACTCGCAGCGAGCTCCTGAGCCGCGTGTGGGGCACGGACTTCGACGGCGAGCCGAACGTGGTGGATGTCTACGTGGGCTACCTGCGCGCGAAGCTGACCAAGCTGGGCGTCACCGCACTCCAGCTGCGCGCCGTGCGTGGCCTCGGGTACCGGCTCGAGGTGGGATGACGCTCCGGCTGCGGCTCACGTTGTTCGGTGCCGTGGTGCCCGCGCTGGCGCTCGTCCTGGCGATCCTCGCCGCCGGATGGTTCCTCCGGCGCGACGCGCTCGTCGATCTCGATCGTCACCTGCTCAACCAGGCCGCGGTGGAGAGCGTGGGGCTGTTCGACGCGCCGGATGGCCGGCCCCACGTGCACGTGGAGACCTCGCCGCTCGCCCCCGTGGTGGCCGAGTTCACGGCGGCGGCGGCGATCTACGACGCGAGTGGGCGACGCGTCTCCGAGGTGATCGATCCGACGCGGGTCCCCGTGCAGGTGCTCGCCTCCACCGCGGTGGATCAGATCACGCTCGCAACCGAGACAGCGCTCGACCGGCGCACGCTCACCGTGCGCGTGGCCGCCCCCGACACCCACATCTACACGTTGTGGCTCGGCCTCTCACTCGCGCCGGTGGAGGACGCGATGTTCCGCTACTACCGGGCGACGTTCGGGGCGCTCGGCGCGCTGCTCCTCGTCCTCGTGGCGATCCAGCTGATCGTCGCGCGGAGTTTGACCCGGCGCGTGGACGCGATGGTCCGCTTCATCCCGACGTTGCGCGACGGCCGTGGGCCCGAGTTGCCCGCAGATCCGGTGGGCGACGAGCTCACCGCGCTCCGCGAGGTGCTCCGCGCTGCCGCCGCGCGGCTCGCGGAGGTCCGCGGTGAACAGGATCGGCTGGTAGCGGATGCCGCGCACGAGCTACGCACGCCGCTGACCGTGATCCGTGCGGAGATCGATCTCGCGCTACGACGGGAGCGCAGCCCCGAGGAGATGCGCGACGCGCTGCGCTCGGTGCGGAGCGAGGCGGATCGGCTGACCCGGCTCGCCGGTGCGCTGCTCGATCTCCAGGCGATCCGGGCGGTGGGCCTGCAGGCGCGCGATGGCGATCTGCGCGAGCTCGTGACGGAGGCGTGTCGCGCGATCTCGCCGATGCTGGCTGCTCGCGAGCTCGAGATCCGCGAGGAGCTACCGGCGACCGCCTCGGCGTACTTCGACCCACGCGCGCTCCGGCAGGTGGTGGACAACCTGCTCGCGAATGCGCTGCGGTTCGCTCCCACGGGGTCGAGCATCACCGTCAGCGTCGCCGCCCAGGGCGAAGGCTGGCGGATCGCGGTCGCGGACACGGGCCCGGGGATCCCCGCGGAGCAGCTCGAGCACGTGTTCGCGCCGTTTCATCGCCTCGGCCCCTCGGAGGGCGGCGGCGGCGGGCTCGGGCTCGCGATCGTCCGCGAGATCGCCGAGCGCCATGGTGGGCAGGCGGGGATCGATCGCGCGTACACACCCGGCGCCCGGGTGTTCGTCGATCTCCCCGGACCGGCTACGCAGCCTTCTTCTTCTCGGCCTTCTCGATCAGCGCGGGCGTGACCACCAGCGAGCGACCGCGCGGGATGATCAGGCCATCCCGGGCGAGCTGGTTGAACGCTCGAGAGATGGTCTCGCGGCAGCTGCCGATCATGTTCGCGAGCTCCTGCTGCGTGGGCCGGCGGCGCACCACCATGCCCTCGGGGCTCGAGGCGCCTTCCTCGCGACCGAGCGCGACGAGGCGGTGGATCAGGCGCTCGTTGACGTCACACAGCGCGAGCTGCGCGATCGTCTCGTCGGCGCGACGCAGGCGGCGCGCCATCTCGCCGAGCAGGTTCATCCCGGTGCGCGGATGCGACGCGATGTGGCGCATCAGATCATCCCGTGACAGCACGAGCAGCGTGGTCGGCTCGATCGCGAGGCAGTGCGCCGACCGCGGCGCCTGATCGAACAGCGACATCTCGCCGAACGAATCTCCCGAGCGGAGCACCGACAGCGTGACCTCACGGCCGCTCTCGCCGAAGATCACGACCTTCACGCGGCCAGTCATGATCACGAACATCGCGTCCCCAGGCTCGTCCTGGGAGACCACCGCGGATCCGACCGCGACCTTCCG
>JAYVRN010000598.1:0-4206 GCA_043776275.1 Myxococcales bacterium | reverse complement strand
GCGAGCGGCTGCTCGAGACCGTGTTCGACGGGATGGTGGAGGGCGTGGTCCTCCAGGATCGGACGGGCGCGATCCTTCACCACAATCCGGCCGCCGAGCTGATCCTCGGGCTGTCGCGCGACGAGCTCCTGGGGCGGACCTCGATCGATCCTCGCTGGCACGCGATGCGGAGCGACGGCTCGCCGTTCCCAGGTGAGGACCACCCGGCGATGGTGACGCTGCGCACCGGCGAATCGCTGAGCGACGTGGAGATGTGCCTCGACGTGCCCTCCGGCCAGCGGCGGTGGATCTCGATCAACTCTCGCCCGGTCGCCGTGCCGGGGACGCCGCTGCCGTACGCCGTGGTGACGACGTTCCACGATGTCACCGAGCGCCGGGCCGCCGTCCATCAGCTCGCACAGCACCAGCGGCTGGTGACGACCGGGACCCTCGCGGCAGGCGTGGGGCACGAGATCAACAACCCTCTGACGTTCGCGCTGGCCAACCTCGCCCTCGCGATCGAGGAGCTCGAGTTGATCGCCGGTGGTTCGCCTTCGCAGCGCCTCGTGGAGATCATCGGACTCCTCGAGCAGGCACGCGAGGGTGGAGAGCGCGTCAAGCGGATCGTGCGGGGCCTCAAGGCCCTCGCCCGCGAGGAGACGGATCTGATGCCGATCGACGCGAACACGGTGATCAGGACCGCGCTGGAGATGGCGAGTCACGAGCTCCGCACCCAGGCTTCGGTAGATCTCGATCTCGCCGACGCGCCGCTCGTGCAAGTGGACGATTCGCGGCTCGCCCAGGTGATGATCAACCTGATCGTCAATGCGGCGCAGGCGTTTCCGTCCTCGGATCCGGCGCGGAATCGCATCATCATCCGCACCCGCGTCGACGGCCAGGTCATCATCGAGGTCGCCGACAATGGTCCGGGCATCGAGCCAGGGGTCTTGACCCGGATCTTCGATCCGTTCTTCACCACCAGGCAGGTCGGGGGCGGGACCGGCCTCGGGCTGGCGATCTCTCACGGCATCATCACGGCCTTCGGAGGCACGCTCACCTGCCACACGGTGGTCGGGCAGGGGACGACGTTCCGGATCGCGCTGCCGCCGTCGGCGATCTCGCCCTCGATCGAACACGACGTCGTCCGTGCGCCGGGTCGAGGAGCGATGCTCGTGATCGATGACGAGCCCGCGATCTGCAAGTCGATGGTGCGCATGTTCCGGAACGAGCTCGAGGTCATCGCAGTGAACGATCCCCGCGAGGCCTTGCGCCTGATCCGGGCAGGGACGCGGTTCGATGTCGTGTTCTGCGATCTGACGATGCCCTACCTCAGTGGGATGGAGCTGTTCGATGCCGTGGTGGCGACGCATCCGCAGCTCGCCGACCGGTTCGTATTCATGAGCGGCGATCTGTCTCGCGCCGACATCCGCCAGTTCATGGGGCGGGTGCCCAACGAGCGGATCGAGAAGCCGTTCAGCATCCAGAACCTGCGCGCGATCGTCCGGCGCTTCCTCCACGCGCCGCGCTGACCGCGCGCTACTTCTCCGACGTCGGGAGGGTCCCCGAGAGGCCCGGATCGGACTCGCCGGGCGACGGCGCACGCAGCTCGCCACGGGCCTTCGCGTACTCGTCGAGCTTGCGATACAGCGTCTTGCGGTCGAGGCCCAGGCGCTGCGCTGCGCGGGTCTTGTTGCCGGCCTCATCCTCGAGTACTCGCTCGATGAACTCGCGCTCGAGGTCGGCGAGGGTCATCCGGCGGGCGACGGCGGCGCCGAGGAAGTCCGACGGCCGCTTCTCCCGCACCTGCGGCGGGAGATCTTCATCGGCGATCAGCTCGCCCTGGCACAGCGCGACGCCGCGCTCGAGCACGTTCATCAGCTCGCGGACGTTGCCTGGCCAGTTGTAGGCGAGCATCAGGTGCTGGGCCTCGGGTGCGAGCCGCATCCGGCGTGGCGGAACCTGCTTGGCGCCGAGCTGCGCGAGCACGTGCTCGGCGAGCGGCACGATGTCCTCGGGCCGAGAGCGCAGCGGGGGCAGGTCGAGGTGGATCACGTTGAGCCGGTAGTACAGGTCCTCGCGGAAGCTGCCCTCCGCGAGCATCGCCTCGAGGTTCTTGTTGGTCGCGGCCACCACACGCACGTCAACGCGCTGGTTCTTGGTGGCGCCGAGGGGGCGGACCTCGTGCTCCTGCAGCACGCGCAGGAGCTTGGCCTGGAGCGGCAACGCGAGCTCGCCGATCTCGTCGAGGAAGATCGTGCCGGCGTCGGCCTCCACGAACAGACCAGGCTTGTCGGCGCGGGCATCAGTGAAGGCGCCCTTCTTGTGGCCGAACAGCTCGCTCTCGATCAGCCCCTCGGGGACCGCCGCGAGGTTGACGCCGACGAACGCCCCGTTGGCACGCGTGGAGTTGTAGTGGATCGCGCGCGCGATCAGCTCCTTGCCGGTGCCGCTCTCTCCGGTGACCAGCACCGAGGCGGTGGAGCCCGCGATCCGGCGCACGAGGGCGACGACGTCGCGCATCGATTGGCTGTTCGCGATGATGTTCCCGAGCCCGAACTTGTCCTCGACCTCGCGCTGCAGCCGCGCGATCTTGGTGCGCAGCGCTCGCTCGCCGAGCGCCTTGTCGGCGACCAGCAACAGCTCCTCGATCTCGAACGGCTTGGTGATGTAGTCGTAGGCGCCGAGCTTGACCGCGCGGATCGCCGTCTCGATCGATCCGAACGCCGTGATCATCACCACGTGGGGCGGCTCGGGCAGCGCCATCACGCCACGGATCAGATCGAAGCCGTCCATCTCCGGCATGCGGAGGTCGGTGATCACGAGATCGAACCTCCCGGAGCGCGCGACCTCGAGGCCGGCCGCTGCCCCGCCGGCTGCTGCGACCTCGAAGCCCGCATCCTCGAGCTCCTCGGACAGGAGGTCGCGCATCGCTTCATCGTCCTCGACGACGAGGATCGAGGCCGTGCGCTCGATGGACATCGACGGAGGTTCTAGCACGACGTCGGGCCGGGCCGGGAGGCGCGGCGGGAGGCGCGATCCGCGCGATGCGGCCGGCGGTGCTACGGGACGCAGCGGCCGGTCGGGACGTCGCACGTCAGGCGCCGCCACGGACCGCTGACCGGGGCCGAGGCGATCACCGTCGGGCACTGGTCATCCGCGGTGCAGGTCTGGACGCAGAAGTTGTTCGAGAAGTAGGTGGTACACACGAAGTTCGCCCCGAGCGGTGCGCAGGCGGTGTCATCGGTGCAGCTGCGCGAACACGTCTCGCGCGTATCGCCGCCCGCGACGAAGAAGAAGCTCGGGCACTGGAGGGCCAGCGCGCAGTCCGCCTGGCTGTCACATGCGCCGCCCTCGGCGATCCCGCCGTTGCCCTCGATCGGCACACACGCCCCCGCGGCGCACGACCCGCGGAACAGCTGGTTTCGGTACTCGCTGGCGCAGTCGGCGGCCGAGGCGCAGCCGGCACCGAGGGTGCGCTGTGTGGTGAGCGTGTAGGTGATGGCGGACGCATCGGGGGTCGAGACGAACTCGCGTACGCGGACGTAGTAGCGGCCGAGCGGCAGATAGGTCAGCCGGATCTGCTCGGGCTGTTCCCAGAACGACAGGCCGAGCTCGGTCCCGGTTGCATCGTAGACGTGGAGATCGAGGTCCCGGCCACCGACCCACGCCAGCGAGAACTGCCAGGTCTCCCCCAGGGAGGTCACGTCGAACGCGAAGTAGTCGTACTCGCTCCGCGGGTTGGAGCAAACCTTGCTGGCGATCGCGCTGTGACCGGTGCCGTCGAGGACGATGGTCACCGCGCCGGCGGGGCCATCGTTGCCGGGCTCGTCGGCGTCATCGGTCGCACAGGTGTCGGTGCCCGCGGTGCACATCTGATTGGCGCCGCACACGGGCGTCGCGGGCGCCGTGCAGTCAAAGCTGGTCACGCAGCCCACGCAGCGGCCCTCGAAGCACGCGGGGGTGGTACCGCCGCACGGGCTCGCCCCGGAGTCCTGGCACTGCTCGGCATAGACATCGAGCGTGAAGTCACTGCTCGGCGGTGCATGCGAGGCGTAGTAGTCCACGACCACATAGGCCGTGGTCCCGCCGGCGATGAAGCGCCCGACCTCGGCATCCCCGCCGCCGACCGAGTCCTCGAACAGCTGACACTGATCGGAGGCCGGGCCGGTGGCGGAGCCGCAGCCGGTCACCACGTAGAACGCGAGATCGCTCGAGGACGACAGCTTG
>JAYVRN010000597.1:0-4210 GCA_043776275.1 Myxococcales bacterium | reverse complement strand
CGGGCGCGCGCTCGACGTCTCGAACTATTCGTCGCGGATCACCGTGATGGCGAACCAGGGCTGGGCGCACGACGTGCCGGGCGATCCGGTCCACTTCGATCACCTCGCGTCGCCCGACATCCGCGGCATGGACGTCAAGGCGTTCCAGCGGCTGTGGAACCGGAACAACCCGGCCGACAAGATCTCGGAGGATGGTTCGTACGGCCCACAGACCGAGGCGCGCCTCAAGCAGGCCCCGGCGACCGGCTTCACCACGGGCGCAGTGTGCGGCTCACAGCGCGCGATCGGCGCCGACGTGGTCTCGATCAATGGACCGGATCGGATCGCAGCGGGTGGCCACGCGACGTACTCGATCACCGTGGACAACACCGGCACCACCGACTGGGCCGACACCACGCGCCTGGTCGTGATGGGCGGCGCCGCCAGCCAGCTCTATGACAGCACCAGCTGGACCTCGCCGACCGAGGTCGGACCGATCCGCACCGCGATCGCCGCGGGCGAGAAGGGCGTGATCGACGTCGAGATCTCGGCACCGATGGTCACCGAGGAGACCGCCGCGCAGACGCAGTTCGCGCTGTCCGACGGCACCACGCAGTTCGGGACGATCAACCTCGCGGTGACGATCACGCCGAATGGCGACGAGGACATCTCGAACGAGGGTGACGACACGCATGACGACGCCCCCGAGGTCAGCGGCGGCTGCAATGCAAGCGGCAATGGCAGCTGGCTGGTGATGCTGGCGCCGGCCCTGGTGATGCTGCGCCGCCGCCGCCGCCGCGCCTGCTGATCGCGCGGTACACTCTCGTGCATGCCGGTCTTCCGGCTCGATGATCGTCTCGTGTTCCCTCCGGTCCATCTCGCCGAGGACGGGCTCCTCGCGCTCGGCGGCGATCTCCGGCCCGAGCGTCTGCTCCTCGCGTACTCGCAGGGCATCTTCCCCTGGTACGCGGAGAACCTGCCGATCCTGTGGCACTCGCCCGATCCGCGGATGATCATGACCACGCGCGATCTGATCGTGCAGAAGAGCCTGAAGAAGGTGATCCGCCGGCGGCCCTACACGCTGAAGATGGACACCGCGTTCCTGCAGGTCCTCGAGGGCTGCGCCAGCGTCCCGCGGCCGGGCCAGAGCGGCACCTGGCTGATCCCCGAGATGGTCGCGGCGTACACGCAGCTCCACGCCAAGGGCTTCGCGCACTCGATCGAGGCGTGGAGCGAGGACGGGACGCTCGTCGGTGGGCTCTACGGCGTCAGCCTCGGCGCGGCGTTCTTCGGCGAATCGATGTTCGCGCGCGCACCGGATGCCTCCAAAGTTGCGTACGTCGCGTGCGTGCAGCAGCTCGATGCGTGGGGCATCGGCCTGATCGATTGTCAGGTCCACACCGAGCACCTCGAGCGGTTCGGCGCCTACGAGGTGCCACGCCTGCGCTACCTCGAGCTCTTGAAGATCGCGTTCGACGAGCCGACCAAGCGGGGAACGTGGGCCTTCGAGCTCGATCCTGAAGTGTTCGCGGCCTCGGGCGGCGCGATCACCTCTGCTGCGTGATCGTGTTCTTGTTGCCGGGGTTGCCCACCTTGGTCGCCTTCGCCGATACCGGGCCCTTGTAGGTCGCGGTGTTGAAGTTGCCGGGCACCATGAGCTCGTCGACCTGGCCGAGCGCCGCCGTGTTGTGATTGCCCGCGAGCCAGACCGAGATCGCGGAGCCGGTCACCGTGTTGTGGTTCCCCGCGACCGAGACCTTGGTGCAGGTACCGGTCAGCGTGGCGGTGATGTAGTTGCCGACCAGGCTGACCGTCTTGTCCTTCGTGCAATCGACAGCAATCGTCTCGTGATTCTCGACGACCGAGACATCGGCGGAGGCGAGCGACGTCAGGGCGATCAAGGTGGCGGCGACGAGGGCGCTGAGCTTCATGTCCACACGATGGCACCGGTCGTGGCCCGCGGCGACATCACCCCGACATCACGCCCGCAAGCTCCGATGCTGGCAGCCGATAGATAGGGATGCGCCCGAGTCGAGCGCGCAGCGGGAGCCAATCACCGCGGCGCAGGCCTCGTTTCGCCGTTTCCGTCGAGAAGCCGGTAGGTCAAGGATGGTCGAGGGACCGAGTAGTTCATCCGTGGGCCCCTCTGGGCATGGGCACATCAAGCGGCCTCCCGTCCCGACTGCCGGCACTCGGTGCGTCGCGAGCGAGCCGATTCGTTGGGCTCGGTTCAGGGGCCAACCGCAACACGGGGTGACCCTGGTCGGTCGTAGTCCAAGTTGAATTCGGCACAGATCCCAGAGATCCAGATCGGGCGTCGTCGTGATCACGTGACCGCCTGTGGAGGGCGGGTCGGCATGTGACCTGCGCGTCGTGGTTCTCATGGCGGTGCGAGCGCAGCTCACAAGCCTCCTGCGCCCCCCACAGGCCCGCGCCGGCCACAGCGCTCGACGTCGAATTCTCTGAATTCGAGGAGCAGGAGACCTGACAGCGGATGCTTGATGCTTGCAGGGACCTATCGGGCAACGACCGGTCAGTGAGGAGCGATCGCAGGCTTCGCACTTCCGATCTGGATCTCTGCCGAATTCAAGTGACCCTGCTGAATTCCAGACCCAAGCGCACCGACGCACCCATCGCTCGCGACGCACCGAATGCCGGCGGCTCCACGACCTCGATCCGGCCGCGTACCTGCACGCGGCGATCGTTGCTGCGGATCGTGGCGAACTGCTGCTGCCGTGGGTGTTTGCGAAGGCCGCGGCGTACCAGCCGTAGGTGATCACGCCGCCTCGGTTACGTCACGACGGGTAGCGCGAGGTGTAACGACGTCACATCACGCCAGCGCCACCCCTGCCTCGGCGACCACCGCCGTCGCGACGATGGGGGCCAGCGCCTCGGCCAGGGCGAGGGCCACACGCGCGAGCCCCGATGGCGCGAGCCGCTCCCACAGCACCGCGTGGAGCTCGAGCCCGGCAGGCCCTCGGCGCGCGGCGCGGGCGCCGAGGTCGGCCCAGCGGATCGGGCCGCGTGCCACGAGCGCTGCAGCAGCGGCGGCGAGCGGTGCGGGGACGGTGTCGGCGACGAGCTCGGCGATCGCTTCGCGCAGCGGCGCGGGGAACTCCTTGCCGATCACCTCGCTCGTGCACGCGGGCAGCGGATGGGGCCCGTCGAGTAACGCGCCATCCGCCGCGAACGTGGCGATCGTCGCCCACGGGGCATCGCCGAACCAGATCTCCGCGCGACCGTCGACGAGGCGGGCGGGAGATCCACCCCGGGCATAGGCGACGCCATCGATCACCACGCGCTCGAGCCCGTCGCGGAGCTCGGCGTGCCCGCGCGGGAACGCGACGCGATCGTGAGGCGCCGGCACGAATGCGAAGGGCAGCACGTCCCGCGCGCCGCGCAGCGCCCGCTCGATGCCGCCGGCGGTGAACGCGGCCTCGGTGGTCTCGGTCCGGAACGAGCGCAGGAGCGAGTGATAGAGCGCGCTCGTCGGGTACGGGCCCGCGTAGCGCAGCACGCGCGTGCCCGCGAGGCGCGCGAGCACGTCGAGGATCATGCCGCCGGCGCCGGCGGGGAGCCGACCCGGTGCCGCGATCGCGGGGATCTCGGTCGGCGCGGCCCAGTCGACCGCGCTGATCACGGTCAGCAAGTCTCCCTGGTCGCTCGTGATCGGCGCGCACCGCCCGAGCACCGGATGATCGATCGTCGCGCCGCCCACCCGCACACCGGGGACGCGAAGCTCGACGAGCTGCGCAGATCTTGCGGCGGCGTTGTACGCGTTTGGGACAGGGCCGTCCCAGGTCAGCTCGGCCCAGGCAAAGCCCGTGCGGTCGGTGATCCGCTGCACCCGTGAAACCTAACAGCTTTGCCCGCGAGGCCCTTCCGCTTCTGCCCCCGGTTTGGCATCGTCCGCCCGTCCATGAAATTAGGCATCGTGAAGGAGACGCGGCCTGACGAGCGACGGGTCGCCGCCTCGCCCGCCGTCGTCGCGAAGTGGGTCAAAGGCGGCTGGGAGGTCTGTATCGAGACCAGCGCCGGCGACAGCGCCGCGTACCCCGACAAGCAGTACGAGGCCGCCGGCGCGACGGTCGTCGACCGTACGGTTGCCTGGGGCGCCGACCTCGTGGTCAAGCTCCGGCCGCCGGTGCTCCACGCCGACGGCACCTGCGAGGCCGATCAGATGCGCGAGGGCGCTACCCTGGTCTCGTACATCCTCCCGGCGGAGAACGCC
>JAYVRN010000596.1:0-15222 GCA_043776275.1 Myxococcales bacterium | reverse complement strand
ATCACGCACTGGGACGCGCTCGATCAGCTCGAGGCGAACGTCGGCAAGGAGGTGCACCTGCTCGGCACCATCGGCGACGTGCGGATCGGCGAGAAGGGCCCCACGCGGGTGACCATGTCGCGGCGCCTGTTCTCCGATTTCCCCCTGATCTTCTTCGATCGCGACGTGCTCGGGACGTCCGGGGTCTCGGAGTGGAAGGGCGAGTTCGTGGTCGTGACCGGCATCCCGACGATGTACGAGAACAAGCACACCCACAAGCAGCAGCTCCAGATCCAGATCGACCGCGCCAGCCAGATCAAGCTGTCCCCGGTCCCCGGCCTGCAGATTCCCGTCGCGAGCCCCGTCAAGTGACCCAGCTTACGTACCGCGGCCCGCTCTCGTGCGACCGTAGGAGGACCATGCGTGGACTAGTCCTTGTGGGAGGCGCGACCGCGCTGCTCGTCACCTCCGCGTGTGGACCTTCGGCCAGCGGTGACGGCTGCAAGGACAAGCTGATCGCCGGTGACCTCGTGATCACCGAGGTGTTCGCGGATGCCAAGGCCCCGCCTGGCGGCAGCGGCACCGATGAAGGCAAGGAGTGGTTCGAGATCTACAACGCGTCGGATCGCCCGCTCGAGCTCAAGGGCATGTCGATCACGCACAGCCGGCCGGATGGGAGCAAGGCGAGCTCCCACACGATGGACCCGCAGACGATCGCGCCCGGGCAGTTCCTCACGCTCGGCAACGCCACCGCGGACCTGCTCGCCCCCTACATCGACTACGGATACAGCGCCGACCTCGGCGACTTCTTCAACACCGATGGCGGCAAGCTCGCCCTCGCGTGCGGCGACAGCCAGATCGACTCCGCGACCTACGAGGCGGTCAAAGAGGGCCACTCGCGCCAGCTCACGAACTCGCAGCCGCCGGACTACACGCTCAACGATGACCCGAACATGTGGTGCCAGGGCAACGACGGCGAGTTCGAGGTCGGCAACTTCGGCACGCCCGGCTCCGACAGCGATTGCGCACCGGTCGTGATCGGTCAGTGCAGCGCCAACGGCACGATGCGCGACACCGTCCCGCCCGCGGCCGGTGATCTCGTGATCACCGAGCTGATGCCGAAGCCCAAGACGATCAGCGCGACCACCGGCCAGTGGTTCGAGGTGCTCGCCAAGAACGACGTCGATCTCAACGGCGTCGGTCTCGATCGCGCCAACGACACCAGCAGCCCCACCGTCCTCACCTCGCCCGCGTGCATCCACATGACGGCGGGCACGTACGCGCTGTTCGCGCGGTCGGCTGACCCGCTGATGAACGGCGGGCTGACCACGCTCGGTACGTTTGCGTTCTCGCTCAACCCCACGATGACGCCCGACGTGCAGCTGGTCTACGGCACCACCGTGATCGACGCGGTGACCTGGGTGACGTCCTCGACGGGCGCGTCGCTGAGCCTCGATCCGGACAACCTGACCTCGACGGGCAACGACGCCCCGAGCAACTTCTGCAACGGCATCGGGCAGTACGAGGCCACCGGCCCGAACCTCGGGACGCCCGGGATGGCGAACCCGCAGTGCGCAACCGTGGCCCCGCCCGGCATGTGCGACGACGGCGGCACACTCCGCCCGATCGTGAAGCCCGCCGCGGGCAAGCTCGTGATCACCGAGTTCCTCGCGAACCCGGCCGCCACCCCGGTCGCCGATGGCACCACCGATGCGGACAAGGAGTGGTTCGAGGTCACCAACACCGGCACCACGCCGTTCGATCTCAACGAGCTCGGCCTCGCGAACGGCGCCGTCACCCCGACGATCGTCCCCGTGCAGTCCTCCGCGTGTCTGTCGGTGGCCCCCGCCGCGTTCGCGCTGTTCGCGCGCTCGAACGACCCGGCGAAGAACGCCGGGCTCCCCGCCGTCACGGCGACGTTCAACTTCACCCTGACCGATACCGGCACGAGCACAGGCGTCCAGATCTTCGACGGCGCGACGTTGCTCGACAGCGTGAAGTGGACGTCGGTGTCGTCGGGCAATGCGTTGCAGCTCGATCCCGATCACTTCCTCGCCGCCGACAACGACGTCGCGGCCGTGACGGCCGGCGTGTACTGCCTCGGCGCGACGACGTATGGCGATCTCTCGAACAAGGGCACGCCGAAGGCGGCCAACGCGCAGTGCCCCTGATGCCCGCGATGCCCGCGATGCGCGTGATGGGCGCGATGGGCGTGATGGGCGCGATGCGCGTGGCGATGGCGGGCCTGCTGAGTGTGATTGGCGCGCTCGCGGGCTGCGGCGAGAGCGGCTCCAGCTGCGGCCCGAGCCAGGCGCGCGTCACGCGGGTCGTCGATGGCGATACGATCGAGCTCGAGACCGGCGTCAAGATCCGCTACCTGATGGTCAATGCTCCGGAGACCACGAGCGGCAAGAACGAGTGCTACGGGCAGAATGCCGTGACGTTCAACACCGACCTCGTGCTCGACAAGGTGGTGGACCTGTCCTACGACGTCGAGTGCGAGGACCGGTTCGGCCGCACGCTCGCGTACGTCAGCGTGGGCGGCCAGGAGGTCAACTCGCTGCTCCTCGAGCGCGGCTATGGCTGCTTGCTCCACATCTCGCCGGATGGCGACGATCGGCTCGACGAGTTCAAGGCGCTCGAGGCTGCGGCCAAGGCCGCCGGGCGCGGTCTGTGGAGCGCGTGCAATCCGATCCCGTGTAACTGAGAAGGCACGCGGGCCTCGTGTTAGCCTCGTCCTCGGTGCGCGCGGCGATCCTCGCCTGTCTACTGGTGGTCGTCAGCGCTCGTCCCGCGGCGGCGATCACGTACGAGACGTTCATCGACATCGATGATCAATCGGACCTCGAGGATCTGCTCGCCTCGCAGGACATCTCGCAGGAGACCTACGATCAGCTCCTCGATCTGCTCGGCCGCGGCGTCGATCTCGCCTCGGCGAACCGCAGCGAGCTGTACAGCCTCCCGAACCTGACCTACGACGACGTCGACAAGATCCTCGCGTTCCGCTCGCTCAACAAGGGCCGCCTCAAGGACCCGGCCGAGCTGGTGACCGCGGGCGCGCTATCCCAGGAGAAGCTGCTCGCGATCTCGGTGTTCCTCGTGGTCACGCCGCCGGGCGAGAACCCGATGAACATCCACGGCTGGATCCGGGCGATGACCCGGATGTCGATCAAGGACAAGCTCGCGCCGCCGATGCTCCTGCGCGCGCGGTTCACCGCGTACAAGCATCTCCAGGCGGGCGTGGCGTTCACGACCACCCGGCTGCGCATCGGCGATCCTGCGTATGACGTCAACCGCAACGCGCTGATCGCCGATCCGCGTGGCTACCAGCTCCACGCGCCGAAGGCGTTCGTGAAGTGGGAGACCGATAGCCTCGCCGCGATCGTCGGCAGCTTCCGCGCCGGCTTCGGGCAGCGCCTGATCTTCGATAACTCCAACGACTACACGCCGAACGGCATCTACCTCGACGACCAGCTGTTCTACTCGCCGGATCTCGATCGCGACTGCAAGCGATCCACCGGCGAGCTCGCCGGCACGCCGTGCCCCGAGAGCGCGCCCCAGCGCTACGTGACGCCAGACTTCGTGTGGCGCGATGCGCTGTTCGGCGTGGGGCTCGGTGCGAAGAAGCTCGAGATCCCCAACGCGGGTTGGCTCCAGCTGTTCGGCTGGGCCTCGGCCTCCACGCGCTCGATCTATCAGTACGAGCTGGTCGACAGCTCGATCTGCGAGGACCCGCACGACACCACCAACGAGTGCAAGGCCCCGCCCGTCTACGTTCGCCCCGACGGCAACCCGCTGCAGCCGACCGCGGCGTTCGCGTACGCCACGCTCCCCGACGTGTTCGGCGAGAAGCTCGTCGGCGCCAACGTCTCGTACTTCGCCGATCGCCGGAACTCGGTGGGCATCACCGCGTACGGCGCCGTCGAGAGCAACCTCGTGAAGGGCGTCGCGCTCGATTTCCAGGAGTGGTCGCGGTACCCGACCGGCCGCAAGTTCGGCGCTGCGGGAGCCAACTTCTCGTTCGGTCGCGACTGGCTCGACGTGTTCGGCGAGGCCGGGCTCAACGTGACCACGGTCGTCGATCCCAACGGCCAGGACGCCACCGATCGGGTCCTCGCCGGCGGTGGCCCGGCCGCGGTGCTGCGGCTAACGGCCACCAAGAAGAAGGAGGAGCTCGAGCTCGTGGCTCGCTACTACAGCACCGAGTACGCCAACCCCTACGGGCGTCCGATCGCGCAGCCCGACGAGTACGATGGCCAGCGCGCCCGCGACGAGGCCGGCCTCCGCGCGCGCTACGTGAAGACCACGAAGCGGTACACGGTGCGTGCGTTGCTCGATGGCTGGGTCCCGCCCTCCACGGTCAAGGCCGGGAACTGGCAGCCGAAGATCGATGCGTACGTGCGCACCGACGTGAAATCGAATGACCAGCTGCGGCTCGGCCTGTGGCTGCGCTACCAGGACAAGGATCTGACCCGCGGTGGTCACGACCAGTGCTTCGAGGTGATCACCGAGACCGATCCGATCGACGGCCCGGTGCCGTGCGCGGGACGGCAGCTCTCGACGCTCGGCCGCGCGACGTACGAGCCGCAGCGCGATCTCTCGCTGACCCTGATGCTCCAGCACCAGTTGCTCGACGACAACGCGACCGCCGCGTCGAAGACCAGCTTCCGCCAGGACCTCGCGGCGTGGGGCCTCGTGATGTGGCACCCGAGCGACGACGTGCGGCTGCGCGCCCGGCTCCGCTACCTCAACGAATCGATCTCGAACAGCGCCTATCTCGAGACCTCGCTCTCGGGCATGGCCGATGCAGCGTTCAAGCTCCGGGACCGGGATAGCCTGCACGTGCGCATAGACACCAAGTTCTGGCTCGACGACCGCACCAGCACGTCGCACCGCGAGCCGGACCCCGAGCTCCAACTCTGGCTGTCGTACGAAGCGCGCCTGTAGTAGCGTCCTCGTCGATGGTCATCCCGAAATCGACGTATGTGATGGGCGCGGTGGTCGCGGGGCTGTTCGGGCTCGCGATCGTCAAGACGGTCTCGAGCAAGTCCGGTCATCACAGCATCAAGGATGATGCGGAGGACTCGGACTCGGACTCCGAAGACGAGGCCGACGACAGCGAGAGCAGCGCGGAGTCCGCACGCGACCTCGCCGACTACCAGCGCCGCGAGGCCGAGCGCGCCGCCAGCGAGGCGAAGACCGAGCACGAGGTCTCCGAGCTGGTGATCGCTTCCCGGAAGCTGTACGGCGCCGAGGCCGCCAGCCTGGGCTCGCTGTTCACCGACCTGACGTTCGGCACCGATCAGGCCGCGCTGCCGCCCGGGGTCTCGGCGCGCCTCGCCGCGTTCCGCAGCGCCACCCACAGCGAGCTCTCCTTCGGGGACGCGACCGAGGGCCCGATCGACCGGATCGTGATCCACCCACATGCGTTGGGCGAGTCCGCGACCCGGGAGCTGCTGTGCGGTGGGATCTACGGCCTGCTCAAGGACGCCTGGGGGATCGGCGTGCGCGAGCAGAACCTCCGGAACACGATCTGGCTCAACCCCACGACGCACGTGCGTGCGACGTTCGTCAACGAGGACGATCACTGCATGCTGGTGTTCGCGCCGTACGCCGAGCCCGCGCAATGGATCGATCGCAGCGCGAGCTCGGTGGTCCCGCTCTCGATCCTCGGGCAGCCAGCCGCCAAGGTCGCCGCGATGGTCAAGGCCCAGGTCGAGGACGACACGATGACGTGGAGCGGCCCAGGCCTCGGCGCGGGCACGGAGCAGACCCACTTCAGCGCCACGATCGTCGGCGGCAAGGTCGCGACGTTCACCGCCTCGACGACCGCGATCGAGGAGACCCGCGAGGCGCTGATCGAGCACCTGACCGCGAAGTTCAAGGCGCCCAGGAGCGCCCCCACTAGTGAGGGGACCACCGCCCTGACGTTCAGCGGTCGGCCGCAGTTGACCCTGATCGCCGACGATGGCGATACGCTCACTCTGACGGTCGGCAAGCGCTAGATGGCGATCACCACGATCCTCGTCGGCTGCGATCTCTCCGACGGCAGCGACGTCGCGCTCGAGCGCGCGATCCAGCTCGCCGCGCAACATCGCGCGCGCATCATCCTGGTGCACGCGCAGTCCGATGACGCTCCGCTCACGGACGTCGACAACGAGATGCTCAAGCAGCTCGGAGAGGTCAGCGCGGCGGTCCGCGTCGAGGAGGCGCGCGAGCTCGCGGGCCGCCTGGTCCGGATCCAGGCGATGGGCCTCGAAGCCGAGGTGATCAGCCGGATCGGTCCGCCGGGCGAGGTCCTCGCTGCTGCGGCGGTCGAGCGCAAGGCCGAGCTGATCGTCGTCGGGACCCACGGGCGAACCGGCCTGTCGCGGTTCCTGATCGGCAGCCAGGCGACCGAGGTGATCCGTCACGCCACGTGCGACGTGCTGGTCTGCCGTGGCCCGGGGAAGCTGCCGTTCCACCGCCCGCTGGTGGCGCATGACTTCGCTCCGACGGGGGCGGCAGCGCTGGCCCACGCGAGCGCGCTGTGCGAGCCGCTCGTGCCGATCGAGATCGTGCATGCCTGGCAGCTCCCCGCCGGCTCGTGGGGCGCCACGCTCCTCGGGCAATCGCGGTTTCCGTGGTCAACGGTGCGCGATGCGATGCTCTCGGGTGCCAAGGCGCAGGCCGAGAAGGTCGTCGCCGGTGCACGCAGCCTCGGGAACCCGGTGCATGTCGAGCTCGTGCAGGGCCCGCCGGCACAAGTCATCACCGCGGCCGCAGAGAAGGGTGGCCACGATCTGATCGCGGTCGGCGCGCATGGCCTTCGCGGGGTGCGGCGCTTGTTGCTCGGCAGCGTCGCCGAGGGCACGATCCGCCACGCTCCGTGCTCCGTGCTGGTCGTGCACGGCACGGCTGCAGCGTAGCTGCTGGCTCAGCTCTGGCTCAGCTGCCGCCGTCGAGCGTCAGCGCGGCGATCTTGTTCTCTTCCTTGGCCGCATCGTCGGCGCCGGGGAGCGGCTTCTTCTGCTCGGTGATGTTCGGCCAGGTCTCGGCCGTGGGCGCCGCGGCCTGCAGGTGGGCGGGCCACGACGAGGTGTCGATGTCGCCGATCTTCTTGGTGCCGCTGACGAGCGCGTTGATGTCCTTGTAGACCGCCCACTTCCCGGGGAGCTCGCTCTCCTCGAAGATCGCGGTCGTCGGGCACTCGGGCTCACAGGCACCACAGTCGATGCACTCGTCCGGGTTGATGGCGAGGGAGTTCTTGCCCTCGTAGAAGCAATCGACCGGACACACCGCGACGCAATCGGTGTACTTGCACTTCACGCACGGGTCAGCAACGACGTATGCCATGGGCAGATCTAGCCATATCCCGCCGCCGCTCGGAAGGCATGGACGCAAAGATCGAGCGGGTGCAAAGTGCCGCACCATGAAGGCCGCCACCCTCCTCCTGCTCGCCCTCGTCGCCTGCCAGCGGGGCGAGACCGATACCGGCGCCCCGACCCAGAGCGTGCTCACGGCGGCACCGGGATCGGACTATGCGCTCGACATCGGGACCCTGTGCAACGCGGTGTCGGGATCGGGCGCGGACAAGATCGACGAGGACGCGCGGGCGCTGACCATCGCGAACTACCTGGGTGCGAACTTGAAGACCGCCGAGTCGCGCAAATTTCTCGTCCAGATCCAGCCCCTGGTCGGCGAGGCCAAGGCGACCGCCCTCGATAGCGAAGCCAAGCGTGTAGGTCTGAACGGGTGTGCGCTCGCCGCCGAATGGCGTACACCCCCCGCACCAAAACCATAGGCGACGCCGGCCCTACCCCGTGACACCATGGAGGGGAGTGACCATGGGACCTCGGCACGGTACGGGCGGATCCAGGCAACTCGCCCTCGTGCTCGGGCTCGTGCTCGGAACGGGCTGCGACCTGGTGTTCGACTTCACCGCCGATCCCCCGCCGGAGACGGAACCGTACGAGCGGTGTGGCGCGTTTCTCTATGACGAGCCTCTGCGCTACGCCACGGTGACCAACCCGAGCCTCGGCGTCGATCCCGATGGCAACCCGCTATCGATCGTACCGTGGTCGTGGGACGACGCGCGCGCGGCGTGCCGGCTGCGCGGCATGGACCTGGCCGTGTTCAACGATCTCCACGAGATCGGGATGGCGCCGGAATCGTCGGTGTGGCCGTACTGGATCGGCGAGCGGATCACCGGCAGTGCGAGCGAGACGGTGGATGGCTGCCCGGCGGTGGTGGCGCCGAGCACCGAGCAGCTGATCCCCGCCGGTGCAGCCGGCTGCGGTGTGGTGGCCGGTCCGCTCGAGGTCACCGGCGCGCGCTGCGATGGCCAGCTGCCGGTGGGGATGGAGCCGAGCGTCGTGATCAGCGCGCTGTGCGAGACCCCGCGGCCCGATCGCCTCGACTGCCTCGGCGTCGATCCCAGCACGAGCCAGTACGTGATCTCCGACGCGCCGATGACGCAGGCGAACGCCACCGCGTATTGCACGGCGCACCGTGGGCACCTCGTGGTGTTCGAGACCGAAGCGGAGTGGCACTACGCAGCCGATCAGACGAAGCTGGTCTGGGAGCGGCCGTTCTGGGTGGGCGCCAAGCTCGACGCCACCACATGGCAGGCGGTCAACGGCTGCTCGGGAATGTACTCGTGGACCAACGGCACTCCGGGCACACCGGCCAGCGGGAGCTGCCTCGCGACCCGGACCCACGTCGCGACCGAGTCTGACCCGGGGCTCTCCGGCACGATCCTCGACGGCGTCGAGGCGACTTCATGCAGCGACGACCAGAGCTACGCGCTCTGCGAGCTCGACTGAGGCGTTCTCGACGGCGATCGCGTGACGTGGGTCGCGCCGCGCTGGGCTTTGTTGTGCCCACGTCGCGGCCCGTGCCAGGATCGCTCGCGATGAGGCGCGTCGCCCTCGGCATGCTCGCGGCAAGCTCGGTCGCCGGGTGCAATCTCGTGTTCGGGCTCGACGAGACCGAACCGATGGCGCCGCCGCCCAACGATGCCCCGGAGCTCGCGGTGCACCTCACGCTGCTCCAGCTGACGTCGGACAGCTCCGGCTGGCCGATCGCGCCGTCGATCGACGCCGCGCTCCCCGACGTGATCAAGGTCGAGGCGAATCGCTTCGATCAAGCGGCATCGATCCTGACCATGGAGCCCGATGGACGGATCGCCGTGCCCCCACAGATCGCAGGCACAGCGGGGTGGAGGCTGGTCTATCAGCGAGTCGGTGAGGTGCCGCGCGAGCTACAGGACCTGCCCGACGGTGCGCACCTCGTCGAGCCGCTGCTCGGCCCCACGCAGCGCACCACGCCCCCGATCGGCTCGGGGTACAAGATCACCCCGACCGGCTACCCGGGGACCGCGAGCCACGCAGGTGCCCGCGTGTTCACCACCGGGGTGTGGACCGAGGGGCAGCACACCAGCGGCGTGGTCGGCGACGCTTCGTGCGTCCATGAGCTCGCCGACGCGATCTCGCTGAGCGGGCCGCTCGGCACACCGGGCCCGAACGATCACGGCTTCCTCGTCGATTTCAAGACCCAGAGCGGCTGTCGCTACTCGACCGGCTCGGCCGAGTTCGCCACGGTGAATCCGGGCCCCGCGAAGCCCGAGCTGACGCCACCGTGGATCAACAGCGCCACGACGCCGACCATCCCCTCGATCGCCCCCAACGTGTTCGCCACCCCGGAGGTCCAGCCACTGGGCGAGACCGACGTGGTCTCGCGCCTGGAGTACGGGTACCTCCCGAGTGCCGCGATGCCCGCCTTCACCCGAGCGTCGGATCCCACGCGGTCCTTGCTCCTCCGCAACCCCGCCATGATCACGATCATGAGCTGCGACACGACGGTCTCCCTGTTGCCCGCCATCAACGAGATCGCGTCACTGGGGACCGAGCTGGTCCGCGCGGTCCACCTCGAGAGCTACGCTTCGCGCCCCTTGACCGGTGGTCCCACGCTCGTGAGCGGCCTGGCGATCGTCGTGCCCGAGCAGCCGTTCATCGTCAACTACAAGGTCGCGTTCGCGAGCGCCGTGAAGCTGACCGCCGTGGACGGGGCCGTGGTCGATCTGTTCGGAGCCAGCGACGGGGTGATGATCCCACCCGCGATCGCGACCGCGACCGGGCCCCTGACCGTCAGCTGGGCGTCGTCGAAGCCCGGCGCCACCGCGGACTACTGGGAGGTCGCGCTCCTCCGCGTCGCGGGCACGAGCTTGATCAAGGAGCGCGTCTACGTGACCACGCAGCCCTCGTTGAAGCTCTCGCGCAGCGAGCTGACCGCCGGCAGCGAGTACGTGCTCGAGCTGAGTGGGTTCATCGGGCGCGCTAGCGCCGCCACGGGAAACTTCGCGGCGGTCGGCGGCCGGCAGGAGATGTCGGTGGTCAACGCGCGCTCGTTTCGCCTGCCGTGAACCGGACCGCCGCCGAGGCGAGTCGTAGTCCGGCGCCCGGACGGACAAGTCCGTAGCGCGGACAATCCGGACACGCGAGCGCGAGATTCCGCGACGTTGCGGCGGCACGGGATGTGGAGTGCCTCCGCGCGGAGGTTTCAATGTCGGAGCAAGAGAAGAAGGATCGGAGCATCAGCGAGGCGATCCGCGCGATCCACAAGCAGTTCGGATCGGGCTCGATCATGCGGCTCGATGGAAGCGCCGTGCAGCAGGTCGATGTGATCGGCACCGGCTCGGTGGCACTTGATGTGGCGCTCGGGTGTGGCGGGCTCCCTCGCGGGAGGATCATCGAGATCTATGGACCGGAGTCCTCGGGCAAGACCACGCTGACCCTGCACGCGATCGCCGAGGCACAGCGCGCCGGCGGCGTGTGCGCGTTCATCGATGCCGAGCACGCGCTGGACACCGAGTATGCGCGGCGGCTCGGCGTGGATCTCGAGGATCTCCTGGTCTCGCAGCCGGACTGCGGCGAGCAAGCGCTCGAGATCACGGACACGCTCGTGCGCACGGGATCGATCGATCTGATCGTCGTCGATTCCGTCGCGGCCCTCACACCGCGCGCGGAGATCGAGGGCGAGATGGGCGATGCCCACATGGGCTTGCAGGCGCGACTGATGAGCCAGGCGCTGCGCAAGCTGACGGGACAGATCTCGCGCACGCGCACGTGCCTCATCTTCATCAACCAACTGCGACAAAAGATCGGCGTGGTCTACGGCAACCCCGAGACCACCACCGGCGGCAACGCCCTGAAGTTCTACTGCTCGATGCGGCTCGACATCCGGCGCAAGCAATCCATCAAGCGCGGTGACGAGATCATCGGCAGTCAGTGCAAGGTCAAGGTGGTGAAGAACAAGCTCGCGCCGCCGTTCCGCGAGGCGGACTTCGAGATCCTGTACGGCACCGGCATCAACAAGCTCGGCGAGCTCGTGGACACCTCCGAGAAGTTCGGTCTCGTCGAGAAATCGGGCACCTGGTACTCGTACGGCGGCGAGAAGCTCGGCCAGGGCCGCGAGAAGGCGATGACCCACCTCGACGAGCACCCTGCCCTGCAACAGCAGCTGCGCGACGCGCTGATCAAGCAGGCCAAGCTCGCGAACACCCCGGCCACCAACCGCCCCGCACAGGTGGCGTCATGAGCGGCGCGGTCCAGCCCGAGAGCATCGGGCCACAGCCCGAGCTGGGCGAGCTGACCAAGCAGCTCTATGGCCACGTGATGGACGCGATCGACTTCGAGGCTCTGTTTCAGCTCGAGCAGATGCTGTGGTCGCTGCTCCCGCAGTGTGGCATCGACGACGACGACGACGGAGATCTCGCATCCCGATTGATCGCAGAGGCGATCGTCCGCGCGTCGAAGGATCCTGCGCGCCACGTCAGCTTCGTTCCAGCGGGGATCACGAAGGCCGAGGCCAAGGCGGTCGACTTCGACGAGCGCTGTCCGTTCTGCCAGATGGAGGCCGCCACCCCCAGAGAGGATCACGACCACGGCGGCGAAGCGTGCTCGCTGTGCGATGACCTCGCGCGGATGTGGCGCGAGGAACACGCGGACGTGCTGCGCAAGCGCGGTCTTCCACCACCAGCGCGGCGGTAGCACGCGTGAGATAGTCGGCGCGTGACTGACCAACTGTCCGGCGCCGAGCCCGAACCTGAGCCCGAGATCCCCGATGACCTCCGGCTGAAGCTGCCCGTGCCGAAGGTCTCCGTGGCGCTGATCGTCCTCAACCTCGCCGCATTCGCGATCACCGCGGCGCGCGGTAGCGGGTGGGTGGTGCCGGACCCCGACAAACTGGTCGCGATGGGCGGGAACCTCCCCGCGTTGACCCTGCACGGCGAGCCGTGGCGCTTGCTCACCGCGATGTTCCTGCACGCCGGCCTCATCCACGTGTTCATGAACATGCTGTGCCTGTGGGGTGGCGGACAGAGCGCCGAGTTCATGTTCGGCCGGCGGAGCTTCCTCGCGATCTACCTGAGCGCCGGGCTGGTCGGTGGGATTACCAGCGCGGCGCGGGGAACCATGATCGTGTCCGTCGGGGCGTCCGGTGCCGTGTTCGGGGTGTTCGGCGCGATCCTGGCCTACCTGATCGCGCACCGTGCGCAGCTCGAGCCAACTGTGCGGGCGAGGCGGATGAAGAGCCTGATGTCGTTCGTCGGGATCAACCTGCTCGTCGGCATCAGCGTGTCGGGCGTGGATCTCGCGGCGCACATCGGTGGCTTCGCGACGGGGTTCCTGATCGCCGTGGTCGCCGAGCGCGGCCTCGATCTGAACGACCGCGCGCGGTCGATGGCGCGCCGACTCCCACGGATGCTGATCGGTCTCGCACTCGCGGTCGCGGTAGTCGGCGTCGGCGTCGTCGCGCTGCCGAAGCCGACCCTGGGGTACATCACCAACACCGAGTCCAAGCAGGTCGCGGAGTTCGAGCGACAGATCAAGCGGTTCGCGACCAACGAGGTCGAGTTGCTCGCCAAGGCGGACGCGCTGACCAAGAGCACGACCCAATCACAGAACGAGATGGCGCGGATCATCGACGAGGAGCTGCTCCCCAGGTGGCGAGCGCACGAGAAGGCGTTCGCCAGCATCGCCGGCCTCCCTGCGATCATGGTCCCCCGCCAGCGCGCTGCCGTCGCGTACCTCCGCGCCCGCGTCGACCACCTCGAAGCGGTGTCGGTGGGACTCAAGCTCGACCCGGAGAGTCCGAGTGTCGCGGCCGCGCGAACGAACGTCGAGGCCAGGGAGCGCGCGGTGGTCGAGGCCCTCGAGGCGCTCAAGAAGGCGTTCGAGTAGGGCTCAGCGCCGCTCGACGACACGCACGTAGCCGCGATCGTCGTCGACGACATACACGTTGCCGGCCGCATCGAGGCTGACCGACCGCATCTCGCTGACCTTCTTGCCGGGGGTGTCGAACGGCTCTCCGACGCCGGCATGGGCGTCCTTCTGGCCATCCAGGAACAGGCGCGCGATCCCGTTCGCATCGATGAACCACAGCTGACATCCCTCGTGCGTCCCCGCGAAGAACCCACCACCGTCGTCGGGATGCGCGGGCCACACCGCGCGGACGCCCTCGAGGTGGGTGCCCAGGGCGGGTGCGCCATCGACACCGGCACCAGTGTTCCCATCTCCGGCCACGGCGACCTTGGTGGTCGCGCCGCCGGGGCCCTCGCTGACCGACCAGATCCGATTGCCACCGCGATCGCTGACCAGCAAGTGCCCCGCGGCGTCCATCGCGAGGTTGCCCAGGCTGACGAACCCGGTGGCCCACACCGTCACGCCCGTGGCCGCGGTCCACCGCTTGACCACGGTGTTCGACGCGAACCACACCCGCTCGTCGCCCAGCGCGCCGTCGACCCACAGCCCCCGACCGATCGCGATGCCGGTGGGCACGGTGACCAGGGTCGTCATCGTGCCGTCGGTCGCGACCTTGCGGATCCGCCCGTGATCGAGATCGACGATGTAGAGCGTGCCGTCCGGGCGGACGAACAGACCATTCGGATCGCCGAGCGCGCGCGCGGTGGCCGGCCCCGGCGTGTCGTCCACCGGATCCGGCGCGCCGGTCCCCGCGACGGTGGTGATCTTGCCGTCGCGACCGACCTTGCGAATCGCGTGCGCCTCCTTGTCGGCGATGTAGACATTGCCAGCGCCGTCCGCCATCGCGAAGTGGGGCCGTGACAGCTCCGCCGCGACCGCGGGACTGCCTTCGAAGCTCGGCTGCCACTCGTTGGTCCGGCTATCGGTGGCACCCGCGCCGGCGATCGCGCGTAGCTGCCCGTAGTGAGCCTTCACCGCCTGCCACTGCTCGTCGGCCGCATCGCTACCCGGCGGCGTGGTGGTGGCAGGATCGCGGGAGCCGCAGCCCATCACCAGACCAACCAGGATCAGCCGCTTTGGCGACCACGACGCGAGCAACATGCTGCCAGTCTATCGCGTCGGCGGAGTCTCGACCTCCGCGCTGACGGTCCACGGATCGCTACGGATACGTGATCACCACTTTCCCCGCGGTCCCGTTCTGCGCCGCCGTGCAGGTCGTGGTGCTCCCCGCGATGCCGCCCGCACCGCCACCCGAGGTCGGGGTCGCAGTACACGTCCCACCGAGGCAGAGGCACGAGCCGCCGCCGCCGCCACCACCACCGTCCTGGGCGGTCGCGGGCGATCCGTCGGCACCGGTGTAGCCGCTGCACGCCTTGCCACCTGCGCCCGCGACGTCCCGATCCTGTCCGGCCGCGCCGGCACCACCGCCACCGCCCGCGACCACGTAGTCGGTGAGCGGCGAGGCCAGCTGGAACGTCGAACCACCACCGCCGCCGTTGCCGGTGGCGACATCGCCATCACCAGCGCCGCCACCACCACCGTAGTGGCCTGCACCGCCGATCCCACCCCGCCCGAACCCGATGCCTCCCGCTCCGCCGATGGCGACACCACCACCGGCTCCACCGGCGCCGCCGTTGGAGACGCCGCCCTTGCCACCCGCATAGCCACCCCCGGCGGCCGCCGTGGAGCCGCACAGGCCGCCGAGCCCGACACCCACCGTGTACGAGGTGAGCGGGGTCTGGCCGGTGAAGCTCTTCGCCGCCAGGCCACCGTTGCCGCCCGCCGCAGGCGTGTTGGCGCCGCCCTTGAGTCCACCTGCACCACCGCCGCCGTAGGCGGTCACCGTCATCGTCGTGCACCCGGCCGGGAGGGTGAAGTTGCCGTTCGAGGTGAACGTGACCGAGCCGCTGGTACACATCACGGCGGCGGCCTCGCTGTTCCACGTCGGGCCCGAGCACGTCAGGTCCGCGAGGTCGATGGCGCCGTCGGCGTCGTTATCGCT
>JAYVRN010000595.1:0-15253 GCA_043776275.1 Myxococcales bacterium | reverse complement strand
GCAGTTCGGTTCGCCGCCGGGAAGCGCGAGCCCGGCGAAGGCACCGAGCGGCGGCTCGAAGCTTCCGAGCCTGGGTGCGCTGTTCGACTGGCGAAAGGCGATGCCCGCGAACGAAAGGAGCGAGGACGCTGCGCAGCGCGCCGAGCTTCCGCCTGCGCCCGACGGCGACGTGATGCCGCCGCTCGATGCCAAGACCATGGCTCACTTCATCGCGATCCAGGCCGCACTCAAGCCCGACGAAGCGGCGATGGCGCGTGCGGTTGCGGGCGAGCTCGGCCCGGTCGAGTTGCGCGCCTGGTTCGAGGACTTGAAGAAGCTCAGCGTCCCCGATGCCGTGACGAAGATCCGATCGCTGATCGGGAAAGGCGTGGCGTCGTGACGAAGGACCTGACCGAGGCGACCTCCGCAAGCGATCTGATCGTCATCGACGAACACGACGGACGCGAGCTCGTTCGGGACCTCGCGCTCGGAGCCCTCCACGGTGGACTCGCCTTCCTGCGGCGCAAGGCGGGTCCGGCACGGTTCGAGGAAGCGATGTCTCGATTCGGTCGGTTCGGTCGCTCCAATCATGCCCCGCTCACAACACCGCCCCCGCGAATCCTGGGTGATGGTGCGCCAGCCCCACCGATCGTCGTCCAACCGGATTCCAAGTTCCTGGACGAGCGCCAGCTCTGCGCGGAGCTAGGGATCTCGCCCGTAACCGCAACGAAGTGGCGGCGCATCGCCGAGGGACCGCAGTTTATCCGCGTGGGGCGGCTGATCCGGTACCCCCGCGCAGCCCTGGACGCGTGGCTTTCGGAGCGCACCGTGGGCCGCAGGACGAAGGGGTGATCGAGCGAGTGCGCCCGGGTCCTACGTGGGTCCTAGGCAGCCTGTTATGGTCTAAGTACGTGGAGGATAGGGGTGTCGAACCCCTGACCCTCGGCTTGCAAAGCCGATGCTCTCCCACTGAGCTAATCCCCCGGGGACGACGTAGGTATCGCGCTGCCCGGGGCCCCGTCAACCGGCCAGCGGCTCAGGGCGGCGTCAGCCCCCGCGCAGTGTTCACCATCACGCGGGCCTGGACGCCCTTGGGGCCGGACTGGGACGAGACCACGTCCGCCCCGGCGTCGTAGTGGGCCTTGAGCTGCGCCACGGTCGGGGACGCGGCGTTGTCGTAGACGAACGCCCGGACCTTGGCCTGGTGCAGCTTGGCGGTCACCGCGGCGCCGAGCAGCCCGGGATCGAACTCGAACATGAACGCCCGCGGGTTGTTCAGGGCGATCAGGCCGTCCACCGCGCCGAGGTCGCTCGCCACGTTGACGAGGTAGTACACGCTGTCGGCGTTGGGGAGGGTCGGGATCAGGGTGCCGAGCTCGGGAGCGTTGATCTCGATGAACGCGAAGTCCTCGGCGTGCTGGGCGCGGACCTCCGCGATCGTGCGTCCGTAGTCCACGGCGCGCTTGACGCACAGCTGCACCACCATCTTGCCGCGCAGGTAGCCGAGCACGTCGTCGAGGCGCTGGAACGTCTCGGTCGACGACGGGAACCGGTGACAGCCGGTGACCTGCGCCGCGGTCATCTCCTCGATCTTCTGGTTCGCGCAGTCGAGGGATTCGTAGAGCTCGATCGGGCTCGAGTGGGAGATCACCGCGACGTTGTCGCTGGTGAACCGCACGTCGATCTTCACGCCATCGTCATCGGCGGCGTACGCGGCGATCAGCGCGGCGTTGGAGTCGTAGGGCTTGTTCGAGGCATCCCACGAGCCGCCATGGGCGATCGCCATGGTGCGCGGGCACGTGGCGTCCGTCCAGCACACGGCGAGCGAGGTCCGGTAATCGCCCATCGCACCCGGTGGGGGCATCACGTCGAGCGCGGCATCGGTGGCGGCCGGGGCGTCATTGGTGTCGCCGCCGGTCGAGCCGCCACAGGCGGCCAGGGCCAGAACCGCACCGAATCCGAGGGAGCGCGACACCTGCGGGACCCTAGCACGGGCCCTCGGGCGCCCCCGCGAAACAAGTTGTGCGCCGCCGCGTTGCACGCGAAGCTGATGGCGATGCGTGCACGCCTGTTCGTGGTGCTCTGGTTCTGCGGCTGCGGCGACAACTTGATCCCCGCGACCGATGCGGGGCCCGACGCGTTCGAGGCGGATGCCCAGAGCACCGACGGGATGAACGCCGAGTGCTCCGATACGGTCGCCGCGATCCTGGCCGCCAATCCCGGATCGGATGCGAGCGCGTATCCGGCCGCGGGCTGGTGGTCCGATGACACCCGCGCGAACGGCACGGTCGTCGTGGATCCGAGCTTCGCACCGCCACCCGGGTTTGGCTGCAAGTCGGCCAAGTTCACCACGGGCGACAGCACCGCGAGCCCGTCCGCCGACAAGGCGCAGCTGATCTCGTTCGCGAAGGCGGGCGCGCCGCTCGCGAGCATCTCGACGGTGAGCTACTGGGCATATCGATCATCGACCTCGATGGGCAACGCCGCGATCGATCTAGCGCTCAACGTCAGCGTGACCGGCTCGACAGTGCCCACCGGGTACGCGGTCCTGGTCTACGAGCCGTACCAGCAGAGCAGCGGGAACGCGGGGGTACTGGTCGACACCTGGCAGCCCTGGAACGCCACCGCGACCACGGCCGGTGATGGGCGGTGGTGGACCAACAAGATCCCGAATGGCGCGAGCCCCGGGAATCCTGGCAGCCAGTCAAATCCACAGCCATGGGCCGCGTTCCAGGCGCTGTACAGCGATGCCGTGATCCACGGCTATGGGTTCAACCTCGGCTCGGTGAACCCGAACATGGTGGTCGCCGGCGACGGGCTCGTGTTCGGCACCACCACGACCGATTTCTGACCGCTACTCGGGATCGGGGTCGGACTTCGCCACGGCGGGCGGCTCAATCGGGTCGGGCGGCGCCTCGTCGAGGACGATGTCTTCGAGGTCAGCCTGCGGGCGGCTCAGCGGCTTGGCCGGCTCGCGCTTCGGGAACAGCGGCGGCGGGTACATCGCGCGCGCCTTCGCCGAAGCCTGGCCCCAGGCGAGGAAGATCACGATCCAGCCCGTCGGCATCCAGAAGCAGATCTCCGGGAAGTGCATCGCGAAGCCGCAGACGTAGCCGCTGATCACGAGGGTGAGCAGGCCGATCGAGACCAGCTTGTTCTTCGTCATGCCGACCTTCGGCATCGGCAGCCGCGAGGCCATCAGGTAGCCCATCACGGCGACGAAGATCGGGAAGTACTTCCACACGGCGAGCGGCGTGGAGAACGAATCGCCGAACAGCTTGGCGCCGCCGAACTGGCCCTGCCCCACCAGCTCGATGTTCGGATCGTACTTGAGCAGCAGCAGCATCCAGATCGCGATCAGCCCACCCGAGAGCGTCGTGGGGATCCCGAAAAAGATCTTCGTGGGGACCTGGTCGTCGCTGAGGATGTTGTAGCGCGCGAGCCGGAACACGGCGCACAGCATGTAGCCGCCGCACACGATGAACAGGAGGGTCTTGCCGTTGCCGTCGGCGAACGGCAGGCCGGGATACTTCGAGAGGAAGGTCAGGACGAGGTACGCCGGCGCCACGCCGAAGTTGAGGAAGTCCGCGAACGAATCGAGCTGCATGCCGAGCTCGCTCGTCCCTTTGACGGCGCGCGCCACCAGGCCATCGAGCCGGTCGGTGAGGACGGCGTAGATGATCATCCACGCGGCGAGCGCTGGGTCGTTGTGAGCCGCGGCCCACAGCGAGACCAGGCCGAAGATCATCGACGACAGCGTGATCAGGTTCGGCGCGAGGTAACGGAGAAATCGTGCGGACGCCATTAGCCCTTCCGCTTGTTCGCGTGGTCCATGATCCGGGAGTACAGGCGCACGCCGAGGCTATCCGTCATCAGGCCCTCCACCACACGGGCGATCTCGGCCTGCGGGTCACCTTCGCGATACACGAACCGGATGGCCATTCCGGCCTCTTCGTCTGCACTCTCGGCGATGATGCGCTGGACCTCACCGTGAATGGTGAAGGGTTGATCGCGACCGGGGACGAATAACTTGAACAGGAACTCGGTTCCGATCGGCAGCGGGCGACTTGTCTTGATGAACGTGCCGCCACGCGAGATGTTCTTGGTGTAGTCGGCGAAGAACGTGTTGAGCCGCTTGTATTCGACCTTGAGCTCGATTGGACGACGCACCTCGGCGCGTCGCTCCTGCGGGGGCTCGTCGACCACGGTTCACCATACCAGGTCCGCCGGATGAGCGCCGGTCACGCGGGCGAAGCGATCCGCGCGATGCTGAGGCTGCCGCGCACGGTACGGCCGTGGGCCCGCTGGCAGTGGGCGCTCGCCATCCCGACGCTGGCCTTCATCCCACGCCTGATCGGTCGGCTGTGGACCTGGATCCTCCTGGCCACGCTGATGGGGATCGGATTCGGGTTCCTGCCGCTGTTCGGCGTGCTCGGGTACGAGCTGTCCCTCGCCGTGGCGCTGTTCGTCGCGCCGATGAGCCTCGATGTCGGCGCCGCCCTCGCCCGCCAGCTCCAGCGCCAGCCGGCACCGCAGATCGTCGGCGCAGGTTATGCGGGGCGCGCGGTCGCCCGCTCCACGCTGCTCGCCACCGGGCTGACCGTGACCGTCGCGCTGATCCCGGGCACGATCTGCGCGCTGCGCGGGATCGTGGTCCCGACCTGTGACTGGTGGTTCGGGATCGTCGCGTACCTGGCCCTGCCGGTGGTCACCGCCGCGCTGGGCGGGGCGCTCGGCCATGCGCTCGGCGTGGTCGCCGGGCCCCGCAGGTTCCTCGGGGCGGCCCTCGCCCAGCTGCCGGTGTTCGTGGTCGCCGGTGCGGCGCTGTGGCGGTTCTATGCGGCGCCGCCGGTGTTCACGTACAACGCGATCCTCGGGTACTTCCCCGGCAACCTCTACGACGAGAACGTCCAGCTCACCGCCACGTTGTGGTGGTCCCGGCTCGAGCAGCTCGCGTGGGTGATGATGGTGATCGGGCTGGTCGCGTGGCTCGTCGATGTGCCCACGTTCCGTGCCGCGCGCGCGGCTCGCCCCGCGGGTCGGAGGCTCGGCGCGATCGGGCTGGCCGTGGTGGCCGCGATCGGCGGCGTGCTGCTCCACGTCAACAGCGGCGCGCTCGGCTACGCGATCGATGCCGAGGACATCGAGGAGGCGCTCGGCGGCCGCATCGAGACGCCGCACTTCATCATCCACTATTCGAACACGCCCGAGATCGAGGAGCAGATCGGCGTGATCGCCGAGGATCACGAGTTCCGCTATGCGCAGGTCGTGAAGCAGCTCGGCGTCGCACCCGCCGGCAAGCTGCGCTCGTTCTACTTCTCGGATCGAGATCAGAAGGCGCGGTGGATGGGCGCGCGGGACGTGGAGATGGCCAAGCCGTGGCGCCGCGAGATCTATCTCGATCACCGCTCGTTCCCGCACGGCTCGCTCCGCCACGAGATCGCCCACGCCGTGGCGAGCGAATTCGGCGATCCCGTGTTCGGCGTGGCGATGCAGAAGATCCACGGCATCCCGCTCGCGAGCCCGGGCCTGATCGAGGGGCTCGCCGTGGCGATCGATTGGCCGGGCGGCTACGAGCGGCTGACGCCGCACGAGGCGGTGCGCGCGCTGCAGGCGATGGGCAAGCGGCCCTCGATCGCGGCACTGCTCTCGCTCCAGTTCTTCACGTTCTCGTCGGCCACCGGATACACCACCGCGGGCTCGTTCCTGCGCTTCCTGCTCGATACGTACGGCGCCGAGCGGCTGCGAAAGATCTATCGCAGCGGTGGCGAGTTCGAGGCGGCGTATGGCAAGCCGCTCGCCGCACTCGAGGCGGAGTGGGTCGCGATGATCTCCACGATCCAGCTGCCCCCGGGCGTGGTGGAGGCCTCGCGCGAGCGGTTCCGCGGCACCAGCGTCTTCGATCGCCCCTGCCCACACGCGATCGCCAAGCGGCGCGAGCAGGCACAGGAGGCCGCCGCGGCCGGCGAGCAGCGCCGCGCGGTGCAGCTGATGCGCGATGTCTGCGGCAATGCGCCCGAGGAGCCGCGGTATCAGCTCGATCTCGGGGACATGCTGTTCGGCGGAGATCCGATGGAGCACGCCGAGGCGATCGGGCGCTGGACCTCGGTCGCGCGCGATGTCGAAGGCGTGACCTCGAGCCTCCGCGCCGAGGCGCTGCAGAAGCTCGCGCGCGCAGCCGCCGGGACCTCGGGCGAGTTCACGACCACGCGCAAGCTGATCGGCGAGGCGCTCGCGCTGCCCGTGGATGCGGGCGATCGTCGTCAGCTCGAGGCGCTCGCGATGGCGCTCGATCACCCGGGGCCCGCGGGTCCTGCCTTGCGCGGGTACTTCTTCCCCGGCGCGAGCCGCATCGATCCCGCGACCTGGGCGCTCCTCGCGACGCTGGCCGAGCCGAACCTCGGCTTCGGGCACTACCTGCTCGGTCTGCAGCGGCTCGGCGCGGGTGAGCTGCTCGCGGCATCCAGCGAGCTCCAGCGCGGCCTCGCCCTCGGGCTCCCCGGGCTCGCGTTCGTGAAGTACGCGGCGCGCCGGCTCGCGGTGGCGGCCTATCGCGCGGGCGACAAGGTCGGCGTCAACCTCGCGATCAGCACGCTGTCCGGATCGACGATGACCGCGTCCGATCAGCTGCTCGGGCAGGATTGGCTCGCCCGGCTTGCGTTCGACGCGAACTGAGCGAACGCTTCGAACCGCGTGGCGGCTACATGCCGGAGAGGAACGACCAGCGCTTGCCGTCCCACTCGAGGAACAGCTGGTTCTGATCGCGCTTGTCGGGGCGGTTCGCCTTGCCGTTGACGTTCGAGATCGTGAAGCTCGCGTCGATCAGGATATCGACGGTGGCCTTGCAGCCGGCCTGCAGGGTCTTGCACTCCTGGGTGACGGCCATGTAGCGGAGCGAGTAGCGGATGTCGGTCGCCTTGCTGAGGCGGTTCATCAGCACGTTGCGGAGGCCGTCGTAGCCATAGTCATCGCTACCGGAGGGCGTGCCGCTGTCCTCCCAGTACTGCTTGTTGGCCATCAGCATCAGGCCTTCGGCATCGCCGCGCTCCACCGCGAGGCGGTACTGCTCGACCGCATCGAGCAGCTGCTTGTTGTTCGGCGTGTACGGGACGCGCGTCCCGCTGATGTAGACCCGCTTGGTGGCGCACCCGGCGACCGATGCCGCGAGCGTCAAACACGTGGCCGCGAGACAGATGAGGGAGGACCGGTTCATGTGCGAGCGAGCGAGGGTTGTACAAGAACCACGCCAGCGGCGGTGACGCTACAACACCGCGGAAAGTTGGCCAAGTGCAGGACCTCGCCAAGCTTCGACCCTCGCCAGAAAGGCACGGAAGTCCTTCTCAGGGTTTGTGACCCTTGCCAAATAGACATCCGTGATGCGCGTGATCGTGAACCTCGTCGCGGCCGCCCGGACTTCTATAGGCAGCGCCTCGCGATCGGCCTGGGGCAGTGGCCGCACGCGCTGATAGCCCTCGAGGAGCGCCCGCACGAGGGCGAGCTCCGGCTGGCCGGTCCAGCACCAGTCGTTGATGCAGACCGCCAGATCGTAGGCGAGGCTGCCGGCCGAGGCCTGCTCGAAGTCGAGGATCGCGGTGACCTGCCCCGCGTCCCACAGCACGTTGTCGCGGAACAGATCGCCGTGGATGATCCCCTGGGTCGCGTGACGACGTACGCCCGCGGCCTCCGAGGCGTTCGCGAGCTCCTCGCCGAGGATCGCGGTCGCCGTGACCAGCGCCGGATCGCAGGTGGATTGAAACCGCGCGAACCGCGCCACCAGGTGATCGTGATCGTAGATGCTGCCGCGCCGCCAGCCGAGCGGCAGCTCGAGGCCGGAGAGGTGGAGCTGTGCGAGTGCGGCGCCGAGCTGGGCCGCGCGCTCCGGCGTGACCTCGTGCGGCGCGAGGTGATGCCCCGCGCGCCACGGGAACACGCTCACCCACTTGCCGCGCTCGCTCGCGAGGGGCGCGTACGGCCGGCCATCGAGGGCCAGGACCGGCGGCGGCGTGACCACGCCTCCTGCGGCGAGGGCCGACACCAGGCGCGCCTCCCAGGCCACATCGACCTCGGCCTTGCCCTCGTTGACCCGCACGAACCAGCGCCCGCGATCGGTCTCGACGGAGAAGTTCGAGTTGATCGTGCCCGCAGCGATCGTGTGGTGCTGCCGCAGCTCGCCCAGTGCGAATGCCGCCGCCACCTCTCCCAGCTCGGCGCCTCCGAGCTGCGTGAACACGCCCACGCACCGAACCTATCAGCAATGCGGTAGGTTCGCAGCGTGGATGCAGCGGAGCGCGCGCGCCTGGTGGAGCGCCACCTCGACCTCGCGCTGCGTGCAGCCAAGATGATCTATCCGCGGGTCAAGGCGCACGTGGAGTTCGAGGAGCTGGTCTCGCTCGCGAACACGGGGCTCGCCGAGGCTGCGCATCGGTACGATCCCGATCGCGGTGCCTCGTTCAACACGTTCGCGTGGTACCGCGTGCAAGGCGCGGTGATCGATGGGCTGCGCAAGATGACCACGCTGCCCCGCCGGGAGTGGGCCAAGCTCGTCGCCCTGCGCGCCGCGAGCGAATACCTCGAACATCGCGGGGAGCGCGATGCCGGCGCAGCCCAGCGAGGCGCCACGCCACCCGCCGGGGCTGATGCGCTGCGGACGATGAAGGAGGCGATGTCCGCGATCCGGACGATGTACGTCACCTCGCTCGAGGCGATGCGCGAGGGCGGCTTCGATCCCGCCGCCGAGCCCACCGCATCGGTCGACGACAAGATCGACACCACGCGCCTCGCCCACCGGCTCGCCAGGGCGTTCGCGACCCTGCCCGAACGTGAGCGCTCCCTGATGCGGTTGCACTACTGGGAGGGCAAGAACCTCCTCGAGGCCGGGGCCGAGCTCGGGATCTCGAAGTCCTGGGCCAGCCGGATGCACGCCCAGGCCGTCGAGCGGCTGCGCGGATTTCTCGACGACGATCCAGCCGCACGCCCGTGATCCGTGGCGGTCGTGTGGTGGAGCCGCCTACATCGCAGCGCCCCACCAACGCGTTGTACAATGACGATCAGTGGGCGAGCCGAAACGTCCTGATGGCGCGGTCCCGCACCCGCCTGCGCCGGTGCAGACCGGCAAGCATGTCGTGGCGCGCCAGTCCGCGCAGCTCGCGGCGGCGATGGCGCGTCCCGCAGCTCCGATGGCGCCACGCGTTCCGATCGCCACCGGCTCGCAGCCCGATGGTCACGTCGCGGTCCCGCAGGTCGCCGCACCGATCCTGCCGCGCGCGCCCACCTCGCCTCCCACCGTGGTGATGGCCAATCCGCCGCGCGGGCAGAAGAGCTCGAACGCGACGTCCCTGCTGCCGCAAGGGCAGGCGTTCGCGCGGGCTCCCGATCCGGCCTCGAACGGCGGCCGCAAGAAGGGCGATTCGCGGCAGCCGCTCGAGTTCGTGGAGGCGCAGCAGATCGGGCGGTTCGGGCTGATCCGCGAGCTCGCGCGCGGCGGCATGGGCCAGGTGTTCCTCGCCCGCGACACCAAGCTCGGCCGCAAGGTCGCGATCAAGTTCCTCCTCCACGACGATCCGAACTTCGTCAGCCGGTTCGTGATCGAGGCCCGCGCCACGGCGCGCTGCACGCACGACAACATCGTCACGATCTTCGAAGTCGGCGAGCACCAGGGCCTGCCGTTCATGGTGCTCGAGTACCTCGAGGGCAAGACGCTCTCGCAGCTGCTCGAGACCCGGATGCCGGTGCGCGCGTTCGTGGAGCTGATGATCCCCGTGGTGCGGGCGCTCGAGCGCGCGCACGAGCACGGCATCGTCCACCGCGATCTCAAGCCGTCGAACATCTTCGTCACCGATCGCGGCTCGGTGAAGGTCCTCGATTTCGGCGTGGCCAAGTGCTTCGACAGCCCGGCCGGCGCGGATCTCGACCGGATCGCCGCGCCCACGGCAGCGACGCAGCTGATGGACTCGGTGGAGGGCGAGGCCACGTACGTGACGTTCTCGGGGAACGGCTCGCTGGTCGGCACGCTGCCGTACATGTCTCCCGAGCAGTGGGGCGCGGACGCCGTCGATTTCGCCTCGGATCTGTGGGCGGTGGGCATCATGTTCTGGCGCGCGCTCGCCGGCGTGCATCCCGCGGGCACGATGACGCCGGACAAGCTGCGCGCCCGCCTCACCGATCTCGATACGCCGCTGCCGAGCATCGCCTCGCGCGATCCGGGCCTGCCACGCGAGGTCGCCGCGATCATCGATCGCTGCCTCGCGAAGCGGAAGACGAACCGCTATCACTCGGCGACCGAGCTGCTCGCCGATCTCCAGGCGTTCATGCAGCCGCGCGCGAACCGCGACGCGGACGATTGCCCGTATCGCGGGCTCGCGGCGTTCGGCGAGAGCGATGCGAAGTTCTTCTTCGGCCGTTCGAACGAGATTCGCACCGCGCTCTCGCTGCTCGACGCCTGGCCGCTGCTCGCCGTGATCGGCCCCTCGGGCGTGGGCAAGTCGTCCTTCGTCCACGCCGGCCTCGTGCCCGCCGTGCGCGCCACCGCCGGAGACTGGCAGATCCGCGTGATCCGCCCCGGCCGCTCGCCGTTGACCAACCTCGCGCACGCGCTCGGCGATGACGATCCCACGTACGCGCAGGACATCATCTTCCAGCTCCGCGATGCCCCTGGCCTGTTCGGCGAGGCGCTCCGCACCCAGTGCGCGCGCAACCACCAGCGCGTGCTGATCGTGGTGGATCAGCTCGAGGAGCTGTTCACGCTCTCCGATGACGACGAGACCCGCCGCACGTTCCTCGCCGCGCTCCTCGCCGCCGCCGATGATCCGAGCTCCCCGGTGCGGATCGTGCTCTCGATGCGCGCGGACTTCCTCGATCGCCTCGCCGGCCACAAGCAGTTCCTCGCCGAGCTGTCGCGCGGCCTGTTCTTCCTCTCGGCCCCCGACACCGAGAACCTCCGCGAGACGCTCGTGCGCCCCGCCGAGCTCGCCGGGTTCGCGTTCGAGAATCAGGACATCATCGAGGACATGATGCAGATGGCGACCAGCCGTGGCGCCCTGCCCCTCCTGCAGTTCGCGGCGACCCGGCTGTGGGATTCGCGCGATCGCACCCGCAAGCTGCTCACCGTCACGGCGTACAACGCGATGGGTGGCGTCGGCGGCGCGTTCGCCCGTCACGCGGACGAGGTGGCGGCCGGCGTGCCGCTCGCACAGCAGACGCTGCTCCGCGCGGTGATGACGCGGCTGGTGACGCCCGAGGGCACGCGCGCCGTGATCGATCACAACGAGCTGCTCAGCCTCGCCACCGACAGTGGTGACGTGCAGCAGATCATCGATCAGCTGGTCCGCGCGCGGCTGATCCACCTCCACACCGATCCCACCTCGGGTGCCACCGTGGAGATCGTGCACGAGGTGCTGATCACCGAGTGGCCCACGCTCAAGCGCTGGCTCGAGGACAACCAGGCGCTCCGCGGCTTCATGCACGAGCTGCAGCAGGCGGCGCGCCAGTGGGCGGGGCGCGGCCGCCCGGGCGATCTGGTGTGGCGCGGAGCCACCGCGCAGGAGGCGCTCTCGATCTCCACGCGCCACGTGCTCGAGCTGTCCGCCGCGGAGCGGGATTTCCTCGGGGCCGTGAAGAAGCAGCTGTCGCGCGGGCGGCGCCGCAAGGTGTTCGGCTTCACCACGGTATTCATCGTGCTGGGCCTCGTGATCACCGGTGGCGCGATCGCCGTGATCCGGATCTCCGCCGCCGAGCAGGTCGCGAAGCAGAAGGCCGTGGCTGCCGACGAGGAGGCCACGAAGGCCAAGGAGGCCGAAGCCAAGGTCACCGGCCAGCTCGAGGCGCTCAAGGCCGCGCAGGCCGGCCAGTCGGCCGCCGAGCTGAACGCCCAGGAGAAGCAGGCGCTCGCGGAGAAGGCGAAGAAGAACCTCGATCTCTCGCGCGAGGAGTTGCAGAAGAAGAATATCGAGCTCGAGCGCACGGCCGCCGAGGCCCGCACGGCGCAGGCCAAGGCCGAGAAGCTCGCCAAGGAAGCGGCCGCCAACGCCGAGACCGCGCGGACCGCCACGATGGCCGCGAAGCGAGACCGCGATGAATCCGCGCGGCTCCTCGAGCTCGAGCGGCAGCGCACCAAGCTGCTCGAGCAGCAGAAGAAAGCGATCGCCACGGACCTCAAAGGGAACTAGGGAGGACTCTTGAAGCAGCTGTTACGCGCACTCGGCGTGCTGGGAATCTTGGTCGCGGTCGTGCATCCGGCGGCCGCGGACGTCAAGCCGTGGGCCGTGAACGTGCCGGAGGCCACGCAGGACAAGGCCAACGCGATCTTCGAGGAGGGCAACCAGCTGTTCGCGCAGCAGGCCCACGCCCCGGCGCTCGAGAAGTATCGCGCCGCGATCGCCCTGTGGGATCACCCGTTGATCCGGTTCAACCTCGCGGTGACCCTGATCCGCATGGACCGGCCGCTCGAAGCCGCAGACGAGCTCGAGAAGGCGCTCCGGTTCGGCGATGCGCCGTTCAAGAAGGATCTGTATCAGCAGGCGCTCGATTACCAGGCGCTGCTGAAGGGCCGCGTCGGCTACATCGAGACCTCGTGCGATCAGCAGGGCGCGAGCGTGCTGCTCGATGGCAAGCCCTGGTTCAGCTGCCCCGGCAGCCAGAAGATCCGCGTGATGGCCGGCGAGCACGCCGTGGTCGGCGAGCTCAAGAACTTCCTCACCAGCTCGAAGCGGATCGTCGTGGTCGGTGGGACCACGGCCACCGAGAAGCTCGCGTTCGTGCCCCTCGAGAGCGCGGTGATCCTCAAGTATCCCTACCGTCGGTGGGTCCCGTACACGATCACGATCGCCGGCGCCGCCGTCGGCCTCGGAGGGCTCGGCGTGTGGCTCGCCGGCCGCAGCCAGATGACGGACTTCGAGAACAACTTCGCGGGCGTGTGCTCGATGGGCTGCGACAAGAGCCTGTCCACCCAGCCGGCGCTCCGCGATCAGCGTGACAGCGCGGAGCTGAAGGGCACGATCGGCATCTCGATGATGGTCGCGGGTGGTGCGGTCACCGTCGGTGGCGTGGTGATGGCGATCCTCAATCGCCCGCAGCGGATCCTGCCGAAGATCGAGGTCGCGCCCACCTCGGGCGGCGCGATGGCGTCCACGCGCTGGCAGTTCTAACGCGCAGAAACGCGAAACCTCGGCGCCATCCCGGTGTCCACCGGGGATGCAGCGCACGCTCCTCGCCGGAGTGGTAGCCGTGCTTTGGGCGGCGCCTGCCCGCGCGGATACCCTCACCACCTCGCTCGAGCAGCCGATCTACGAGATCAGCCACACCGTCGACGTGCAGGTCGCCGAGGGCGTGGCCACGTACCGGGTGCGGCGCACGTTCATGAACCCGGGCAAGCGCGCGGATCAGGCTGTGCTCGAGCTCGACCTGCCCTACGGTGCCGCTGCCACCGGGCTGCGGATCCGCGCGCGGAACACCTGGTACGAGGGCGAGCTGATGGAGCGGGACCAGGCCGCGGCGCTGTACACCGCGCCCACACGCGTCGTCGTCACCGGCAAGCTGTGGAGCGATCCGGTGCGTCGGGAGTTGATCGCCACCGAGCCGTTCTCGCGCGCCTCGGCCGCGTTCGTGTTCGGCGAGGACAAGCACCAGGACCTCTCCCCCGCCGAGCAGATGCGGATCGCGATGTTCGCCCGCGCGGTGTCACCCGTGACCTCGTACGTGGCGGCCGAGCCGGGCACGCGCCCCTCGACGGACGGCCTCACCGACGGCAACCTCTATGGCGGCCTGCTCGGCAACGAGGCCGGCGAGATCAATGGCGGCTTCGGCTTCGGCGGGAACTGGCCCAAGCCGAACCTCGCGACGCTGATCGACACTCGCCCGTGCCTCCGCGCCCACCCGCAGGTCGGCGCATGGCGGGTCGTGCTCGGCGTGGAGACCACGCACGAGGAGGTGGTGGATGTGACCACCAAGGACACGAGCCCGCTCGCCGCCTGCCTCGTCGAGGCCGCATGGGGCCTGCGCCTCGAGGCGAGCGCCTTCACGCTGCCGCGCGAGCAGTTCGTCGTCGAGCTACGCTGACTTGTTCGCCGCGCCCACCGGCGTGGCGAGCGTGCCGTGCGACTGGTAGTGATCGAACAGCTGGCCCCAGTGGGTCTGCTCGCGCCACTGCTCGAACACCTTTCGATCCCGCAGCGGCCACCGGTAGTAGTCGTGATAGGCCTCGGAGCCGAGGACGAACAGGTTGACCAGCGGCGTGTGGAAGAACAGCTTCTGGAACCGCTTGAGCGGGCCGAACCACATCACGTCGCCGATCCTCGAGGCGCCGTTGTCGCCCACCGAGAAGCCCCACCGCTCGTCGGCGAGCGCCACGTCGCCCACGATCTCGATGTTCTCGCGCCGGCCGTTCCCGAGCCCTTGCTCGTCGGCCATCGAGATGTACTTCAGCGACATCGGATCGAAGCCCATCATCTGCGCCGCGACGGCGTCGATCGCCACCTGATCTTCGGACGCGAGCATCACGTCCTTGATCACCGGCCGCATCGTGCGCGGGCCTGGCCCGTCACCGGCCGTGGTGCCGTCCATCACCGCGAACAGCCCGGAGTGGATCTCCTTCTGGATCGCGAGCAGATCCACCAGCGTCTCGTGGATCCACGAGTGCGTGTAGTGGCGCTTGGTGTTGAGCAGGCCGCCGAACGCGTTCTTCATCGCGCCCGTCGTCGTGGTGTAGATGTGGCACTTCTGCGTCGGGAGCTGAACGATGTTGGCGCCGTGGAACGCATCCGGGATCAGGATGCCCTCGGGGAAGATCGTGTCGAGCACGTTCATCTTTGCCTTCGGCCGATACACGGACCACGTCATGTCCTCGGGCCTGAAGTTGTAGCGAACGGGGATCTCGTACGCCTTGAAGATCGGGACGTACCCATTGAGGTCCTCGCCCTTGAACGCATCGGTGACCACGGTCTTGTTCTGCACGCAGACCAGATCGTCGTAGCCACGCGAGCGCAAGCTGCGGATCACGCCCTCGAGCTGCCACGGCGTGGTGTTCGCGCCGGGAAACGGGAAGTGCCAGGAGATGTTGTCCTTGAGGATCGTCGAGTGCCCCTTGGGGAGCGCCTTCTCGACGTCGCCGAGCACGTGGAGCCGTTCGATATCGTCGAGGATGTGATCGGGGCGGACCCGGATCACCGCGACCTTGGAGCGAGCCATTGGTAGATCTAACCTTTCCCCGTCAAGAAACGGGTGCCAGCAAGACCCCCTTTCAAACCGTGCATGCGGATTTCCCGCACACGGCTTACGGGTG
>JAYVRN010000594.1:0-4222 GCA_043776275.1 Myxococcales bacterium | reverse complement strand
GGACGCAGGGTGATCCTCTGTATCGATTCGCGCCCGACGCGGCGTGGACCTTGCCTCGCAAGGCCAACGTGTTCGCCGCGCACTTGAACAACCCGCTTCGATATCTGGATCCTGACGGCAGAGACCCACTCTGGAATGGGACGGGTGAAGGAGCGGATCCCTTCAGCGCGCTGTTCCAGTCATCAACTTCGGCGTTCGTCGAAACGGCGGCATCACGCGAAACCTGGGAGAAAGTCGTTGCCAAGGCAGCTCTCGCCACAGTGCCTCTCGCGGACGCTGCCGCCAAGGCGGCGGATGGGGACTACAAGGGCGCCGCGATTAGTGCTGGCATTGATGTCGCGCTGTTCGGGCTGGGCCTCATGGCCGACGCCCCGGCTAGCTGTGTTGCGGGCGAGGAGGCCGACGTTTCCGTCGGGCGGTGGATGTCTGAGGTCGAACATGCAGCCATGGTTGAAACGGGTCGCGTGCAGGAGAGTGTAACGGGCACGACGCATGTGAGCCTTCCGGCTGACGGCGGTGCTAGCTTTGAGAAACAGGCCAAGCCCAGTTCTGTCTACGTCGAGTTCGGCGTCCCGAAGACGGCGGTTAAGCCCACACAGAAGGGCTGGGGAAAAATCGTCGGCCCCAAATCACTCGAGGGACGAATGGCGGCCAAGAAGGGCCAACCAATCCCACAGATGCCTGCCGCTTCGAACATCAACAAGGTCAAGGCCAAGGCGGCAGCGAACATGAAAGAAGCGGGGGATGTCGACATCGCAAACTCGAAGAGCTTCTAAGAATCCTAGGAACAAAAGTGCTTCGGAAATGTGATAGGCCGCGCGGAGCGTATGCGCGTATTTGTCCAAATTCGAGCGAATGCCTTCGTTCAAGACTGACCCATGGATCCAATCGAAGAACTCAAACGCCTAGCATCTGAGGTTCCTGGCCTCGACGCGATCCTCGAACAAGGCGCCAACGAGGGGGAGCGTTGGTGCCGCGTTTCAATTGTCTCTGACCGCCTAGCCGCCAGCATCTGTGTGTGGTGTAGGGCGATGATCGGTGGCATGGCGGACGTCGAAATCATCGATGGCGACGGCAACAACGTCCTGTTCAGACACTTCGAGCCGCTAGGTCCTGGGACACTGCTCACCGCTTGGCAGATCCTTCTTCCGTATGTCTCGCCGACTGCCGGCAACTGACCAGTACCGTCGCTCAGCTCACCGATCACGGCAGCGAGCACCGATCGACGTCAGGACGGCGCCGTCGTGCAGCGTACGGCCCGCATCGCGCCCGCGCACTCACGCTCCCGGTTAGTGCGCGCATCGCAGCGAAGCTCACGTGGCCCAGTGCTAGAGCGCGCTGCGCAGCCGGACGATCGTCTGCGCGTTGGTGCCGCGCGCGATCGTCAGCGTGCCGCCGCCCGGGAACACCAGCATCCCGTCGCCGGTGACGGTCACCGCGCTCCACTCGCCACTGCTCGTCACCGTGACCGCCGCGCCGTTGAACGTCGCGCTCGTAGGTGCGGCGGCCGCGGCCGGGCGGCCGGTCCACGTCCACTGCGCCGCGCCGGCCGGCCCGTCGTGATCGTTCCACTGCGCGTGGGCCGGGTTGGCCGCGGTGCCGCTGTACAGCCAGACCTCGCGGGCCGTGCCGGCCACCACGGCCGAGCCGAGCGCCGGTGCGGGGAGCGGGGTGTCGACGCCATCGGGGTAGAGCACGAGCAGCGCGCCCTCGGGGATGTACACGGGGATCTCGGTGCGGGCGGCAGCAGCGGTGATCTCACCGCCCGCGACCGGCGCGCCCGAGAGCAAGGGGAACCAGCGGCCCGCGGGGAGCATGACCTTGCGCGAGCTCGCACCCATGGTCTGGATTGGGGCCACGAGCAGCCGATCGCCGAGGAGGTACTCGTCGATCGCGGTCCACGCCCAGGCCTCGTCGGGGTACGCGAGCGCGATCATCCGGATCAGCGGCAGGCCATCCCGCTCGAAGCTGCCCGCCGAACCCCACAGGTACGCGGCGAGCTGCATGTGGAGCCGCGCGTAGCGCCGCAGGTGCGCCGTGGACGCGGCGTCCTGCTCCCATTGCCAGTTCTGCCGCGCGCTGCGCCCATGGTGCGTGCGCATCACCGGGTTGAACGCGCCGAACGCGACCCAGCGGTAGTACAGCTCTTCCGACGTCGGCGTGGTGCCCTGGCTCATGTAGCCGGCGATGTCGCTGCCGAAATACGGGAACCCGGCGAGGCCGAGGTTGATGCCCATCGGGATCACGGACGGCAGACCATCGCCGTCGGAGAAGTCGGTCTGCTGATCGCCGGGCCACAGGACCTGGGCGTAGGGCTGCGAGTGGAGCCACGCCGAGCGCATGAAGAACATCGGATCGGGGCGGCCCGCGATCGGCTTCAGCAGCTCCGCGTTGAACTTCGCCCAGTCGACGGGATAGCGGTTGTGCACCTCGAACGCGTCCTCGCCGGAGGCCAGCACCGCATCGGTGGGCTGCCACTCGGCGAAGTCCGCCATCCAGCCATCGGAGCCCTGGGTGATCGCCGCGCCCATCACGCCCTTCGCCCAGGTCACGGCGGCGGGGTTCGAGAGATCGAGGAGCTTCGAGCCGCCGAACGTGACGCCGGTGAAGTTGTACGGCGCGCCGGTCGTGTCCTTGATCGCATAGCCACCGGCGGTGGCCTCGGCGAGGACGTCGCTCTTATCGTCGATGAACGTGTTGTGATAGGTGAGGAACGCGAAGCCCTGCCCGTGGAGCTCGGCGGCGAGCGCCTCGAGATCGGGATACAGCACGCGATCCACCCGCCAGTCCTCGTCGAGCGCGTAGCCCGTGGAGGTGTCACCGCCGCCGCGCCAGTCCTCCGTCCAGATCGCCGAGGCGGGGATGCCCTGCGCCCGCAGCTTCGCCGCGACCCGACGCACGTTCGCCGAGCCATCGATCGCATCGACCCACGGCGCGAAGATCGATAGCGGCGGGCGCGCGACCTTGCCCGTCCACGCCACCATGTGGCCGAGGGCCGCGCCGGCGTCGCTGGTCCCGTCGGCCTGGCCGCCCGCATGGCCGCCCTCGTGGCCGACGAACACCTGGAGATCGAGCGTGCCCTCCTGCGCCTCGTAGCGCGCTGCCTCGGGGTGCTCCTCGTTGCCGAGCGCGAACACGGCGCGCGAGTTGGTATCGACGGCGACCGCATAGCCGCGCGAGGACACCACCATCGGCATCGGCGTGTGCGTGGAGTGCTTGCGGCCGGTGAGGAACCACAGGCCGGCGTACGTATCATCGGGATCGTCGAACTTCCCGATCCCGTCCTCCTGCACGAACAGCGGGACCTTCTCGCCCCGGTGATCGACGTCGAACGATTGGCCACCGAGCCCGACCAGGTGCTCGTCGGCGGGGCACGGCGTGGCGAGCGAGACGCGCTGGCTCGCGGTGACCAGCTCGATCCGCACGTGACGTGGGAACCCGGCGGCGCCCGGGTCCGGTCCTGACTTGGTCGCGGTGACGAACGTCAGCGTGCCGGTCCCGACCACGTCGCCACCGGCGAGCAGGGTGAACGTCGCGCCGGTGTCCGTCGGGGTCACCTCGCCGAGCTCGCCGATCGGCCGCCACACCTCGGCCTCGGGCTTCTCGGTGATCTTGAACGAGCCGAAGCTCATCGCGATGTCCGCGGCCCGCGATCCGATCGCCGCGAAGCCGTGCGGCGCCTGGTGCTTGTCGGCGCCCTTGCCCTCGCCCGCGTTGGTCTGCCAGACCACGGTGTCATCGACGAGCAGCGTGATCTGCGCCGGCGACGACGAGATCCGCGCGGTCATCCGGCCCGAGGTCACGTCGACCGGCGCCGCGGCGTCATCACCACACGCGCCCATCGGGACGAGGCAGAGCAGGATCGCGACAGCGTGCGTGCGGCGGGACATGTTCAGAGCTTCACGAACAGGGCGGTGGCGGCGTCCTCGTTACCGGCGATCATCCGCTTCACGGTCTTCCCGCCCGCGGTGATCGTGACGTGGACCATCGCCATCGTGTAGATGCCGAACAGCCCGCTCGGGCCGGTTGCGGTCCCGGTGCTCCGGGTCAGCGATCCGGTCCCGTTCTCCACCCCGGGCGGCATGTCGAGATAGACCACCTCGCCCTTGTCGGCGTCGACCGCGTCGATCGTGACGGTGGCACCGGCGAGTGGAGCAGGTCCGAGGATCGCACCGACCACCAGCGCACCGTACTTGTTGGTCTTGGCCGGATCCGCCGAGGC
>JAYVRN010000593.1:0-15282 GCA_043776275.1 Myxococcales bacterium | reverse complement strand
TCTTCTCGGACGGCTTCCACACGCAGCTGTCGCCGCAGACCACGGCGAGCGCGAAGTTCCACGCCCACACCGCCACCGGGAAGTTGAACGCGGAGATCACGCCCACCACGCCGAGTGGGTGCCAGGTCTCGCTCATCCGGTGCCCCGGCCGCTCCGAGGCGATCGTCAGGCCATACAGCTGCCGCGACAGACCACAGGCGAAGTCGCAGATGTCGATCATCTCCTGGACCTCACCGCGCGCCTCGGCGGTGATCTTGCCGGCCTCGATCGTGACCAGCGCCGCGAGCGCGTCCTTGCTCGCACGGAGCTCGTCGCCGAACAGGCGGATCAGCTCGCCACGACGGGGGGCCGGCACATCGCGCCACACCGTGAACGCCGCGTCGGCGCGCTCGACGGCCGCACGAACCCCGGCTGGATCATGGCTCGCGAGGCGCGCCGTGATCGAACCATCGATCGGAGAATGGGCGACCAGGTCACCATCGCTCGGGGGGAGGGTGACACCGAGGGCGCGGAGAGCTGCGGCGACGTCCATGCCGCGCTCATACCACGCCGTCTGTGACGCCACGCTGACTTCGCGACGTGCCGCCGCCCGCCGCGTCGCTTACTGCGGAGGAGGGATGGGCTTCTCGGCGGGAGCCGCGGGCTTGACCGGCGGCGCCGGCTTCTCGGCGGGAGCCGCGGGCTTGACCGGCGGCGCCGCTGCCGAGCCTGCGCCCGAACCTGCTGCCGAGCCCGGCATCCCATCGACGCGCTGGATGATGTGGTAGCCGAACTCGGTCTTCACCACGCCGACCTCGCCCAAGTTGAGGCGGAGGCTCAGATCCTTGAACGGCTTGACGAGGCCCGCATCCGGCGTGGCGTCGTAGCTGTTGCCGGACTTCGCCGAGCCCGGATCCTCGGACAGCTCGGCCATCAGCGGCTCGATCTTGGCGCCGCCCTTGAGCTTGGCGACGGTGTCCTTGACGAGCTTCTCGAGCGTGGCGCGATCACGCTTCTGGCCGCGCGCATCCTCGCCGTGAGTCTCGGAGTAGCTGAGGAGGATGTGCTTGACCTTGGCGAACGTGGTGACCGGCTGGCGGCCGAGGATGTCCGCGGACTCGAGCGCATCCGGCGGCGCCGGCGGCGCGCGCTTGATGATGTGCCAGCCGAACGGCGACTTGACGAGGCCAGCCTCGCCGACCTTGAGGCGCAGCGACAGCTTCTTGAACGGCTCCACCATCTGGGTGTCGGCCGCCACGTCGTACGCCTTCGCGGTGTCCTTCGAGCCCGGATCCTCGGAGTACTGCTTCATGAGCGCGGCCATGTCACCGCCGGCGCGCACCTTGTCGAGCACCTCCTTGGCGATCTTGTCGGCCTCTTCCTTGGTGCGGGTGGCCGTGCGCGCCGCGGGGGCTCCCTTCCAGCCGATCAGCACGTGCTGCACCGAGACCGGACCCGGCTCGCCTGGACGCGCGAGGATGTCCGCGGTCTCCAACGGATCCGGGGGTGGCGGCGAGACGCGCTTGATCACGTGGTAGCCGTAGTTGGTCTTGACGATGCCGACCTCGTTGAGCATGAGGCGGAGCGCGAGCTGCTTGAACTCGGGGACGAACTGGGTGTCCGCCGCGACGGTGTACGGCTCACCGCTCTTGGAGCCCGGATCCTCCGACAGCTCCTCGACGAGCTTGTCGAACGGCTCCTTCTCGGCGCGGGCCAGCACCTCGCGCGCGAGCTTCGCGGCATCGGCGTTGGTCCGGGCCTCGGCGCGCGGGTCCATATGGCCGCGATACGCGGCGGCGAGATCCTTCCAGCCGAGCAGCACGTGCTTGACCTGAACCTCGGGCGCCGTGTCCTTGCGATCGAGGATCGCGTGGCTGTCGAGATCCTCGGCCGGCTCCGACGGTGCCGCAGCCGAGCCAGGGCCGACCTGGGTGGTGGTGGTGCCGCCGCTGGGCGCCTTGGCGTTGGCGACCACCGCATCTAGCTTGGAGGGCGCCTGCTTGCAGGCCACCGCAGGAGCGAGGACGAGCAGCGCGAGCGCGAGCGATCGAACGAAGCGAGACGACTTGATCATGCGGGCGCATCCTACCCCAAGGTGTCGCTGGACATCCCCTTGAGCTGCGCCGCAACCGACGGATACTTGGCGAAGTTCTCTTTATCGAGCGCCTTCTCCAGGGCGTCCTGCGCCTTGACCGTCCCGGCCGAGACCAGCTTCTCGAGGGAGGCATCCATGCCCTGCATCCCCTCCCCTGCCCCTTGCTGGATGAAGCTGCCGATCTGCTGCGTCTTCGCCTCGCGGATCAGGGCCGACAGCGCGTAGTTGCCCATCAGGATCTCGTGCGCGGCCACACGGCCCGGCTTGTCGGCCCGGGGCAGCAGCTGCTGCGCCACCACGCCGACCAGCGAATCCGCGAGCAACCCGCGGACCTGGGGCTGCTGCTCCGCCGGGAATGCATTGACGTACCGATCGATCGTGGCGCCCGCCGAGTTGGTGTGGACCGTCGCGTAGATCAGGATGCCGAAGCTCGCGAGCTGGAGCGCGGCCTTCATGGTCTCGGCTCCACGGAGCTCGCCGACCAGGATGACGTCGGCGTTCTCGCGCCCCGCGCTGCGGATCGCGTCGAGGAACGAGGGCACGTGCTCGCCCACCTCCTTGTGCGAGATCAGGCACCGCTGCGGCTGGTGCACGAACTCCACGGGATCCTCGATCGTCAGGATGTGCCCCGGCCGCGTCTTGTTGATGTGATCGATCATCGCCGCGAGCGTGGTGGACTTACCGCTGCCGGTGGGGCCGGTGACCAGCACCAGGCCGTTCTTCAGCTCCGAGAGCTTGCGGACGCCCGCCGGCACGCCGAGCTCGTCGAGCGTCTTGATGATCGTCGGGATCGCGCGGAACACCGCGCCCACGCCGGTGAGCTTCTTCAGATAGTTCGCGCGGAACCGCGCCTTGGTGCCGTGCGCATGCGCGAAGTCGAGGTCACCTGTCGACTGGAACTGCGTCCGCTGGTGATCGCTGAGCAGCGGCATCAGCAGCCGCTCGATCTCGGGGGAGGACAGCGCCTTGTCCCCGTCGGCGACGAGGGAGCCGCGGAGCCGCAGCATCGGCGGGTAGCCCGGCGAGAGGTGGAGATCGGAGCCGCCCTTCTCGAGCAGCCGATCGAACAGCGTGGCGATGCCGCTCACGAGTCCTTCCTCCCGAACAGGCCGCCGAGGCCGCCGCGCTTGCCCGGATCGGGGGGCTTGGCGCCGCCGGGTCCCGCCGCGCCGCCCTTGAGCTGCGCGGTCAGCTCCTTCTTGTTATCGCTGGCGGCGATCGCCGCATCGGCCGTGATCTTTCCGCTCCGCACCAGCTCCGTCAGCGAATCATCGAACCGGATCATCCCGTACGCCTTACCGCGCTGCATGAGGTTCGGCAGCTGGAACAGCTTGTCCTCGCGGATCAGCAACGACAGCGCGAGCACGCCGGTCAGCACCTCGACGGCCGCGTAGGCCTGCTTGCCAGCGGCCGAAGGTATGAGGCGCTGCGAGATGATCGCGCGCAGCGCGCCGGCGATCGACGCGCGGACCTGGGACTGATCCTCCGGCGGGAACATGTCGACGAGGCGATCGATCGTCTTGGCCGCGGACGGCGTGCTCATGGTGGCGATCACGAGGTGCCCGGTCTCCGCGGCGGTCAGCGCGATCTCCACGGTCTCGCGATCACGCAGCTCGCCGATCACGATCACATCCGGATCCTCGCGGAGCGAGCCCTTGAGCGCCGCGGCGAAGCTCTTGGTGTGCGGGCCGACCTCGCGCTGGCTGACCACGGCCGACCGGCGCGGATACACGATCTCGATCGGATCCTCGACGGTGATGATGTGAAATGGCCGGCTCGCATTGATCAGGTCGACCAGCGCCGCCAAGGTCGTCGTCTTGCCGTGGCCACTCGGCCCCGAGACCACGATCAGCCCCTGGTGATGGTGGACGTGCTTCTCGAGCTCCTTGGGCAGGCCGAGCTGCTCGAGCGTGGGCGGCACCTTGCGTGCGATCCGGAACGTGCCCTTCAGGCCGCCCTGGAACCGGGAGATGTTGGTGCGTAGCCGGCCACCGCCAGGCGCCTCGAGCGCGAGATCGACGTAGCCCGCAGTCTCGAGCTCCTGTTGCTGCTCCGCCGAGAGCAGCGGGCGCAGCAGCGCCTCGACCTCGGCCGCACTGATCGGCTGCGCGGACGCATCGAGCGGCGCGAGCTCGCCGAGGACGCGGATCGAGACCGGGCGGTTGGTGGCGATGTGCAGATCGGACGCGTTGCGCTCGGTGGCGCGCTCGATCAGCCGCTGGAACCCGGGGGACGCAGGGCGTGCGTGGACCGCAGGTGTGGGCGCTCCGATCTCGAGGCCGAACTCCATCGGGACGCTGATCGAGGGCCGCGATTGCCGCCGGCTCGGGGTGGGCGACGTCGCCGCCGGGATGCTCGTCCGCTTGCTCCGCGCGTGCTCCGTCGGCACCGGGATGCTGGTCCGCTTGCTGCGCGACGGCGCGAGCTCCGGGTCCATCGCGACCGGGATGCTCCTGCTCCGGGTCCGCGACGGCTCGGTCGCCACCGGGATGCTCGTCCGCTTGCTTCGGCCCAGCTCCACCACCGCGGCGGCCGCCGCCACCGCCACCGGGCTCGTGGTCGTCCGTGGTTTGCGCGTGCCGTGCTTGGACGGCGCCTCGATCTGCGGCGAGAGCTCGAGCTCGAACCCGATCTCGCCGGCCTCGATCAGGAACGTGATCTCTTCCCCCTTGCGGCTCACCGTGACCCTCACCGCGCGGGTCCCGACCGTGATCTCGACGGCAGGCTTGGTGCCATCGCGATCGGGGATCAGGTGCAGGAGCGGCGTGCCCTTGATCAGGCTGCCGAGCTGCGCCTTGGCCAGCGGCTCCTTCGTCAGGTTGACGCTGTCGCCACTTCTGCGGAACGAGATCGGCTTGCCGTTGCCGAGGCTGACCTCGGTGATGTTCGGGCGATCGAGGTACGCGAGGATCTGCTCCAGCTGTCCGCTCACGACTCGGCATCGTAGCTCAAGCGCGCCGTGGGTGTGATGGAGCCACCGCTATCCGCCCGAGATCACGCGATGAATGATGCCTATTGACCCAAACTCAATAGCGCGTTAGAGTGCGTCCATGGTCGAGCTCGAAGTGGTGATCGTCGGCGCGGGGTTCTCTGGGCTGTGCGCGGGTGTGCAGCTCAAGCGCGCCGGCATCGAGGACTTCGTGATCCTCGAGAAGGCCCACGGCGTGGGAGGCACCTGGCGCGACAACACGTATCCAGGCGCCGCGTGCGACATCCCTTCCCACCTGTATTCCTATTCGTTCGAGCCGAACCCGAGCTGGTCGCGCGCGTACGGCGGCCAGCCCGAGATCCTCGCGTACCTCGAGCACTGCGCCACCAAGTTCGGGCTGCGTCCGCACCTCCGCTTCGGCGTCCAGGTCACCGGCGCGACGTTCGACGACACCACCGGGACGTGGACGATCGCCACGCAGAGCGGCGAGACGTTGGTCGCGCGCTCGCTCGTGCTCGGCAACGGCGCGCTTCACTTGCCGGCGATCCCGGAGCTGCCGGGCGCCCGCACGTTCGCGGGCACCACGTTCCACTCCGCGCGCTGGAACCACGATCACGATCTGCGCGGCAAGAAGGTCGCCGTGATCGGCACCGGTGCGAGCACGATCCAGTTCGTCCCGCAGATCGCGCCGGAGGTCGAGCAGCTGCACGTGTTCCAGCGCACGCCGCCGTGGATCGTCCCCAAGTCCGATCGGCCGATTGGCCTGCGTGAGCGCTGGCTGCTCGGGCACGTGCCCGGCGCGCACTGGCTGCGCCGCACCGGCCTGTACTGGTTGTTCGAGAGCCGCGTGCTCGGCTTTGCGTTCGCCCCGAAGGTCAACCAGCTCGCGGAGCGCCTCGTGCTCAAGCACCTCGCGGCGCAGGTCCCCGATCCGGAGCTCCGCGCGCAGCTGACACCTGCGTATCGAATGGGCTGCAAGCGGGTGCTGATCTCGAACGACTACTACCCCGCGCTGTGTCGCGACAACGTGGACCTGGTCACCGACGGCATCGCCGCGATCGAACCGAACGGCATCCGCACCACGGATGGCGTGCTCCACGAGGCGGACACCATCATCTATGGCACCGGCTTCCGGGTCGTCGACTATGTCGCCTCGATGAAGATCGTCGGCGCGCAGGGCCGCGAGCTCAGTGACGTGTGGGCCACGGAGTCCGTGCGCAACTACCTCGGGATCAACGTCTCGGGGTTCCCGAACCTGTTCCTCCTGATGGGCCCGAACACCGGGCTTGGCCACAACTCGATGGTGTTCATGATCGAGGCGCAGACCACGTACGTCGTCGATGCGATCCGCGCGCTCCGCACCCGGCAGCTCGCATCGATCGACGTGCGTCCCGAGATCGAGCAGGCGTTCCGCGCCGAGCTCGAGCACAAGCTCGAGGGCACGGTGTGGACCTCCGGCTGCAACAGCTGGTACATGGCGCCCGACGGTGGCGTGCTGCTGTGGCCGGGCTTCACGTTCGACTACTGGCGCCGCACACGCCACATCGATCTCGACGCGTATCGGCTCAAGAGGACCGGTGTGACTCCGTTCGTGGGACAGCGAGGTGCCGATCGAGGAACGCGAGCAGCTTGGCCCAGGCGGCGGCGGCCTGTGCTGGGTGGTAGCGCTCCGGGTTCGTGAAGTTGAGGAACGCGTGCCCCGCACCTGGGTAGGTGTGAAACTCGTGGGCCTTGCCGTGTCGGGTCAGCTCGGCGTCGATCTGCTGGACGTCCTCGGGCGACGGGTTCACGTCCTCGGTGCCGAAGATCCCGAGCAGCGGGCAAGCGATCTGGTCGGTACGCTCGAACGGTGAGGGCCCGGATCCCCACGCCTTCATCACGTTCCCGCCGTAGAACACGCTGGCGGCCTTCCAAGCTCCAGGCCGCGCACCCGCGAGCAGGTAGGTGGTGCGGCCGCCCATGCAGAAGCCGATCACCGCGAGCGGGCCGGTGGTGAGGGTCTCCAGTCGGGCGATGGCAGCATCCGCGTCGTCGAGGATCTCGCGATCGAGGAGACGACCGACGCGGGTCATCACATCCGTGCCGTCCTCGGGCTGTCGATGGAAGACGTCCGGCGCCATCGCGACGAAGCCGTGACGCGCGAGGAGATCGACCTGCTGCTGGATGAACGCATCGAGGCCGGGTCCGTGGATCATCACGAGCACCCCGGGCCGAGCACCGCCGACAGGACCGGCGACGTAGGTGCGCATCGGCTGGCCGTCGACCAGGATCGTCTCCACGCCCGAGGTGGTGCCATGCTGCGACGAATGTCGTCAAGCCAAGCTCCGTCGGTCCCTGCGTCGCCCGCGAGACAAACGCGTCCCGCGTCGGGCCGGCTCTCGGGTATCGTCGAGCGATGGGGTCACGCATCGGGGCAGTTGGGATCGCGTTCGCGCTCGGTTGTGGAAGCAACAGCGGAGGTGGCGCCGATGACGACGGCGACGGAGGCCCCGGCCCGTTGCCCGCACCCGCGTGCTCACCCGCGACCTCCGGCACCGCCACGGTCGCGGCCCCCGCGCTGGCCTATACGCTGGCGGATCGCTACCAGGAGGCCTGGCTCGGCTCGCCCGCAGTCGCCGATCTCGACGGCGATGGGACGATGGAGATCATCGTCCCGAGGCACGAGCTGCTGCTGGTCTGGCACACCGCACCCGGCGGCGGCGGCTCGGTCGTCTGGCGGCAGACGATGCCCGGTCGGATCTGGTCGTCGCCGGTGGTCGCCGAGCTCGTTCCGAGCAAGCCGGGCCTCGAGGTCGCGGTCGCGTCACGCGGCCAGATCTTCGCGTTCGACGCCACCGGCCAGCCCCTGCCCGGCTTCCCGGTGATGTGGCGCGACGAGCTGCGCTCGCTGGCCGCCGGGGATCTCGATGGCAACGGCTCGCTCGAGCTGGTCGCGGTGACCTCCACCCCGCTGGTCGGCGGCGGGCAGAAGGACATCGTGATCGCGATCAAGGGCGATGGCTCGATGCTCCCGGGCTTTCCACCGAACACCACCGGCGCCGCGGGCTGCGATGCGGCGTGCTACGTCACCGGGGGATACGATCAGAACATCGCGCTCGGCGACGTTGACGGCGATCGTAAGGCCGACGTGTTCGCGACCCAGGACAACGCGTACCTGTCGCTCCACGCGGGGACGGGCCGCGCGTTCGATGCGGCACCGATGTTCACGGGCCGCACGAAGTTCTCCGGGATCCGGTGGATGGTCGACTACCGCCTCGCCCAGCAGGGGTACGCGGACGACGAGGCGGTGGACGAGCAAGCTCACTTCACCAACACCGCGCCCGCACTCGCGGATCTCGACGGTGATGGGGTGGCCGAGCTGATCGCCCTCGGCTCGATCCAGAACGCTGCGCAGACCGATCGAGAGAAGGGCGTGGGACTGTTCGTCATGCACCCCGATGGGACGCGTCCCGCCGCCTGGGTTTCGCCGCCCCGGTTTCCCGGCTATCTCGCCGGGCTGTGGGACTTCGGCGCCAACCTCGTGGGGATCACCAACCAGGTCACGGTCGCCGAGATCGATCCCGCGCACCCGGGCCCCGAGCTGGTGTTCGCCGGCTTCGACGGCAAGATCCACGCGGTCGACGCGGCGACCCACACGCTGTGGAGCTCGACGTACACGACGAGCGCGGAGGTCTGGACCGGCGGCGTCGCGGTGGCGGACCTCTCGGGCGACGGCATCCCCGAGATCGTGTTCACCACCTACGGTCCGGCCGGCGGATCGCTCGTCGTGCTCGACGCGGGTGGCAGCAAGCTGCACGAGCTCACGCTCGGCGGGCGCGGCGCGATGCCCGTCCCGACGATCGCGGACGTCGATGGCGATGGTGATCTCGACATCGTGGTCTCCCTCAAGGACGGCGAGGACCACACCCGATCCGTGCTGATCTACGAGGTCCCGGGCTCGGCGACCAACTGCCTGCTGTGGCCGACCGGTCGAGGGAACCTGCGGCGCGACGGCTTCGTCCCCCCGTCATGACCGAACCGGCATGCTAGCGTCGCGCCTCGATGGAGCTGGTCCGCCGCGCCGCACTGAGCACCGTCGCGACCCTGGTCTCGGGGCAGGCGCAGCTCCACCCCGCGCGCATCGCGATCGTCGAAGGTGACCGGCGCGTCACCTACGGCGAGCTCGAGCACCGAGCCCAGCGCCTCGCCAACGTGCTCGCCAGTGCCGGCGTCGGCCCGGGTGACCGGATCGCCCTGCTGTCCGAGAACCGCGGCGAGATCCTCGAGGTATTCCTCGCCGCCGCGCGCGTCGGGGCGATCGTGGCGTGTCAGAACTGGCGCCTCGCGCCGCCCGAGCTATCGCACTGCATCGCGCTGGTGGCACCGGTGGCCGCGATCGCGTCGCCGCGCCACGCCGCCGCGGTCTCGGGCCTCACCCCGATCGTGTTCGGCGCTGACTACGAGGCGCGCCTCGCCGCCGCCGCACCCGAGCACGCCCACGGCGACGTCGATCCCGAGGCCCCGCTGCTCATCCTCTATACCAGCGGGACGACAGGGCTCCCCAAGGGCGCCGTGCTCAGCCATCGCGCGCAGATCGTCCGCAACCTGGTGACGCGGGCAGAGTTCGCCGTGGCGCCCGACGACACGTTCGTCGCGTGGTCGCCGCTCTATCACATGGGCGCCGTCGACAACTCGCTCGGCACGCTGATGGCCGGTGGCACGGTGATCGTGGTCGATGGCTTCGACGCCGAGAAGCTCGCCGGCATCGTGGCCACCGAGGCGCTCGGCTGGCTGCTCCTGATGCCCGGCATGGTCGGGCGGTTCGCCGACGAGCTCACCGCGCGCGGCCTCACCGCGCACAGCATCCGCGTGTGCGGCGTGATGGCCGATCTCGTCCCGCCCGCGGAGATCGCGCGGATCACGAAGTTGTTGGGCGCCCCGTACGCGAACACGTTCGGCGCCACGGAGACCGGCTGTCCCCCGTGCTCGTCGAGCTTGATCCCGATCGGCGTGGCACCCGAGCGGCTGTCCAAGCAGCAGAGCCCGTTCTGCGAGATCCGGCTCGTCGATCCCGAGGATCGCGACGTCCCCGACGGTGCGCCCGGAGAGCTCGCGATGCGCGGGCCCACCCTGTTCTCCGGGTACTGGCACAACGACGAGGCCAACCGTCACGACTTCCGCGGCGGCTGGTTCCACATGGGGGACGTGTTCGTCCGCAATCCCGACGGGTCGCTCGACTTCGTAGATCGCGTGAAGTACCTGATCAAGACGGGGGGCGAGAACGTCTACCCCGCCGAGATCGAGCGCGTGATGCTCCAGGATCCGAGGGTCGCCGAGGTCTGCGTGGTCCGGACCCCGGATCCGAAGTGGGGAGAGGTGCCGATCGCGTTCGTCGCGCGGCACGATGCTTCGCTCGATGAAGCCGCGCTCCTCGCGCTGTGCCGCGCGCAGCTCGCGGGCTTCAAGCAGCCCAAGCAGATCCGGTTCATCCCGATCGACGAGTTCCCGCGCAGCGCATCGGGAAAGGTCCAGCGGCACGAGCTCGAGCGAAGGATGAAGGTATGACCAGCACGAACATCGCGACCTCCACCGCCACGTCGATCACGGTCCGCGGCGAGGACCTGTGTCACGCCCTGATCGGCAAGGTGACGTTCACCGAGATGATGTGGCTGGTGATGTTCGGCACCCGGCCCACGCCCGCGCAGGTGGCGGTCGCCGATGCGTGCATGGTGGCGCTGATGGAGCACGGCCTCACGCCCTCGGCGATCACCGCGCGCCTGATCTACGGCAGCTCGCCCGATGCGATGCAGGGCGCGGTCGCCGCCGGGCTCCTCGGCGTGGGCAGCCGCTTCGTCGGCACCGTCGAGGGCTGTGCCGCCCTGCTCGCCCGGATCTCGAGCTCGCCCGATCCTGCGGCCGAGGCCGCGCGCGTGGTCGCGGAGGTCTCGCCGATCCCCGGGTTCGGCCACGACGTTCACACGCCCGACGATCCGCGGCCTCCGGTGTTGTTCGCGGTGGCCCGGGCCCACGGCGCCGCGGGCGCCCACGTGGCGGCGCTCGAGCTGCTCGCCGCCGCGCTCGATCGGGCAAAGCGCCGGCACATCACGATCAACGCGACCGGCGCGATCGCCGCCGTGCTCGCCGATGCGGGAGTGCCCGTGGAGATCATGCGCGGCTTCGCGCTCGTGGCGCGATGCGGCGGACTGGTCGGTCACATTCACGAGGAGCAACGAGATCCATCGATGCGCGCCTTGTGGCACGCTGCAGAAACTTCAGTTCCGTACCGAGGAGACAAGCCATGACGATGAAGCTCTACATGCACCCCGCGTCCACCGCGAGCCGGCCCGTGCGGCTGTTCATCGCCGACAAGCAGATCACCGTGGTCGAGCAGGTCGTCGATATTCTCAAGGGCGAGCACTACCAGGACGAGTACACGGCGATCAATCCGAGCCGGATGGTGCCCATGCTCCACGACGGCGACCTCCGCCTGACGGAGAGCTCGGCGATCCTCAAGTACCTCGCCGCCAAGACCAACGCGCCCGAGTACCCCGCCGATCTCAAGAAGCGCGCGAAGGTCGACGAGGTGATGGACTGGTTCAACACGCAGTTCTACCGGGACTTCGGGTACGGCTTGCTCTATCCGCAGGTGTTCCCGCACCACAAGCGGCCCACCGAGGAGCACCACGCCGGCACGATCGCGTGGGGCAAGGAGAAGACCAAGGTCTGGTTCGGCGTGCTCGACAAGCACTTCCTCGGCACCAACGACTATCTCGCGAACAACCAGCTCTCGATCGCGGACTACTTCGGCGGCTGCATCGTCACCGCCGGCGAGCTGATCGGCTGCACCTTCGAGGAGTACCCGAACGTCCAGCGCTGGCTCACCAACGTCAAGAAGCTGCCGAACTGGGGCAAGATCAACGAGGTGCTCTACGGGTTCGCAGCCTCGCTGAAGGGCCAGACCTTCGAGAGGGTCTGATGATCAAGGGGCTCCACCACAACGCGTATCGCTGCCGTGACTCCGAGGAGACGCGGAAGTTCTACGAGGACTTTCTCGGCCTCCCGCTCGTCAACGCGTTCGAGATCACCGAGACCAAGAGCGGGCGGATGACCCACGTCCTCCACTCGTTCTATCGGATGGACGATGGCTCGTGCCTCGCGTTCTTCGAGGTCCCCGGTGAAGAGGGCAAGCAGTTCGAGTTCAAGGCCCAGCACGACTACGACCTGCACATCGCGGTCGAGGTCGAGCACGCGATGCTCGCGCCGATGATGGCGAAGGGGAAGGCCGCGGGCCTGGAGGTCCGCGGGATCGCCGATCACAAGATGATCGATTCGATCTACTTCCGCGATCCGAACGGCTACGTGATCGAGCTGACCGCGAAGCGGCCCGATCACGACGCGCAGATGGACCCGACCCGGAACGAGGCGCGCAAGCACCTCGATACCTGGCAGCGGGACAAGCCGAGCTTCACGTAGCGTCGAGCGCGATCCGCCCCGGCAGCTCGGGGTGAGCCGCGAGCACGGCCTCGAGCGCGGCGCGGTCCACGCCGAGCGCGTTCAACGTCACCGGCGCACCCGCGGCGACGAGCAGGCCGTGGAGGCGTGCGCCGAGGGGCGGCAATGCGGCGACCACCCGCGCCTCGCGCATCGCCTGCTCGAGATCGCGGACCGTGGGCCGCTCGTGCGGGCGGAGCTCGGGCTCGCCGATCGCCTGCTGGAGCTCGGTCACCAGCTCGGGGCGCGTGCGCTGCAGGTGCGCGAGGAACTGCGGCAGCAAGATCGCGTGGAGCGCCGCGTGCTCGAGATCGAACGCGCCGCCCAGGAGGTGCGCGAGGGCGTGCTGCTCGCCGGCCTTGCCCTGATCGTAGTGCGCCGCACACCGTGACGCGCTCCGCTGTGCCGCCTCGCGCGCCGAGCGCTCGGTGGGCGCACCGACCAGCGCCTCGATCGCCTCGACCACGGCGCGCGCCGCGACCAGCGCCTCGGGCCGGACCGGTGCGGGGAGCGAGTCCGTGGACAGCACGCTGACCACGTGCGCGAGCGCGTTGCACAGGCTCTGGATGCTGATCTTGAGCGGCATCCCGAGCGTGAGCTCCACGTCGTAGAGCACGAGATCGGGCCGCACGCGCTCGTCGCGGCCGGTCTGCTTGTCCTTGCCGCGCGTGGTGCCGTACATCCGGGTCATCTCGGAGCCGGCGTACGTGGTGGGGATCGCGACGAACCGCACCTCGTGGGTCAGCCGCAGCGCCTTGCCGAGGCCGATCGGCGAGCCGCCACCGATCGCGACCAGCGTGTCGGCACCCGAGGCGACGAGCACCGAGGTCGCGGCGTCGACCGTCTCGACCGGGACGTGGACCTTGGCTCGATCGATCACGGTGACCTCGAGGTCCCCGAGGGCCCTCCGCAGCGGGACCAGGTGCCGCGCGCTCGAGGCGAGCACCAGCACCCGCTTGGTCCCCAGCGCGGCGAGGCGCTCGCCCAGTCCCGACACCGGCCCATATGCGATCTCCGACATCCGGGGACGATAGCAAGCACCGCGTGATCGCTGGGGATCCGGGGCCCCCAGATGCAGGTTGCGGATGTGGTGGGCGTCCCGGTAGGTTCGCCACCGTGAACACCCCGGACCCGAAGACCTCCCGCCTCGACGCTGCCTGGCTCGACGCGCACTGGATGCCCTTCACGGCGAATCGCCAGTTCAAGGCGAACCCGCGGATGATCGTCGCCGCCGAGGGCGCGTACTACACGGACTCCAACGGCAAGAAGATCTTCGATGGGCTCTCGGGCCTGTGGTGCGCGGGGCTCGGGCACGGGCGCCGGGAGATCGTCGAGGCGATCAGCAAGCAGGCGGCCACGCTCGACTACGCGCCGGCGTTTCAGTACGGGCACCCGCAGTCGTTCATGCTCGCGAACAAGATCAAAGAGCTGACGCCCGCCGGCCTCGACTACGTGTTCTTCACCGGCTCGGGCTCCGAGTCCGCGGACACCTCGCTGAAGATGGCGCGCGCGTACTGGCGGGCGAAGGGCCAGGGCACCAAGACCCGGCTGATCGGCCGCGAGAAGGGCTATCACGGCGTCAACTTCGGCGGGATCTCCGTCGGCGGCATCGTCGGCAACCGCAAGGCGTTCGGGCAGGCGGTGGAGGCGGATCACCTGCCGCACACCCAGCAAGCGCTGTCCGACAAGTCCAAGGCGTTCACGCGCGGCATGTCGGAGACCGGCGTCGAGCTCGCCAACAACCTGCTGTCACTGATCGCGCTGCACGATGCCTCCAACATCGCGGCCGTGATCGTCGAGCCGTTCGCGGGCTCGGCGGGCGTGGTCATCCCGCCCGTCGGGTACCTGCAGCGCCTGCGCGAGATCTGCACGGCCAATAACATCCTCCTGATCTTCGACGAGGTGATCACGGGCTTTGGCCGCGCGGGCGCGTACACCGGCGCCGAGGCGTTCGGCGTCACCCCCGACATCCTCAACCTCGCGAAGCAGATCACGAACGGCGCGCAGCCGCTCGGCGCCGTGGTCGCGACCAAGGACATCTACGACACCTTCATGGCCACCGGCGGCCCCGAGTACATGCTCGAGTTCCCGCACGGCTACACGTACTCCGCGCATCCGATCGCGTGTGCCGCCGGCAACGCCGCGCTCGATCTGCTGGTGCAGGAGAACGCGATCGATCGCGTGAAGGCGCTGGCGCCGTACTGGGAGAACGCGGTCCACGGCCTCAAAGGCCACAAGCACGTCACCGACATCCGCAACTACGGCCTCGCGGCCGGCTTCACGATCGATCCGGTGCCCGGCGAGCCGGCCAAGCGCCCCTACGAGATCGCGATGAAGTGCCTCGACAACGGCATGTACGTCCGCTACGGCGGCGACACGATCCAGCTCGCGCCGCCGTTCATCGTCGAGAAGGCGGAGATCGATCGCCTGATCAGCGTGCTCGCCGACGCGCTCGCCGCCACCGCGTGAAGGCGCGGCCCGCGACGCTGTTGGCTCGCGTCCGGAGCCTCGGGCTCGGGCTCCTCCGGCTCCTCGGGCTCGGGCTCCTCGGAACCCTCGCGCTCGGGCCTGCGTGCAGCGGCGGAGCACCCGGCCCCGCCACGATCTCGCACCATGCCGAGCCAGTCCTGGTCGCGCTCCGCGCGGATCGCGATGGCGACCGCATCCCCGACGACCAGGATGGCTGTCCCGGCGAGCCCGAGGACTTCGATCTGTTCCAGGACGGCGATGGCTGCCCGGATCGCGATGACGATCACGATGGCGTGCCCGATCTCGCGGACGCCTGCTTCGACACCCCCGGCACGGCCGG
>JAYVRN010000592.1:0-4229 GCA_043776275.1 Myxococcales bacterium | reverse complement strand
CCTCGCGACCGAGGCCGTTCATCATGTTGCGCGTGAACTTGAGGAGGTTCTTGATGCCGTCGGGGGTGGCGTGGCCGACGGTGTCACACAGGATCAGCCGCTGCGCGCCGTGCTCGACGGCCGTCGTGAACATCTTCGTCAGGATCTCGGGGCGCGAGCGCGTGGTGTCCTCGGTGACGTACGCGACCGGCAGGTTGTACTTGCGCGCGAGATCGATCGCATCGGCCGAGAGCTGCAGCATCTTCGGCAGATCCCAGTTCTCGGCGTACTGGCGGATCGGCGAGCTGCCGATGAAGCACAGCACCTCGATCTCGATGCCGACCTTCTGCGAGATATCGATGATCGCCTGGATGTCGTTCTGGTGAGTGCGCGCGGCGCACGACGCCTTGACCCGGAGCTTCCCGGCCTTGATGTGCTCCGCGATCGTGGTGACATCCTCGACGGCGCGCTTGCCCGCGCCCGGGAGCCCGATGTCCATCGTGTCGATGCCGAGATCATTCGCGAGCTCGACGAGGCGGAGCTTGTCGTCGATCGAAGGATCGACCACGCTCGGCGACTGGATGCCGTCGCGCAGGGTCTCGTCGAGGAACTGGATCTTTCGCTTCGGCGAGATCGGGGCGACCTTCTCGACGGAGTTCCAGTCGTAGATCAGCTCGTGGTCGGTCGGCATCGGTACCCCTTGTTACATCACCGCGTGGAGGATCAACATCAAGATCGCCGTCCCCGCGATCACGATCGCGAACATCAGGAACCAGCCGAGGACCAGCCCTGCGGCGGCGAGGCCGAGGCCGATCGTCCACAGCCAGTACGCCCCTTGCTCCTTGCGGGCGAGCGACGCGAGCGACGCGAGCGCGGTGACCGCGAAGCACGGCACGCTGATCCGCCAGTCGGGCGTGGCCCACAGCTCACCCTGCGACACGGCGACGATGATGAAGGACAGCAGGCCCAGGACCGCGGCCACCATCGCGGCGGGCCGCTTCGCGAGCCATTCGCCGGTCGAAGTCTCGACGGGCCGCAGGTGCTCCGGCTTGTCCACGCGCTGACTATAGCGCCTCAGCGAATCTGGAACACGCCGCCATCGAGGTAGCCGACCGCATAGGGAAGGGCGCGCGCATTCAGGGCACCGCGGGCGAGGGCGCCGGGCTCGTAGCCGCCTGCCGTCGCGCCGGCGCGCAGGATGTAGAGCTTGTCTGGGTTGAACAGATCCACGGGCAGCGTGAACCTCGGCTCGAGGCCCGTGAACGTGACGACGAGCCGATAGGTGAGGGCGGTGTTCTGGACGTTCGGGATCAGCTCGTAGAGGCTCAGGGAATAGAGCGTGCTGGAGTCCGGCCGATCGGTCAGGAACTCGACCTCGACCGGCTGCGTCGGCAGTGGGAACACCTGATTGTCGGTGGACAGCGGCGCACCATCGAAGGTCAGGGCTTGCGGGAGCCCTGCGGCGAGCGTCGACGATCCGCCGGCGGCCGCGAGCGAGTACTCGTAGATCCCGGCGGACGCCGTCACGGGGAGTGTGCCGGTGTTGACGGTGCGGTTGCCGGAGGCCTGCCAGAACAGGGTCGCGGGCCAGTTGCGCGTGGCGAACGGATTCCCATACGGCGCGTTCAGGAGTTTGGTCCCGGGGCCCAGTGTCCCGGCGGCGAGCGTGGGCCCGACGGACGCGGCGATCGCGGCGCCCGGCGCTGCGGTCACCGACCACGTGGTGCTGACGTTGCCGATCGCGGGCGAAGCACCGAGCAGGCGGGTCGCCGCGGCGTCGCGATCGAGCGAGGTGTCCAGCACCTGATCGGCGACCACCGGAACCATCGTGCCAGCGAGCATGTCAGCGCCGGTCTGGTCGAATGGCGCCGCCGCGAACATTCCGGTCAGGACGTTGTTGTTCGCCCGGAACACGAACGCGGCGTCCTCGCGGGTGATCGCCTCGTGAGGGCGTCCGCTGAGGCTCGCCATCGCGGCGTGTTGCACCGTCATCCCGAGGGTCGTGGCGCCGCCATTCGCGGTCACCGGGGCGAAGTTCCAGGAGCCGACCGTGTACATCGCGAACGTCTCGCCGCCGGCGACGGGATGATCGAGCACGATATCGAGGAGGAACGTCGCCGCCGAGGGTGCGAGACGCGGCTGAGGATGCTCGAGCACGGAGAACAGCGTGGTGACATCGAGCTGGGGGAGATCCAGGATCCGCGCGACCGGCATCGGATAGTCGGGGAGGAAGAACTGCATGGGCAGCGGCCCATCGAGGATCGCGCTCCACGAGGTGGCGTCGCGATGCTCGGCTGGGATCCGCAACGTCCCGCCCATGATCGTCGGGTTGGACTGGAGGAACGTCGCCTCGAGCGTGGACAGATCCTCGGGGCTGCGCACGAGCTGGGCCCCGACGGAGACGTGCTCGACCGAGCGCCGGACCCGAACCTCGGACGGTGCGGTGAACCCGCAGCCAAACGCCAGCGCCGGGATCAGCGCTCGCCACATCAGGTTCGAGACAAGCCGAGCTGGTTGCGGAGGTTCACATGAGCGGCGCTGTACGCGAACTCCTGGAGATCACGATCGAGGTCGCCGACCTCGGCCGCGCCCGCGAGCGCGGCCGGGACATCTCCGGACACCAGCATCCCCGCACGATCGGCGGTGCGCGACAGCGAGCGCGCCCACAGCGACAGGTTGATCCCGCCACCACGCGAGAGCAGCCGGAGCGCGGCGGCGCGAGCCTGGACCCGCGCGGTCTCCGAGAGGGTGCGGAGCGCCTCTGCGGCACTCGCCGCGAGCGGATCGTCCTGGCCGACGTCCGAGCCCGAGGCCTCGCGGAACACCGCCATCACCACGGACCGCAGCACGCGCCCCGGGCGCGAGGCTCCCACCGCGCGTCCCGGCCACAAGAACGTCATCGCGCGGACCAGCCGGAACACGAGCTCGGGCCGCTCGGGCGCCGTCAGCGCTTCATCGCCGGCGACGAGCACGGGAGGATCCGCGGCGACGACGTGGATCTGCGTACCCAGCTCGACGCGTGCGTACACCGCGGGGACCGCCACCCCGAGCAGCTCGGCGATCTGCTTGCGCAGCCGTGCAAACGGCGCCGGGACCTCGGCCTCACCGAGCTGCATCGCAGCATCGAGATCTCCCTCGGCCAGTGTCATCGGTGCGAGCGCGTGCACGGCGGGCGCGACGAGCTCCATCAGCGCGCCGAGCTCGACGTTGTCATCCTTGTGGCGGAGCAAGCCCCAGTGATCGCGCCCGAGTGGCTTGGTGGGGAACTTGGCGCCGCGCACGCGATGCTGCTCGTAGAGCGCGGCCATCGAGGTATCCGCGCTCCCGAGCGCGACCATCGTCGAGGCAGCGAGGAAGGCCGCATCCGCGTGGCCACTCGCGACGGCGCTGTTGACGAGCGCGGCACCGGAGTGCGGATCGGAGAGCGCCTCGCGCCAGCCCGCACGGATCGGCTCGGACGTGCGCGGTGCGGCCTGCTCGGTGCGGGTGATCAGGGCGGCGACATCAGAATCGCGTGGAGCGATCTTGCGCGCCGTGGCCGCGGCCGCCGCGCCACTCTGCGGATCATCGAGATGATCGAGGTAGAGGCGAGACAGGCGCGCCCACGCCTTGGCCTCGGCGACGGTGGACTTGCCACGGAGCCGGAACAGGATCCGCTTGAGGACGCGCTCCCAGCGGCGGAGCTCGCCGCGGCCGACCAGCAAGGCCTCGATCGCAGCGACCGCCTCGACGCGCGAGGGATCGAGATCGACGGCGCGCTCGAGGTGGAACAGCGCATCGGCATCGTCCTGATGGACCTTGGCCTCGATGCGCCCCTTGAAGTCGTGGGCCGCGGCGTGGTCCGGGTTGATCGCGAGGGCGACGTTGAGGTGGACGCGCGCGGCATCGCCCGCCGCGGCGGCCTCGCCTCCCGCCATCCACTCGCACCACCCGAGCGCGGCGTGATAGTCGGCCTCGTTCGGCGCACGCGCGATCACGGTCTTGATGTGACCTGTCGCCTGCGCCCACTGCTTGCGCGCCATCAGCTCCTCGGCGACGCGGAAGCTCAGCTCCGTGTCGATCGCCGGTGGCACCTGCACCAGCTCGCCGCCCGCGAGCTCGCGGTCATAGACCGTCCGCTGCCGCTCATCCTGGAGCACCGTGCGCGCGCCGTCGTACATCTGGCGCAGCTCGCCGAGCTTCGAGCGCTCGCGCGGATCGGTCATCATCGCGGCGCCGCGATCGAGCTGGCTGGTGCGGAGCCGATACGC
>JAYVRN010000591.1:0-4234 GCA_043776275.1 Myxococcales bacterium | reverse complement strand
ACTTCATGAACCCGGCGTAGAGCTGGCCGCAATCCCCGGCGACGCAGCGGCTGTACCCGACGCGGTTGCCGTTGCGCGACACCGAGTGGCACGACGTGCAGTCATCCTTGACCAGCGCCGGTGGCGTGGTGACGCCGAACGTCTGCGTCATGATGCTGCCCTGCGAGGACGCCCACCAGTAGATCGCGGTCTTGTCGATGTTGTCCTTCGACATCGTGATCGCGGTCCCGGCGCTCGGGAACTTGATCGAAGGATCGGCCTGCGCGAGACCCTCGACGAGGAAGGTCAGGTTCGCACCTGCCGCCGTGCCCGCGATCGACTCCCAGTTCGCCGCGGACAGCATCGCCTCGGGCGTGGTGGTGTAGACGTCGATCGCGAGGAAGTCCGACGCGATCTTGACGTGGTAGAGGTCGTTCGCGCCGGAGGTCCATTGCACCTCGATCGGCGGGATGTTGCGGGGCGAGACGGCGCGATCGATCGGGTACTCGATGCGCGGCGTACGCGCTGGATCGGTGCCGTCCGTCGCGCTGCCGAACAGGCCCGGGGCGGTGCTCGGCGTCCCCGGGGTCACCACCTCGCCCGTCAGGTTGACGATCAGATCTGCGGTGCCGGCGAGATCGCTGCAGGCGGCAGACACCAGGGTCTTGCCACCGTGCGGACCGATCGTGGCGGTCGCCGCGGCGAACGTGCCGAACGTCGCATCCACTGACAGCGTGCAGCGCGTGGTGATCTCGGTGCGGTCGTTCCCGACCACGCCGAACACCGTGTAGTCCTGCGTGGCCGAGCCGCCGAGCGGGACGGTGAGGACCACCATTGGAGGCTCGATCTCGATCCGATCGAACACCGTGGTGGTGTCATCACCGCCACTGTGGCTTCCACAGGCGGCACCGAAGACGAGCGCGAGCGCGAGACAACCGCGGGTTCCCATCCGCGCAGTGTACGCGTGGCCCGCTACCCCGTGTACATGTAGATGATCGCTCCGACGGGGACCAGCAGGCCGGCCCCCACGAAGTACTTGCCGCGGCCGAGGAAGCCGCGGTTGCCCTTCATCATCGTGACGCCGGTGATCGCGAGCACGAGCATGGCGAGCGCGAACAGATCCGCGACGTAGGTCCACAACCCCTTGAGGTTGTTGAGGTGGAGCGCGTTGATCTGGAAGAACACGGCGCGCTCGGTGATCCGCTTGTAGGTGCCGCGGCCAGTCGCCGGATCGAGCCGGACCTCCTGGCCCTGGGGGAGGAACACGCGGAAGTCGTGGTCGCTCTCGAGGAAGTGGCCGCGCACCGCCTGCTTGTCGAGGGCGAGCCGGGACACGACTGCGGCCTCGCGCTCGGCGAGCGTGGTGCCTTCGAGCGGCCCGAGATCGATGGCCCGATCGTCGAACACGTAGCTCGGGTTCCAGTCATCGATGTGATTGACGGCGATCCCCGACAACGCATAAGCGATCGTCATCGCGACCACCACGTATCCGATGTCGCGGTGGAACGCGCGGAACCACCTTCGCCACTTCACGCGTCAGATCTTGTCGCGGAACACGGCGCCCGTGCCGTCGATGCGGACGATCGCCTGCGGCTTGGTGATGGTGGCCGGGTCGTACGGCTTGCCGTACTCCTTGGCCTGCTCCTCCGCGTACGCCCTGGTCTGCTCGAGCGTCAGCTCGTTGACCGAGACCTCGCCCTGGGCGACGGCGAGCTTCCCCTTGGAGTCCGGCGGGAACACCATGTCGCCATCGGTGACCTTGAAGCGGAGCTTGGCGCCGGGCTGGCCGCCGGCCATCTCGAACCAGCAGCCGCGCTTGGGGCACACGTCGGTCACCATGCCCTCGACGCGGACGGTCTTGCCCTTGTAGGCCGTGGGCTCCGCGAGGATGGCGTCGATCGACACCGAATCCGCCAGCGTGACGCCGGCGCCGAAACTCTGGCCCTTGGGCGCGACCGCAGAGCTTGAGGCCGCCGCGGACGTGGGGGCCGAAGCGGTGGCGGGCTCGGACTTCGTGGGGCCCTTGCTGCACCCGATGACGAGCGGAGCGACGACGAGGACCGTGGCGAACGAGCGAGCGATGAGACCCTTCATGGACACCTCTGCCGACGTGGCGGGCGGAGCCTGCCGCGCCCGTCCCGCAGTGTCAACGCCTACTCGATGACCACGGTCTCGCCGGTGGACCGCCCAAAGGTCTCCGGCGTGTACATCTCCTCGGCCTTGGCTGGCGCCGCCACGAACACGCCGGGCGTGGTCGCTCGGGCGGTGTACGCGAGCACGTGCGTGCCCTCGCGGAGCTGCATCGAGAACACCTCGGCCCGGTTGTCCCGCATGTTCTGGTAGTCCCAGCTGCTGGTGTTCGAGCCCGCGGCGGCGCGCTCGGCGTTCGCGAGCTTGGTGTTGACCGCCTCGAAGCCCGCGGGGAGCGGATCGACGACGGCGACCGCGTGGCGCAGCGTGGTGTTGCCCGCCTCGATCGTGACGAGGACGCGGGCGCCGAGCTTCACCTTCCAGCGTCCGTCCGCGAGCTTCACGACATCCTTCGGATCATCAACCGCGGTGTATGTGCGCCGCACCACGAAGCCGGCGTCGAGCGCCGGGAGGTTGGTCTGCTTGGGGGCGTACGTGATCCCGACCCGGTAGTACATCCGGCCGGTGCCGGACTTGACCAGCGAGAGATCGTGCGTGGTCCCCGGGGCCAGCGTCGTCCAATCGAGGTGCGAGGTGCCGCGCGCGAGGCTGCGCCCGAGGAACGCCTGCTCGGCATAGGCCGCCTTCCCGAACCACAGCTTGCCGGTGAAGCTCGGCGTGTCCTTCTCGTAGATGTCGAAGTACCGGCGCATCGCCTGGAGCACCACGAGGTTCTCCTGCGTGGAGCGCCAGCGCCCGCCGCGCCGCGCGTCGAGCACACCGCGCGCGAGCTTGGTGATCAGCGGCTGGGTCGGCGTGGCGCGGATCAGCGCATCGAGGACGAGCGCCGTGGTCTTGGTGTTCGAGACCAGCAGCAGGCGCTCGGCCTCCGTGTAGCTCGCGGTGACGGTCGCGGTGGAGGCGGTCTCGTGGACCACCGACAGGAGGTCCGCGAGCAGGCGCGTGCGGATCGGCTTCGCGGTCTCGATCTTCGCCACCATCGCGAGGAGCCGCGCCTTCGCGTCGACCGGGTACGCCTCGAGGGCGAGCGCCGCGGCGTGCAACTTGGCGACGCGCGGCATCACGCTGACGCCGGCGTTATCGAGGGTGAACAGCGCGGCGGCGGCGAGCGAGACCACGCCCGGGTGTTGTGCGCGATCGAGGCGCTCGGCGGCGGGCTGCTTGACGGCCTTGGCGAGCACTGCGAGATGGGCGTCCGCGCTCCGGGTGACGAACGCGATCGCCTTCTGCACGCCAGGCCCGGTCGCCTTCTGCGCGATCAGCGCGGACAGCACCTGCATCGTGACGTACTCGTCCGATTGCATCCCGCCGAAGTAGCCCCACCCGCCATCGGCGCGCTGATCCTTCAGGAGGCGGGAGACGTCGCGTGCGAGCTGCTGCTTGACGGCCTTGGCATCGACGTGCGCGCCGCCCGAGAACGCATCGACGACGTCATAGAGCGCCGTGGTGGCGAGCATGCGGCTCGAGCGCTGCTCGGCGCACTCGTAAGGATATGCGTAGACGTACCAGTACGAATCGAGCAGGGTCTGGAGCTGGGTCGAGGCGATCTCGAGCTCCACGCCGCCGACGTCGGTGAAGATGTCCGCGGGGACCGCGAGCTGCTCGAACTGCGGCGCATCATCGACGGTGCCGTAGGTCGCGAATGATTCGGTGGTGGCCGGCTCGTACACCGGGAGCTGGACCGTCGTGGCATCCGCGAAGCTGCCCGAGGTGGCGATCGTCTGGATCGCGGCCGTGCCACGCGACGCGCTCGCGAGCTCGAACCGCACCTCGGCGCGCTGGCCGGGAGCGACCGTCACGCGCTTGCCCGCGGGGCCGGTCTGGACCAGGTTCGCTGCGCGCACCGCCACGTCGATCGTCCGCGGTGCGGCGTCGAGATTCTGGACGACGACGGGCAGCGAGAACGCATCACCCTGGGTGAGGAACCGCGGAGCGACGGTGCGCGCGTTGATCTTTCGCTGCGCCACGATCACGTTCTCGGCCTTGCCGAACCATCGGTTGTTCGCCGTGGCGAGCGCGACGATCCGGAACCGCGTCAGGCTGTCGGGCATCTTGACGGTGACCGAGACCTTGCCGGTGGCATCGGTGTGGAGGCGCGGCGAGA
>JAYVRN010000590.1:0-15306 GCA_043776275.1 Myxococcales bacterium | reverse complement strand
CGAAGGCGCCGAACCGGAGGTGACCGTTGAGCTCGAGCAGCTGCTTCGCGAGCGGGCCATCGACGTCCACGCCCTTCACCAGCTGCGCGGTGCAGCGCACCATGGCGCGGTTGTCACCCCAGGGGACGACGTTGATCATGACGTACGCCGACCCCTGCTTGATGACGTACAGCGTGTCATCGACCTTGCGGTAGGCGGGGCTGTTCATCAGGGTGCGCTCGATCAGGAGCGCCGTCGCGACCTCGGCGGGGTTCATGAACTCGTTGGTATCACGTGCCGGCCAGTGTGATCGACCGCGCACGACGGGCGAAGGGGTGCAGGGCCGTGCGATACTCTGGGAGTGAGGTTTTCACTCGCCGGGCTGGCGGTGATGTTCGCGGTCACGTTCGCGGCGCGCATCGCGTCTGCGGATCAGATCGCGGAGATCTCCGTCGAAGAGAACAAGAAGACCACGTCGGACACCGTCGAGCTGATCGCGAAGATCGAGGTCGGGGATGACTGGACGCCGGACATGGCGGAGGAGATCAAGCGCAACCTGGTCTCGAGCGGCCTGTTCAAGGACGTCGAGGTGTTCACCGAGCCGGTCAAGGGCGGCGTCAAGGTCCACATCCTCGCCAAGGACAAGCACTCCTGGGTGATCGCGCCGGCGCTCTACAACCAGCCCACCAACAAGGGCGGCGGCATCGGGTTCGGCGAGAACAACCTGTTCGGCCTGAACCAGAAGCTCCTGCTGTACGGGCAGATCGCCACCGGTGACTCGTTCTTCATCGGTGCGTGGCTGATCCCCTCGATCGGTGGCACGCGGTTCTCGGCGCAGTTCGATACGTTCCTCAAGTCCTCGCGCAACATCGAGTACGCGGCGCCGACCAAGTTCATCCAGTCCGGTCCCGATCCGGTGCGCGAATCGCGGATCCACTACCTGAACGGCGGCTTGAAGCTCGGGATCGGGCTGTTCCGCGGCATCCGGATCGAGGGTCGCATCCGCGGCGCGAAGGTCAGCTATGTGAAGAGCAAGACCAAGCTCAGCGAAGGTGCAGACAAGCTCGAGGATCTCGGGATCGCCGACACCGATCCGATCCCGTTGCCCGGCAAGGAGGGCTGGGACGTCTCGAACGAGTGGACGCTCTCGATCGATCGCCGCGCCAACTGGTACGGCGTGCAGAGCGGGTACAAGTACACAGCGATCTTCGAGCAATCGCTGCCGTCGCTCGGCTCGGACTTCCACTACCAGCTCGCCACCCTCTCGATCTTCAAGGCGTGGCAGGTGCTCAAGCGGCACAACTTCGTCGCGAAGCTCGGCGTCAACTATGGCAACAAGCTGCCGTTCCAGCAGGAGTTCAAGACGGGTGGCACGTCGATGCGCGGGTACCTGAACGATCAGTTCCGCGGCGACTTCAAGACCAACATGAACCTCGAGTACTCGGTGCCGATGCTCACCGTGTTCGGGCTCTCCGTTCGCGGCCTGCTGTTCCTCGATTCGGCGTACACGACGTTCCTCAAGACCTCCAACCCCGAGCGCAACTACCTCCCGAACTCGCAGGTGCGTGGCCTCGATGGCTTCCGCAACTCGGTCGGCGCGGGGACGCGGTTCTATCTAAGGCAGATCGTGTTGCCCCTGCTCGGACTCGATTTTGGGTATGGTCTCGAAGCTCGTGACTTCCAGATCTATCTGGCGATTGGCCTCACTGATTAGCCTCGGCGCGAGCGCGATCAGTTGCGGTGGCTCGTCCACGGTTCGGGCACCGGAATCTCCGCCCGGCGGAATGGATCTGATCGTGCTGGGCGGCGACATCCGGACGATGGATCCCGCGCACCCCCATGCGGAGGCGGTCGCCGTGATCGGGAACAAGATCGCCGCGATCGGAGACACCGCGACGATCCGTGCGATGGCGGGCCCATCGACGCGCGTGATCGATCTGCGCGGGGCCACGGTCACGCCCGGCCTGATCGACGCCCACTGCCACCTCTATGGACTGGGCGTGGACAACGACTCGGTGTCCGTGCGGGCGCTCCCCTCTGAGGCCGCGACCGTCGGGGTGGTGGTGGCGGCGGCGGCGGGCCGGCCGGCGGGTGAGTGGCTGCTCGGACGTGGCTGGGATCAGAACCGCTGGCCGGGGCAGCAGTTCCCCACGCGGGCGAGCCTCGATGCGCAGATCAGCGATCGTCCCGTGGTTCTCCGTCGGGTGGATGGTCACGCGAGCTGGCTCAACGGCCCGGCGCTGGCGGCCGCGCACATCACCAAGGCGACGCCGGATCCCGCCGGCGGCAAGATCGTCCGCGATGCGACGGGCGAGCCCACCGGCGTCCTGATCGACAACGCGACCGAGCTGGTCGAGGCCGTGATGCCGCCCGCGACGCCCGCGGTCCGCGAGCGTCGGATCCGCGCGGCCGCGCAGCAGGCGATCGCCGCGGGCATCACGGGTGTCCACGAGATGGGCATCGAGGATGCGACGGCAGACGTCTACGTGAAGCTCGCACGTGAGCACCAGCTGCCGCTGCGCGTGTACGCGTTCCTCGCCGGGGATCCCGCGCACCTCGAGCGGCTCGGCACGGCACCGAAGCCTGCCGTGGACAGGTTCGTGATGCGCGGCGTGAAGTTCTTCGCCGATGGCGCGCTGGGCTCGCGCGGTGCACGCTTGCTCGAGCCGTACGTCGATGATCCGAACAACCGCGGCCTGTGGGTCACCGAGCCCGCGCAGCTGTCGGCGGGTGTCGAGGCGGCGGTGGCGCATGGCTGGCAGGTCGCGATCCACGCGATCGGCGATGCCGGTGTGGGCTCGGTGCTCGATGCGTATCTCGCGGCCGAGCGAGCGCACCCAGGCGAGCATCGGCTGCGGATCGAGCACACGCAGGTGATCGCACCTCCGGACATCGCGCGGATGGTGGCGTCGCATGCGATCGCCTCGATGCAGCCCACGCACGCGACCAGCGACATGCCGTGGGCCGAGCAGCGTATCGGTGCGCGGCGGATCCTCGGTGCGTACGCGTGGCGCACGATGCTCGATCAGGGCATTCCTCTCGCCGCCGGATCGGACTTCCCCGTCGAGGATGTCGCACCACTGCTCGGAATCTACGCGGCGGTCACGAGGCAGGATGCCAAGGGCAACCCGGCCGGTGGCTGGTATCCGGCGCAGAAGCTGACCCTCGACGAGGCGATCGCGGCGTTCACCACCGGCGCCGCCTACGCCGAGGGCGCCGAGGCCACGCGCGGTATGCTCCGGGTCGGGCGGCCGGCGGATCTGACGATCTTTGATCGCGCGCTCGCCGCGGATCGCACGCTCCTCGACACGCACGTCGATTTCACGATCGTCGAGGGCGACGTGGTGTTCGAACGCCAGGCCGTTGCCCGATGAGGTTCTGCCCGTTCTGCAGCGCAGAGAACAACGACGAGCAGACGGTATGTGCGCAGTGCGGCCGCAGGTTGCCGCCGCTGCCGCCGCGCCGGAACCGCAACGCGCCGCCGACGGGGGTGCAGCTCCCGCAGCGCCCGCCGCCGGCCGCACCGCTCCCGCCGCGGCGTACGGGCACCACGATCCCTCCACCACCACCACCGCCTCCCGCGTACTCGCCACAATCGTCGAGCCCCGGGATCGTGGTCCCGGCTGCGCCGCCACCGAGCAATCCGAATGCGTCGAGGATCGGGATCGTGCCGCCTGGGCCGAGCAACCCGAGTGCGTCGGGGATCGGGATCGTGCCGCCGGTCGCGGGGACCCTGGTGTCGCCAGGCGCGCAGTCGGCGCGCGCCGGCAGCCACGCCGAGCTCGCGCCGAGCCCGGCCCCCAGCCGCGACAGTGCGCCGGCCCTGCCACCGCCGCCGGCCGTCGAGGATCCAACGACAAGGCGCTCGATCCTCAACGCGATCTCGCCGGGTCCGGCCGCCGAGCGCCGCGATCTCCCGCCACCGGAACCGCGTGACGGAAGTGACGCAGAGGCAGGCCGGCGGCGCAGCGATCTCGCGGAGCCGCAGCGCAGCAAGCCCACCACGCCCACCACGCCCACCACGCTGCCGCCGTCGTTGCCGTCGCGGCCGCCCGGGGCACCACTCGCAGGGCAGGCCTCGGGACAGGCCTCGGGACATCCTCCGGTGCCGCCGTCGGGACCTCGACCGCTACCGCCGTCGCGCCCCGGATCGCCATCGACGCCGCCACCGATCGCAGCCGCGGCGCTCTCGCCGCCCGCGCGCGCGCCATCGCCCACGGCACCGCCGCCGATGGCCCCACCGCCCACGCCGCCCCCCTCGCCCTATCCGGTGGTGCCGCGCAACGCGTTCAGCGACGACTTCAACACCGTCGCCGATGCCGCGCCGCTGCAGGTCGAGGCGGCGCGACCGCGGCAGGCGGGTGATACGCCACCGGCGACGAGGATCAATCGCGTCGAGGCCCACGTCGATCGTCCGTTCACGCCGCCGAAGGTCGATGCGATCCCCGAGCTCCCCGAGCCGGGCCTCTACCCGGCGGCGCGCTACACGGTGCGGTTCACCAAGGCGCGCTGGCAGCGGCGGGGCGCGATCAAGACGCTCGGCGCAGAGATCAAGCAGGACACCGAGGCGCTCGATCAGGTGCTCGGGGCGCTCGGCAAGGTCGCGCGCACGGCGAAGGTCGACAGCCGCGTGTTCTCGGCGGAGAACGCCGCGATCAATGCGGCCGAGGATCGGATCGGCGTGCTGGGGAAGGAGCACGGCGAGGTCGATGGGCGCAAGGCCGAGGAGAACTCGCGGTTCGTCGACGTCGAGCGCGAGCGCAACAGCAAGCTGAGCGAGGCCGAGCGGATGGTCGAGGAGGTGAGCAAGGAGCTGTCTCACCTCGAGGGGCAACGCCGCGGCCTGCGGGACAAGCGCAAGGAGCTCGAGCGCCGTCAGAAGGCGTACCTGCGCTCCGCCGAGGACAACGACAAGCAGGCCGGCAGCGCGCAGATGGGCGATGCCCGCGCCGAGCTGCGCCGTAGCGCCGAGCAGCACCGCAAGGATGCCGCGGGGCTCGAGCCCGAGCGCCAGGATGTGGACCGCCGGCTCGCCGCGCTCGAGCGGCCGATCGGCGAGGCCACCGCGCGGCTCGATGCGGCGAAGGCCGAGCTCGACGCCGCCAAGCGCAGCCTCAGCGACGCCCGCGAGGGTCATACCCACCGGCTCGCCGAGCTCGATGCGGAGCAGAAGCGGAAGTCCCGGGAGATCACCCAGGCGGAGTCCGAGGTCACCCGGCGCCTGGTCACGCTCGGGACGCTGGTCAACCTCAACCGGATCGACGATCCGGCGTTCGGCGAGCTGTACCAGCGGATCGATCGCCTGCGCGGTGCGATCACGGCGCGCACGACGGAGATCGAGAAGCTCACCGCCGAGCGCGAGGCCTACGATCGCCCCTCGCTGGTCAAGGGCATCGTCGTGATGGGTGGTGCGGTGGTGGCGCTGATCGCGTTGATCGTGATCCTCCGGGCGATTCTGTAGCTCTCGCGGGTGGTAGACTCGACGGGTCGTGCCCAAGGTCCTGGTCTCGAACAACAGCGAGCTGTTGCGGCACTTCACGGCGCCCCCGTTCAAGCGCCTGGAGTTGCAGCTGCTCGTCGCGACCACGGGCACCGAGGCCCGCGCGCTGTTCGCGAAGGAAGAGCCCGCACTCGTGGTGCTCGACGCCGATGATCCGGATGGCTTCGTGGTGGCCAAGGAGATCAAGCTGAAGAGCCCGGCGACCCGCGTGATCCTCGTCGCGGGGAAGCGCCTGTCGGGCGATCAGATGCGGCAGGTCTCCGCGTGTGGGTGCGACGAGCTGTTGATCGCGCCGATGACCGCCGACGAGCTCCACGATGTGGTGGCGATCCAGCTCGGCGAGCCCCGCCCGGGCACCGAGTCGTTCGCGATCACCGTCGAGATCAGCGGCAAGAAGGTCGATGCCACGGTGTCGAACCTGTCCGTCGATGGCGTGCGCCTGATGGTGTCCGAGCCAATCACCGAGGGCCAGGCGGCGTCGATCACGGTCAGCCCCGAGGGCGAGGCCGCCGTGACCATCAAGGGCACCTGCGTGTGGGCCCAGCCCCGGGATGGCAAGACCGTGGTCGGCGTGGCGTTCGACAAGCTCGACCAATCCGCGCGCTCGATGCTCGCGAAGCTGACGCAGTGGCAGGTCCGCAAGGATGGCGAGCGTACGCGGGTGGTGCTGCGCGGTGACTTCACCGAGGCCACCCGGTTCGACGAGCTGCTCCCGCAGATGGTCGGCCGCATCGTGTTCGACATGGCCCAGGTCACGTACATGAACTCGCTCGGCGTGCGCGCCTGGTGCGAGTTCCTGCGCCAGGCCCGGATCCAGGGCTACGAGTTCCACGCCTGCTCGGTGCCCTTCATCCTGCAGGCCTCGATGGTTCGCGACGTGATCGGCCGCGGCACGGTGACCTCCTTCTTCGCGCCGTTTCATTGCATCGGCTGCGACCACCAGGAGGAGCGCCTCCTCCAGTCCGCCGCGATCCTCGCCTCCGCTCTCGAGCCGCCGGTGTTCAAGTGTCCTAGCTGCGGCGGGGCACTCGAGTTCGACGATCTCCCCGAGCGGTACTTCGCGTTCCTCGAGGACGAGGCGGACTAGCCCATGCGCAAGCTCTTCGTGCGATCGCTCGCGATCGCATTCGTGGCTTTCGCGCTTCTGTTCGGTGCCGAGTTCTTCATCGAGTGGAGCCGCGCCGGCTTCCCGCGCTGGGGCTCGCCGAGCTGGGAGGGCGTGAACACCGGCAAGATCATCGACGTGCTGTCACCGATGGCGCGTGCGTACAACAACGTGCTCGCGATGCTGATCGCGACCATCGGTCTCGCGATCCCGCTCACGGCGAACATGCACACGCCGAAGCTGATCGAGATGTTCCTCCGGGACAAGATCAACCGCTACGTGCTGACGTTCATGGCGTTCGGCGCCGCGCACGTGCTGTGGGTCGACTACATGATCGGTCCGGAGTTCGCGCCCACCTGGGCCGTGGTCCTCGCGATCTATCTCGCGCTCGCCGGCTGGGCGCTGCTGATCCCGTACTTCTTCTATGTGGTGCGGTTCGTCGATCCTTCGCGCCTGCTGGTCCGCCTTCGCGAGGATGCGATCGAGATCGTGAAGAAGGTCGCGCAGCGCAAGCTCGACCCCCTCGAGGCGCAGATGGTGCTGACCATGCGCGTGGGGCAGATCGGCACGATCGTCATCAAGTCGCTCGATCGCAACGATCGCGATGTCGCCGCCGAAGGTGCGTGGTCGATCAAGGTGCTGCTCGATCAGTACGATCAGCACAAGTCGCGGATGCCCAAGGAGTGGTTCGTGGTGGATCGCGCGGACTTCGTGGGCCTCTCCGACGAAGCGCTCGAGATGCTCACCGAGACCAAGACCTGGTACGAGATGAAGTGCCTGCTCCAGCTCGAGCACGGCTTCCTGCGCGCGCTCCACAACGCGAACGACACCGTCTCCACGTTCTCCGACGCCCTGCGCGTGATCGCGTGCCGTGCGGAGGCGCACCACGACGAGCAAGCGCTGCGGCTCGCGATCCGGTTCTTCAACAACTACCTGCGCGAGGCGATCAAGGCCAAGAACCTGCGCGCGGTCTACGACGTGTTCCACCAGTACCGTCGGCTCGGTCGCGAGCTCGTGGATCGCCCGGAGCTGCTCCGCGAGATCGGGAAGCACTTCAGCTACTACGCCGGCATGGCGCGCACGTACGGCATGGTGTTCGCGCCGCAGCTCGCGATCTTCGATCTCGGCTACGTCACGCGCCGCGCCTACGAGCGCGCCTCGCCCGCCGCCGGCGAGCTGCTCCAGGAGGTGCTGTCGCTGCCGCACCGCACCAACGATGACGTGCACTCGATGGCGGTGAAGGCGAAGCTGATCCTCGGTGGCTTCTTCGTCGAGAACAAGCGGGAGGCCGAGGCCGAGCTCGTGCGCCGCAACCTCGGGGATGTCTCGACCGGCGAGATCGAGCGCGCCGAGGCCGCGCTGCTCGCCGCGGAGCGCTCGTTCTTCGAGGTCACGGATCGCCAGCTGAACCTCGAGTACGTCCCGCCCGAGCGCCGCGAGCCGCTGCGGAAGTTCTGCGCGCAGCTCACGATGGCGCGCCCCTCGGGGCCGCACCCGATCGCGCCGGTAACGGCCGGCGGACCGGAATGATCTAGGGCTGATCGACGACGGGTGGTGGCGTCGGCGGGGCAGGGTGGCTCTTGTCCACCTTGAGAGAGCCAGTCTGCGACGAGTACATCACGTAGCCAATCGCGGCGAGCCCGAGCACCGCGACCACGAGGATCGCCGTGAACGGCACGCGATCACCGAACGTCCTGCGCCCGAAGAACCGGCCGGCGGACCGCTTGTGGATCGTGGCGGTCACGTCCTCGGCGAACGTCACGGGTGCGCGCGCCTTCTGCAGCCCCGAGAGCGCCTCGCGCGTCTCGACCATCTCGGCGTGCGCGGCCTTCCACGTGGCCTCCGTGGCGATCTTCTGCTCGACGTCCTTCTTGGCGTCGCCGGTCAGGGCGCCGTCGAGATAGTCCGAGAGCGCGACGATGATCTCGTCGTCGACTTCGGACTCATCCGTGGTCACGGCATCGGTCATGGGTCACTCCACATGGCGTTGCATCTTCTTGCGTAGCACCAGGCGCGCCCGGTGCAGGCGCGACTTGACGGTGCCGTCGGGCAGCCCCGTGATCTCGCAGATCTCCTCGATCGAGAGGTCCTCGACGTCGCGGAGGATCACCACGGCGCGCTGATCGTCATCGAGGGCGGCGATCGCCTCTTGCAGCAGCTTCTCCATCTGCGCGCTCGCCAGGGCCTTGTCGGGCTGGGCGACGCGGACCGGTGCGCCATTGACGGCGCCATTGGTGGCCTGGTTGGTCTCGTCGAGCTCGTCGCGATCTCGATCGTGGCGGCGCGCGAGGTACTTGATCCGGTTCTTGCAGTGGTTGACCGTCACCCGGTACAGCCAGGTCGAGAACTTCGATTCCTCGCGGAAGCTCTCGATGGTCTTGAACACCGTGATGAAGACCTCCTGCGCCACGTCCTCGGCCTCGGCGCGGTTGCCGAGCATGCGGTAGGTGATGTTGAACACCCGGTCGCGGTGGTTCTCGATCAGCTCGCGAAACGCGCGCTCGTCCCGGTCGCGAAGGCGACGGAGCAGCGTTCGTTCCAGCTCAGACATCGACCGGCAGCATACTCGTCCAGACCTTGAGACAGCGCGGAAGGCCGGGAGTTTCTAAGATCTGAACGGCCTGATCCCCGTGTGGATCCGAGGCCTTGCCACCGAGTGCCTGATTCCATGTGGCAATCGGCCAGACAGGGGAGTAGTTTCGGCCTTGCCCTAGTTCGTCGGTCTTGCTGCGAGCGTTTGCGCGCTACTAGTTCCCGGTGCTCAGTGGGCTTTGACACAGGTTCGAAACCCGCTTCCGAGCACAAGGGCCCCTCTAGGGCGGGTTTGTAGCGTTTCACAGGGCCAGATCGAGCAAGCGATGAACACTCGTCTGTACGTTGGAAATCTTTCGTTCAACACCAATGCTGATGGCGTCCGTACTGCGTTCCAGGAGTTCGGAACGGTCAGCGACGTCCACCTCGTCTCCGACCGCGAGACCGGCCGCTCGCGCGGCTTCGCGTTCGTGACCATGGGTACCCCCGAGGAGGCCGCCAAGGCCATCGAGGGTATGGATGGCCGCACCCTCGACGGGCGCCCGCTCCGCGTCAATGAGGCCGAGCAGCGCCAGCAGCGCGGCGGCGGTGGCGGCGGTGGCGGCGGCTTCCGCGGCGGTGGCGGCGGCGGCGGCTACGGCGGCGGTGGTGGTGGCGGCGGCTACGGCGGTGGTGGCGGCGGCTACGGCGGTGGCGGCGGCGGCGGTGACTACGGCGGTGGCGGCGGCGACGGCGGCCGTGGTGGTCGTGGCGGTCGTGGCGGTCGCGGCGGCGGTGGTCGCGGCGGCGGCGGCGGCGATCGCTGGTAGTCAGCAGCTCGATCGAGAATCGATGAAGGACAGCGCGACGCGAGTCGCGCTGTTTTTCGTTGTGTGTGGCTATGGGCAGCGCTGGATCAGGCGCTGCGTCGTGGCCGCGCCATCCACGGAATAGCCCCAGCCGAGGATCGTCGCGCGGGCGTCGGAGATCAGGAACGGGAAGTTCTCGCCGAAGCCGGAGCCATACGGGACGGTGAGCAAGGGCTCGACCGGACCGACGGGAGCGAAGGTCTCGTCGAGGTGGACGAGCGAGACCAACCGCGGGTTCGCGAAGATCGCGTTCTCGACCAGCACGTCCCAGCCGGTGCTGGTACGCGCGACCCGATCGGGCTCGTCCACGATCGCGACCTGAGTCGCCACGAGCTGCGCATCGAACGACCACAGCTTCTTCGACCATACGGCGAGGACTGCCGCGCCGCTGCTCGCGATGCTGGAGCTGAACTCCGCCCCATCGGCGCTGAACACCCCACCGACCAGCAACGTCGCCGGTGCGGTGTGCGCGATGTGGACGCTGTCGACCAGGCTGGCCGAGCGCTCTTTCCAGATCAGGGTGCTCCGGCCGGTGTGAGTCGTGAGCCCGAACGGGTACGCCACGTCCGTGACCGGGGTGCGCACGGCGGCGGAGATCGGCGTGCCCGTGGCGTCGGTCCCGACCGCGGTGACGGCGCTGTTGGCGATCGCCGAGAACGCGACGTCGTATCCCGTCCCGTTCCACCGGATGATCCCGGCGGAGGTCGAAGCCGTGTCGAGCGGAGGGCCGGCGGGGAGCACGCCCCCCGTCGCCGTCAGCCGATGGATCTTCGTGTCCAGTGGATCGAAGTAGGCGAGCTCGCTACCGGTCCAGGTGATCTGCTGGGCTCGTGAGCTGGCCGAGGGCGTGATCGGATAGGTCTCGACCACCGCGCCCGTGCCGTCGATCCGCAGGATCCCAGTGCCGCCGATCGCGAGGATCCCCGTGCCCGTCGAGATCATGTCGAAGGTCTGCACGGGCAACGTCACGTCGAAGGGCGTGCACGGACAACCTTCGTCGATGCGGCCGTCGCAGGTGTCGTCGATACCGTTGCAGAGCTCGACTGCGGTCGCGGCGCAGGTCGCGCCGTTCGCATCGGTGCTCGCATCGGTGTTCGCATCGGTGTCCTGGCCGGCGTCGCCCGTCGAGATCCTGCCGAAATCGATGCGCCCACATCCGAGCGTGATCGGCAGGAGGATCGCGACGTACCTGGCGCACACGTCTCGATCTCCTAGGGTGCGATCAGCTTGCCGTCGTAGTCGCGCCACACCGGCGCTGGATCGCGGCGCGAGTGGATGCGCACGGGCGTGCCGTCATCCGTCGCCTCGATGCCGGTCCAGCCCGCGGGCGCGGTCGGCGAGACCCAGTCGTAGATGCGCCGGGCGTCCGCGGTGGAGAGGTTCACGCAGCCGTGGCTGCGCGCGCGACCGAAGCCGTCGTGCCAGTAGGTGCCGTGCAGCGCGAAGTTCTTGCGGAACCGCATCGAGTACGGGACGTCGGCCACGTTCCACGCTTCCTTCGCGCGCTCGTCATCGGGGTCCGCGCCGGGGCGGCCCTGGTACTGCATCCGCGACTTCGGCTCCTTGCCGGTGATCCGATAGATACCCGTGGGCGTCTCCCATAGCTTGCGGCCCGACGAGATCACGGTGGCGAACACGGCGGTGTCGCCCTCGTAGGTGATGAGGATCTGTTGGTCGAGATCGACGTCGATCCAGTGCTCGGCGGCGCCGATCCCATCGGGCCGCGGTGTGCGCGCGGGCTTGCGCAGCTCCACGAGCTCGACCCACTCCTCGTCGCCGATCCGCGCCATCTCGCCCGAGGTCTCGAGGATCGAGACCAGGTCGCGCGGCTTCAGCTCGCGGACCTTACGCGCTGCGGGATCCGCGGCGGCGCGCACGGTGATCTTCGCGCCGGGCTTCTTCGCCACGGCCCAGCCGATCTCGAGCGAGGTGGTGGGCGTGAGCTCGATCCCGGCGTAGTCCGAGGGCGCGTACCAGGACAGATCTCCGGTGGAGATCCAGCCCTGATCGGTGCGCACGTAGCTCACGCCATCGATCCGCAGCGGCCGGGTCTTGCCCTTGATCGCGACGTACGTCTTGTCGTCGACGTGCTTCGCGGGCGCGGCAGCGCGAATGTCCTCGGCGGTCTCGAACGCGTCCGCGCCATCCTTCCGGACGTCCGCCCAGTGCACGGGGGATGGCAGCGCGGGGCTGGGAGCGGGCTTGTCGGTGGGAGCGAGGTCCTTGGCGCACGCCCAGCCGCGCGGCTCGAGCTCGAGCCACGCCTTGCAAGCATCGCGGCTCGCGACGATCCGCCGCCACGTCACGCGCGTGCCGGGGGCGACCACCGCGATCCGCTTGCCGCGCTCCGCCGCGTCGAGTACCGGCACGCGGGTGCGTACGGTCGCCGCGGCGGTCGTCGCGGGCCAGCCAAGATCGGCGACGCCGAGCGTGGCCCCAGCTTCGGGAGCGGCGGCTGCGGGCAGGGCCCACAGCACCGTCATCCCGACGATCACGGTCGAGCGTAGACGACCCACATCACCACGATATCAGACTCCACCCCGTGGCCCGCAATGATCCGGCTGCACACATCGCCATCGGTCGCGTTAGACTCGCACGGTGGCCACGCCATCGCGCAAGCCCGCCGCGCTCGAGGACCTGATCGCGCATGGCGATCCAGATCGGCTCGAGATCATCGGTGGCGAGATCCTCGAGCGAGCTTTGCCGTCTCCAGGGCACAGCCTGGCAGGCGCCAAGCTCGCAGTGGCCTTTGATCCATACAACCGGCGGCCTGGCGGTAGGGGTGGGCCAGGTGGGTGGTGGCTGTTCACCGAGATCCACGTCGAGTACGGAAACGGTGAGTTGTATTGCCACGACGCCGCGGGGTGGCGACGCGATCGCGTGGTGGAGCGGCCCACGGAGTGGCCCGTGCGGATCCGCCCGGATTGGGTCGGCGAGATCATGTCGCCGAGGCACGAGAAGCACGATCTCGTGACCAAGCCGCGCACGCTTCATGCGTTCGAGGTCCCGCACTACTGGTTGCTCGATCCCGAGGAGCGCGTCCTCCTCGTGCATCGGTGGTCTGCGGCCGGCTACGTGGTGGTCCAGCGCGCGGCGGCGGGGGAGACGGTGCGTGCCGAGCCGTTCGATGCAGTCGAGCTGCGGGTGGGTGTGCTGTTCGGGGACGACGAGGAAGACTGATCACCTCGGCGTCGCCAGCCGGTCAAACCGGCCGCAGGTCGGGTGCCAGAACGGCAACACCATCGGGTTTCTTGCGCCCAGGGGGAATCCGCGCCAACACTTCCCGCATGCGCCTGGTGGCCCCCTCCGTGTTCGTGGTGACGGCTCTCCTGGGCAGCGCACACGCCGAGCCAGACTCGCTCGATGACATGCTCGGCCCGCGCGAGATCGCGGTCGGCGAAGCGATGCGCGGCGGCGCCACGGGATCCACGTCGATCAACCTGAACCCGGCCGGGCTCCCGCTCAATCGCGAGCTCGTGTTCGAGGGCGGGTACGGCTATCGCGCATCTGACAGTGCATCCTTGGTCGGCGTCTCGGCGTGCGACTCCACCAACGTTGTCCCCGGCTGCTTCTTCTACGACTACGCGGGCTCGACGACGGATCTCGGCGGCATGGACATGAAGCGCACCACGCACCTCGCGGGCGCCTCGCTGTCCAAGCTGCTCGTGCCGCGCGTCATGGTCGGCATGACCACCAAGTACTTCCGCTACAACGACGAGGCGATGCCGGACTCGAAGAAGAGCGGCTTCGTGTTCGACGCGGGAGCCACGGTGCGCCTCACCGAGATGATCAACCTCGGGATCTCCGCGCAGAACCTGCTCGCGACCGAGGATTCGGCCTGGTACCCGCGCGCGATCGGCGGCGGGCTCCACGCGCGCCCGATCCCCACGCTGGCGCTCAGCTTCGATTCACGCTGGAAGACCGATGGCGGCGGCGCGCGGTTCGGCGGCGGCGCGGAGCTGTTCGTGCGCGGCGGAGACATGGGCTATCCGATCCGGGTCGGCGGCGTGCACGACAACGGGCTCGGTGCGAGCTACGTGACAGGTGGCATCGGCATCGCGAACATCAAGTGGGGCATCGATGTGGCCGCGCGTCGCGAGGTCAAGGGCGGGAACGAGACCCTGATCCTGGCGAGCATGCGGTTCTATGGTCCGCGCCTCGCCTCGGGCGGGCTGACGTCGCCCGACGAGTAGCTTCAGTCGCCGCGGACGTTTTGAAGCCGGGTGCCGATCAGGGCCAGGCGCTCGTGAAGCGCATGGGCCTGGACCGCGAGCTCCTCGTACTCGGCAGCGCGCGCGGTGGTCGCGAGCAGCTCGGCACGCGCCGAGAGCTGAAGCACCTGCGCTGAGATCTCGCGGGCGTTCGCCGGTGACAGCGCGGTACCTCCGTTGCTCTGGATCACCGTGTTGACGGCGCTGACCTCACCCGCGATCGCGGTGAGCTCGCCCATCAGCTCGTGGAGCTTCTCGTTGCGCGCCTGGATCGCGGGGACGTGGGCGATCACGCGCTTCGCGAGCGCCTCCTGGTGGTCCCGGCACGCCGCGAGCGCGGTCACCAGCTTCTGCCCGGCGGACTGCAGGCGATCCTCGCCGCCCGCGAGATCGGCGAGCACGCTGTTCGCGCGCTCCAGCTGCTTCACGCTGGCCAGGGGGGACACGAGGAGCAGCTCGCCTAGCCGCCGGTAGATCTCGAGCGCCTCGTCGAACTCCGTGGCGGCCTCGGCGAGCTGTGACGGATCTGGCTGGGCCATCCCGCCGACTCTACCCCGTCACGGTATCCTTTGAATTCGGACCGGACGCCCGCCGTCACACCCGGACCGTCGAAAGGGTAGTGGCATGCGCCTGCGAAGACTGCTCGGACTCCTCCTGATCTCGGGCTGCACCATGCAGCCGGCCCCTGCGCCCCAGTACGGGCAGCCCTATCCGCAGCAGCAACAGCCGCAGCCGTATCAGCCGCAACCCGCGGATCCCAACCCGAATCCGTATCCACCGCAGACGCAGCCGCCCGCGCAGCCACCGACGGTGGAGCTGTCCTATCAGCCGCCGCTCGGGCCGGTGTACGACGACGTCAACATCAGCCTCGAGGGCCAGTCCGTGCCCTCGGTCGATGTGTTCTACGACGAGCTCGATGCGTTCGGCTCCTGGTACGACGACCGCACGTACGGTTGGGTGTTCGCGCCGTCGACGCCGAACTATCAGCCGTACTCGAACGGGCACTGGACGTTCACCGAGTACGGGTGGACCTGGGTCTCGAGCGATCAGTGGGGTTGGGCCACCGATCACTACGGTCGCTGGGTGTGGGTCAATCGCTGGGTCTGGGTCCCCGATACCAAGTGGGGCCCC
>JAYVRN010000589.1:0-4243 GCA_043776275.1 Myxococcales bacterium | reverse complement strand
GCCACGACGCTCGTCGGTGTGAGCACGTCGGCTCCCCAGGTTCTCACATCCGCCCCGCGGCGGGGGAGCTCAGCGCCGGGGCCAGGCGTCGTGATCGTGCGAGTACACGCTCAGGTACATGCCGGCCATGTAGCCCCGATCGTCAGGGCTCGCACCGACGGTGGCGCCGAACGTGATCTGCGGCGTCAGCCAGAACTCACCGCGGAGGCGCGGCTCGAACACCGTCGATGACAGGTTGTTCGAATCGACGGCGTAGCGCAGCGTCCGCCGCCCCGCCGCGACCTCGACGGCGAGCGATCCGAGGTGCGAGGTCGAGCGCCAGCCCGCGATCCCGTAGGCCCCGGCGAAGCTCGAGCCCGTGAGGCCGAGCGTCCCGGCCTCCGCCTCGGCGCCGAGATAGGTGTGGAACCGGGCTGCCATCGTGAACTGCGCCGAGCCGGTGACCGCGCTCGCTGCAGGTAGGGTCTCGGTGGGGCCCGTGGGTTGGGTGGTGCGCGGCGCGACGTGCGCACCGACCTCACTCGAGCTCGACGCGAGCTGGCGCGAGTTGATCGCGGCCTGGAACCGCGCCGGACGATCCGCGGCGTGCCCATCGAACACGCACGCGCCCGACGCCACGGCCACAGCACCCGAGAACGCGACGAGCTTCACCTTCACCGAAACCATGTGGGAACCGTAGCGCGCAAGGGCGGGGCCGGCGCGAGGAATCGACGGCAACGGACGGAACGCCACCGGCCTCACGGCTACAGTCGCGACATGACCGACGTCTACCGGACCTCCGGATTCCTGTGCCCGAGCTGCACGAACACGCCGCTCCGCGAGTTCGGCAATCGCCTCGTCTGCGACGAGTGCAACGGGATGCTGATCGACGCGGACGACATCGCGACCTCGATCCACGAGCTCGATGGCCAGACGCAACCCCTCGTCACCGACGACGACCAGCCCACGACCCAGGGGTGTCCGCGCTGTACCCAGGCGATGATCTCGTCGGAGCTCTCGCTCGGCAAGCTCCGGCTCAAGGGCCGGTTCATGCGCTGCGTGCGCGACGGGATCTGGTTTCCGCGCGATGCGATGACCGCGGCGTTCGCGCGCGCCAGCAGGAGCCGCCCCGGGGGTGGGCGCGGAACCGGCGCCCCCAGCGGCGGCAGCAGCGGCGGCGGCGGGATGACCGGGGTGATGACCTCGATCAGCAACGCGTTCGGCAGCGGGCCGGCGAGCGGCCGCCTCGCGATCGGTCACTGGGAGGACAAACGACCCCGGGTCCACACGCTGTTCGTCAGCGCGTACCAGGACCGCACGCTCGGCTGCCCCTCCTGCAAGGAGGCCAAGCTGCAGTTCCAGGGCGATCGCTGGGCGTGCGGGACGTGCGCCGGCGCCTTCGTCGAGAATGCGGCGCTGACGGCGATGGTCGAGGAGATGACCGCGGCCCCGTGGGAGATCCCGGCGGTCACCGGCGCGGGCTCGGATCGGCACTGCCCCGTGTGCGCGGCGCTGATGGCCGTCGAGGTGCTCGAGGCCGTGACCATCGATCGCTGCGCGCCTCACGGCGTGTGGTTCGACGAGTCCGAGCTGCAGACCGCGCTCCACCACGCGAGCTCGCCCGACCGCGGCGTCGGCAGCTGGATCAAGCAGCTGTTCCACCGCCACGGCACGCACGAGAGCTGAGCCCCTCGCGAGGCTCCCCTCAGCCGAGGCGCCAGGCGTCCTTGACGATCGCGAGCTCTCCCCCCGTGATCGCGACGACGTCGAACCGGCATTCGGCGAACGTCGGACGCTCGAGCCCGAGGTACATCTGCGCCACGCGGGTGACCTTCGCGCGCTTGCTCGCGGTCACCATCTCTGCCGCGTGACCGTGGCTCGCGCTCGCGCGGCTGCGGACCTCCACGAACACGAGGATCTCGCCGTCGCGTGCGACGACGTCCAACTCGCCGACAGCGCACGTCCAGTTACGCGCGACGATCGAATATCCCGCCGCCTCGAGGGCGACGGTCGCGCGGTCCTCTGCGGACGCGCCCAGTACCTTGGTCGATGTCTCCACGGCCCACGATCTTTCCCCTCCCTCGGAGATCCATCGCTCCCACCCGACGTCGCGGACGACGTCGGCCAAACCTCGAATAGCTGACGAGACCGCGTGTTAGGCGGCCTTGTCCTTCTTCTTGGGCTTGCGAACCTTGACCTTCTTGGCCGGACCGGCGACCGCCTCGACGGCAGGTGCGGCAGCTTCGGCAGCGGCCTCGGCGGCTTCGGCGGCGGCAGCGGCCTCGTTGGCCGACTCGTACGCGCCGTCGCGCTCCTTGATGCGTGCTGCCTTACCCGACAGATCGCGCAGGTAGTACAGCTTCGCCTGGTGGACGCGACCGCGCTGGATCACTTCGATCTTGTCGATGTTCGGCGAGTTGTCGGGGAACACGCGCTCCACGCCGACGCCGTACGAGATCTTGCGGACGGTGAACGTCGACCGCGAGCCCTTCGAGACGCGGCGAATGCACACGCCTTCGAAGGCCTGGAGGCGAGTCTTCTCGCCTTCGCGGATCTTCGCCCAGACCTTGATCGAGTCGCCCGGGCGGAACTCCGGAAGGGGCGCCTGTCGATTCTGAGACTTGTTGATGCTGTCGAGGATTCGCTGGGCGCTCATGTTCATCATTCCGGAAAAAGTCCGCTGGGACGCAGGGTTCTGCCAGAGATCACCCCCGACCGTCAAGCTGGGCGTCCGAACAGTCGATCGAGGAGGATCGCTCCCGCGCTTCGGACCGAAAGATGGTTCCAGTCTGCGCGCCCTTCGACCGGCGCAAGTAGGCAAGACACTGAGGGAATCAGGTGGTCGGCGAGTCCCCAGCCAGTCCCGAGCAAGATCAGCAGGGGCTCGGGACGAATCGACGCTTCGGCGAGCAGCTCGGCCGGAGTCGACCGCGGAATGCCCGGAAACGAGTAGGCGCGAGCGCTGGTCGCCACCACGAACGGCGCCATCCCGTACTCGGCCGTGAGCTCCGCGATCACGGTCTCGATCGCATCCTGCGTCCGCACGAGGGCCAGCGCCGTGGCGCGGCTGCCCGTCGCCGGCGGCTTCCGCGGCAGGTTCGCGCCTTGATCGACGAGCCAGAGGTTCGCGATGTGCTCGGCCTTCTCGCGCTGCGAGGTGATCGGCGTGACCACGTGATACGCGGCGAGCCCGTAGGTCATCGTCGAGCGCGCGAGATCGTGAATGTCGAAGTTGGTCAGCGACGTGGTGACGAGCTTGCCGGTGCGATCGGTGACCGGATGATGCACGAGCGCGAGGTGCGTCCGCCCGACGAGCGGCGGCGGCAACAGCTTCGCATCGGCCTTGGTAGGGCGCACGCGCGCGAACAGATCGGGCCGGCGCGTCGCGGTGCGGAGCAGTGACTGCTGGCGACGCCACGTTGCGATCAGGGCGTGATTTCCCGACTGCAGCACGGCCGGCACCTCGCGCTCGCCGAGCTTCGCGGGCCGGGTGTACTGCGGGTACTCGAGGAGCCCCGCCGAGTGCGATTCCTCGTCGGCCGAGGTCGGCTCGCCGAGCACGCCGGGGACCAGGCGCGCGCACGCATCGATGATCACGAGGGCGCCGAGCTCGCCACCCGAGAGCACGTAGTCGCCGAGCGAGATCTCCTCGTCGATCGCGATCTCGATCACGCGGTCGTCGATGCCTTCGTAGCGCCCGCACACGAGCACGAGGTGAGGCAGCTGCGCGAGCTCGCGCACCCGCGCCTGGGTCAGCGGCGCACCCGCGGGCGACAACAGGATCCTGCGCGCCGGGGGATCGCCCGCCGCCTGCGCGATCGCGGCGAGCAGCGGCTCGGGCTTCATCACCATCCCGGGCCCGCCGCCATACGGCGAGTCGTCGACGGTGCGGTGGCGATCGCTCGTGAAGTCGCGCGGGTTGACCGTCCCCACCGTGATCACGCCCGCCTCGCGCGCGCGGCCGACCACGCCTGCTGTCAGCGCGGGTTCGACGAGCTCCGGGAGGATCGTGACGACGGTGAACTTCACCGCGTGGTGACCTTGCCCTCGGGGATGCCCTCCGGCGGGTCGATCGTCACCACACCGCCGGCGATGTCGATCTTGGTCACGAACTGATCAACGAGTGGGAGCATCCGCTCGATCGCGCCGTCGTGGATCACGATCACGTCCTGGACGGCGCCCATCTCGACCGCGGCGATCGTGCCCCATTCGCGCCCGTCGACGAGCACGACCTTGCAGCCGATCAGGTCATCGAGCAGCACGT
>JAYVRN010000588.1:0-15358 GCA_043776275.1 Myxococcales bacterium | reverse complement strand
AGCGCCTCGCGGAACTGGTTGATCGCCGCCTTGAAGTTGCCGGTGTCGTGGTGGACGCGCCCGATGTTCGCGAGCGACAGCGCGATCGAGCGGCGATCGCCGAGCGCGCGGCGGATGGTCAGCGCCTGGCGATGGAAGTCGAGCGCCTGGCCGAAGGCGCCGCGGAGCCAGTTGACCCGCCCCATGTCGTCGAGGGTGGACGCGATGCCGCGATCGTCGCGCGAGCGCTCGAACAGCTCGTGAGCGCGCCGGAGGTGGTCCATCGAGATGTCGTACTTGCCGAGGCGGCGGAGGCCACGCGCGATCCGGCTGTACGCGGCACCGGCCTTCGCGAGGTTGTCGTAGCGCCAGGCGAGGTGGAGCATCTCGATGAAGCACGCGTTCGCCTCGTCGATCTTGCCGGTCTGCTCGAACACATCGCCGAGGTTGTGCAGCCCGTCGATCCGGGCCGGGGCATCGCCCTCGCCCACCATCTTGAGGCCCTTCTCGTAGAGGATGCGCGCCTCGTCCGGGGCATAGCGCGACCGCGCTCGGTCCCCGCCCTGGAGGTAGCAACGCGCCGCACGCCGCGTATCCCCGCCGCGCTCGTAGAGCCCCGCGAGGAACTCGAGCTGCTCGTCGGAGCGCTGGGTGGTCTTCGCTTCGAGCCACTGCGCCGCCGAGAGGTAGTAGCGCGCAAGCCGCTGCTGCTCGGTGGAGCGGATGATCAGCTCGCGCTCGAGGTTGTGCTTGAACACGATCTCGGTCTCGCCGGGGATGCTCGAGTCATCGGCATCGAGCGGCAGCAGATAATCCTGATCCGCGAGCCCGGCGATCAAGTCGGAGACCCGGCGACGCACCTCCTCGCCCTCGCCCCACTCGATCTCGAGCGGGCCCGGCTCCTCATTCCGGGTCGGCGATTCGAGCCGGGTCAGCGCGATCACCGCGGACACCCAGAACACGTTGCCGAACACGGCCGCCTTCTCGAGCAGATCGCGCTCTTCGTTCTCGAGAGCGGCGATCCGCGCCTCGATCGCCTCTTCGATGCTGATCGGCAGCTCGGTCTCGGCTGCCCTCTCGGGATCGAGGCGCCACACCGGCCCTCGGGTGTCGATCGTTCCGTTGTCGAGGAACAGCCGCACCAGCTGCTCGAGGAACGCGGGGTTTCCGCCGGTCATCTCGACCGCGTTCTGGACCGTGTCCTCCGGGATGTCGGCGACCCGTGCCAGCAGCTGCTTGAACATCTGCTCCGCGTCGTCCGGCTCGAGGTTCCGCAGATCGATCCGCTCGTGATCGACCGCGCCCTCGCCCCACCCGGCCGCATAGACCAGCATCTCGGGGCGCGCCGCCGTCAGCAGCACCACCCGCGAGCCAGCGAGCCCCGCGGCGAGCTCCTTGACCAGGGCGATGGTCTCCGGATCCGCCCACTGCATGTCGTCGAGGACCAGCACGAGCGGTGCCTGCGCGGCATCGAGCTCGATGAACCGCCGCAGCACGGTGCGCGCGATCTCCTGCGATTGCTTCGGGCTCTCGGAGACGGCGCTGAGGAACGGCGTCGGGGGGAAGTCGAGGCCGACGAACCCACCGAGGAAGTGCAGCATCTCGGCGACCTGATCGGAGCCCATCACCGTCCGTAGCTCGTGTGCGAACCGGAGGCGCGCGACGTCATCGGGGTTCGGCGTCAGCTCGAAGCGATCGCGCAACATCGACGTCAGCGCCGCGAGCCGCACCGGCTTGCCCGTCGCATCCCGTTCGGCGGAGCCGTGGAACACGCGGGCGCCCCGCTCCTTGTTCGCAGCGAGTGCCGAGATCAGCTCGTTGATCAGGCGCGACTTGCCGGTGCCTTGATTGCCGACGACGGTGACCAGCTGCGGCGCCTGGAAATCGATAGCGCGCCCGACCACATCCATCAAGGTCGTCAGCTGAGCGGTACGACCGACCAGCGCGCTACGCACGACGCGCGCGGGCTCGAGCTCGGTATCGATCCGCACCATGCTGCGGTGTCGATCGGGGATTGGTGGCGGGCCCTGGATCGTCTTCGACCCCGGGATCGGAGACGCGGTCGGGGTTGGCCGACGCGCACCGGGGGGACCGGACGTTCCACTAGACACTGCGCACGAGGGTACCCAACGACGCAGATCGGTCGCAAGCGTGGCGGTCCACTGCGAAACAGGTGTAGTCTCGGGAAAGGGATGGGAAACCACCGGTCACGGACCGTTCCGGTCTTCCGGATGTCTGGCGTTCTGCTCGGACTGCTCGGGCTCCTTTCGGGGTGCCCGACCGTAGATCTCGGCGATACGCCCTCCGATATTGGGCTCTGCAACCCTCCAGGGGGGATGCAGTACTTCCAGGACAAGGTGTGGCCCGAGTTCGTTCGACCCACCGACATGATGAAGGGCTGTACGAGAGGAACGAGCTGCCACAGCGACACCGGTGGCAACGCGCTGTCCTTCAAGACCAACCCGGTCGACTACGCCTTCAACTACCGGCAGACCCAGATCTATCTGAACTGCGGCACCCCGATGGCGAGCGAGCTGCTTAGCAAGCCACTGTCTGGGATGGATCCCCACGGTGGCGGCGATCTGTTCGCGCCCCAAGATCCGGGCGTCCAGGTCTTCCTCGATTGGTTCAAGTGATCCCGCGCGCCCGCCTTCCGGTCACGATCCGCGGGATCCGTGGGGTCCTCGTCGTTCTCGCGTTGTTCGGGGCCTTCGGGTTACTGGGCGCGAGGCCCGCTGCGGCGGACGCCTATCTCCGGGTGATCGCGCAGAAGGCGCCCGTCCACTCGGGGCCCGCTGGGAGCTACCGCACGGTGTTCATCGCCGAGCGTGGGCAGGTGTTCCAGGTGCTCGAGCGCGGCAGCCGAGACTACTGGTTCAAGGTCGAGCTCGAGGATGGCACCAGCGGCTGGATCCTCGGCGACGTCGTGTTCCCGTTCGAGGTCGGTCCCGACGAGGCCGGCGCGTTGACCCGGATGGGCCGCGCGATCCGTCGAGCGATCCTCGGCCCGTCCCCGATCGTGTACGCGCACGTCGGCCTGTCGTTCTCGGCCGGGATTCTCGATCGCGAGGGCGTGTTTCTCCTGCGTCCATCGTGGCTGATCGATCCCTACTGGGCGATCGAGGGCTTCGCCGGGCTGTCCCCACGCTCCGACAAGGACGTGTTTCTCGGTGGCCTCGGCTTCGTGCTGCGCATGGCGCCCGGGGCGGTGATCGGGCCGTACGCCAGCGTGGGCCTCGGTGGGGCGCGCATCCGCCCCAAGGCCGATAACTTCATCGACAAGGAAGAGACCCTGATGGCCCTGGGTGCCGGCGGCGGCATCGAGATCACGTTCAAGAAGCAGATCACCGTACGGATCGACGCGAGGAACTGGTCGCTGTTCGACCAGAATCACACCAGCAACGGCCAGGAGTACTCGGCTGGCCTGGCGATCTTCTTCTAGCTAGTTCCGGGAGTCATCATGCGCACCATCGCCCTGGTCATCGCTTCGGCACTCGTACTCGGCACCACCGCCCTGCCCGGTTGTGGTCGCCAGGCCGTGCGCGCCTCCGAGAAGGAGTTCCTCGCGGACCAGATCATGGTGTTCGACGAGGATCCGCAGGCCGCCTCCAGCGACGAGCACATCCGGACCAACCGCGAGGGCGCTTCCGGCGGCAAGGGCGCCGGCGGCGGAGGCTGCGGGTGCAACTAGTCCGTCCCACCGCGCTGCTGCTGCTGCTGGCCTCCGGGACGGCGGTGGCCGAGGACCGCACGGAGGTCTCCACCCTGCTGTTCGCGGAGAAGCGCGATGGCGACAAGGGCGGCCTGATCGTGGTCCACCCACAGGCGAGCTTCGGCGTGGACCTCGGGCGGTTCGTGACGTTCGATGTCGCGTACGCCGCGGATGCGGTCTCCGGCGCCACGTCGACGGTCTATCAAGTCGACGCGGTGTCGACGGCGACCAAGTTCTCCGATCTCCGCAACGAGGGCACGATCGCGATCGGCTTCAAGGGCCGACGCTCACGGATCACCTTCGGCACCACCGTCGGGACCGAGCGCGACTACGTCAACCGCGCGTTCAGTGGCGCAGCCTCGATCGATCTGCCCGGCCGCAACACCACGATCGCCCTCGCCTACAGCCACAGCTTCGATCAGGTCTGCAACAAGAACAACGGCATGGCGACCCCGCTCGAGTCCCGGGCCCTCGTCGGCACCGACCCGTGTGACAAGTCCGGCCTGATCTTTGGCAAAGACGACAAGATGGGGCGCACCCGTTGGGACGATCTCGGGATCGACACCGCCCAGGCCACGCTGACTCAGAACGTCTCGCCGACGATGAACCTCCAGCTCGCGGGGTACGGCCAGGTCCTCGACGGGTTCCAGTCGAACCCCTATCGCCGGGTCCGCATTGGCCCGAACGCGCCGCAGGAGCACATCCCCGACACCCGCGCGCGGTGGTCGGTCTCGGCCCGAATCAACCGATTCCTCCCAAAGCTGAAGAGCGCGATCCACGTCGACGCGCGGTTCTATGACGACACCTGGGGTGTGGTCGGCGGCAACCTCGAGCTCGGCTACTCGCAGTACGTGGGCAAGAGCCTGCTGATCCGGTTCTACGGCCGCCTCTACCAGCAGACCGCCGCGAAGTTCTTCAAGGACGCGTTCTACTACCAGACCGAATCCACCGCCGGTGAGTACTTCACGGGTGACCGCGAGCTCTCGCCGGTGCGCAACGTGAGCGTGGGCTCGAAGCTGACGCTGATCACGATCGGCGGAGACAAGCCGGTGTGGGGCCTGTTCGACAAGCTCCAGTTCAACCTCCGCGGCGACATCATGTTCATCGACAACCTGGCCGCGGACAATGAGGCCAGCAACGCGGGTGGCATCGACAAGCAGTTCATCTACGGCACGAGCCTGATCGATGCGATCACGCTCCAGCTCGGCCTGCTCGGGAATTACTAGGTCGCCGCCGAATGGGGGTATGATCCCCACATGTATCGCTATGGCGACGGGACCCCGTTCCCACTCGACGAGAACTTCATCGAGACGTTGACCATGGCGGTCGAGGCCTGCACCAACGCGTTCATCCCGCTCGCCGAGCTGGACTCCCGGCGCACCAAGGCGAAGGACATGAGGCGCGAGGGCGATGCCGAGGCCGCGCGTCTGAGCGAGCTCGAGAAGACGCTCAACGCCGCGTTCGCCCCGCACCTCACGCCGAGCCCCAAGCCGACGCTGACGCAGCAGGTGGCCCAGAAGATCGCCGCCACGGCCAAGCAGACGATCTCGGATACCAAGAAGCAGATCGATCAGCGCGTGCTCCAGACCGAGGCGCAGGCCGCCCCGAAGACCAGCTCCGATGCCGTGGTGAAGGCCCTGCGCCCGTTCTTCAACGAGCACCAGCTTCCGAAGGCGGCGTGGATCATGTCGTGGGACGTGCGCGGCACGGAGCCGCACGCCGATGCGGTGGCAACTGCGGGCAAGATCACCGCGGCGTTCACGCTCACCCCGGATCCGTACCGCCAGCCGATCCGGGTCGATCAGCTCGCCGAGGGCGTGATCGTCCACATGATGAAGAAGGGCGTGTTCGGCAAGGCCAAGCCCGCTCCCGTGGATCTCGGCAAGTACGTGATGGTCGCGTTCGAGCGCACCGGCCTCGAGCACTCGGTGACCCTGAAGGAGAGCGCCAACAAGGCCTCGGCCGGCCTCCGATTCTCGGTCTCCGAGAAGGGCGCGACCTGGGTCACGATCGGCAGCACGGGAGACTCGGAGGGCGAGCCGAACGATCTCGATCCCGACGACGTGGCGCCGGTGCGAAACCTCGCCGAGCGCGCAGCGACCGCGCTGAAGGACCTGATCATCCATCGCACCCTCGTCGATCTCTCGTTCTCCGGAACGGCGATCGCCGACCTCGATGATCCGCGCACGGTCCCGATGGAGCTGCTGGTCCAGCTGACGCCCCTCGCCCGCTCGATCCGCGAGAAGAGCCGGATGTCGGGCGAGTTCGTGCTCAAGCGCGACATCGGCGACGGCCGCCGTGAAGAGCTGTTCGTCCCGCGCGCCACGCTCGCGCACCAGTTCGCTCGTCTGCCGCACGAGTATCGCCGGCCGTTCGAGGACATGGGCATCACCGCCGAGGAGACGCAGCCGTCGATCACGTTGCCGATCCGGCCGCCCGCCTCACCGTCCACGCCTCCTCCGATCTCGAAGGCGGAGTTCGATTCGAAGACGATGGAGTACGACGGCGACGAGATCGACCGGCAGAAGACGCTGGTCGAGACCAAGAAGCCCTGACCGGCTCAGCGGGCCCCGACGGCCGAAAGCGCGACGATGCCATCCACGACCTGCTCGAGCATCACGCGCTCGCCGAGCTCGCGGCCGAGCGCCTTCATCTGGGGGCCGGTAAACGCGAGGCCGCCGGCGCCGAACGCATCGGGCCGCCCGGTCAGCGTGATGTCGCCCTTGAGGGCGCGATCCACGCTGGCGAGGCGCTGGGTGGCGAGCGCGAGGGCCTCGGGCGTGTAGCTGCGGGCCTGCGCCGCGAGCTTGTCGACCACGAACGGTGGCACCCCGATCGCGGCGCCCCACTGCGGGCGAGGCACGTTGGTCGCTCGCATGTGGTGCAGCATCGAGAGCTGGCGGATGTGGCGCGCGAGCATGACGACCACGCCGACCGCGCTCTCCCGCTGATCGCACAATGAAGACACGGCGGCGATCGCGCGCGGACGATCCGCCGCACCGATCGCGTCCGTCAGCTCGAACACCGAACGCTCGCGGGTGTCCGCGATCAGCTCATCGACGTCATCGGAGCTCACCGGGCGATCGCCGGCGTACAGGCCGAGCTGCTCGAGCGAGAGCGAGAGCCGGGACAGATCATTACCGACGGTGTCGATCAGGCGATTGATCGCCTGCGGATCGATCCGCACACCCTTGGCCTGCGCCTCGTTCCGCACCCACGGCGCGACCTGGCGTGGCGCCTCGAGGATGTGCAGGAACCCTTTCTTCGAGAGCTGGGCATAGAGCTTGAGGCGCTTGTCGACCTTGGTGACGAGGCCGACGATCACCGTGCTCGGGTTCGGCTTGGCGACGTATGCGAGCAGGCCCTCGGCGTCATCGGCCGGCAGCAGCGTCAGATCGCGCACGAAGATCATCCGCCGCGCCGCCATCATCGGCAGGGTCTGGGCGAGCCCGACGATCTTCGTGGCGGTGGGCTTGCCCTCGACGACGTCGTAGTTGAACCCGCGGGCGGCCGGCGGGACGGTGGCATCCCGGATCGCGCTGACACAGCGCTCGATCAAGATCGGGTGCTCGGAGTGCAGCACGTAGATCGGATCGAGGCGTCCGGCCTTCACCTCGGCGAGTAGCTCGTCCACCTGGGGACCCTACTACAGACCTCTGTTACTGTCGGCGCGTGCGGCCCACACCACCCTCGATCCTGGCGGCACCCGCCCTCCACGCGGAGCCCCGGTGACTGCGGTCGTGGTCACCGCCGATGCGGCGATCACCGATCGCGCACGCGGCGCGACGGCGGTCCTCGCGATCGATGGCGCGATCGTCCTGGTCGATGACCCGGCGATCGTCCTCGCCGATCCGCGCGCCACCGGCGCCCGGCGCATCGACTGGAGCCGGCGCGCCATGGTGCCCGGCACGGTCAACACCCACAACCACAGCTTCCAGTCCCTGCTGCGCGGCATCGGGGACGATCTGCCGTTCCTCGCGTGGCGCGATCAGGCGCTCTACAAGTATTCCCCTCGCCTCACCGCCGAGGATATGGCCACCGCGGCGCTGTTCGCGTTCGGAGAGATGCTCCTCCACGGCGTCACCACCGTGTGCGACTTCTACTATCTGAACGCGCAGGGCAACGACAACGCCTCCGCGACGATCGAGGCCGCGCGTCGCCTCGGGATCCGGATCGTGCTCGCGCGCTGCTTCTACGACTGGGACGGCGCGCCGGCCGCCTACCGCGAGACGATCCCGCAGGCGGTCACGAACTTCGAGGCGCTCGCCAAGCGCTACCAGGACCCGGTGCGGTTCCTGACCAACGTCCAGCCGGCGCCCCACAGCCAGCACGGCGCCACGCCCGGGATGATCGAGGCCGGCGCCGGCTGTGCCAGGGACGCCGGAGTCCCGTGGCACATCCACCTCGCCGAGGAGCAGTACCAGGTCGAGCAATCGCTCGAGCGCTTCGGCCTCCGCCCCCTCCACGCGGTGGCCACGTTGCCGGTGGACCTGTCCCAGATGATCGCGGTCCACGGCTGCTGGTTCGATGCGAGCGAGCGCGCCTTGCTCGCGGAGCGTGGAGGCTCGTTGGCCTATTGCCCCGGATCGAACATGTTCCTCGGCGACGGCGTGACCGATCTCGTCGATCTCGTCGCCCGCGGGGTGAAGGTCGGCCTCGGCACCGATGGCGGCTGCTCCAACAACCGCGTCAGCGTGTTCGACGAGATGCGGATGGCCGCGTTGCTCCAGAAGGTCCACCGGACCGATGGCCAGGCGATCGACGCGGAGACCTGCTTCCGCCTCGGGACGCGGACCGCCGGGGAGACCCTCCGGCTCCCGATCGGCAGGATCGCACCGGGCTTCCGGTGTGACCTGGTGGCCCTCGATCTCGACGATCCGTCGCTGTGGCCCACCCAGGCGCTCGAAAAGAACGTGGTGTACGCGCTGTCGCCTCGCGCGATCACCGACGTCGTGGTAGATGGTCAAGAGGTCGTCGCGAACCGGCAACTTGGCCATGTCCCCCTTGATGAGATCAGGTCCCGGGTTGCCCGCCTCACCAGCGGGTGGCAAAGAGCCTGACGCCGACGAGGTCTCGCCGAGCGGGCCCGTCGAGATCGAGCTCGAGATGTCGCGCCAGCGCGCGGCGAGCATGACCGCCTTCGGCCTGGTGGTCGGCACGCTCCTGATCTGGAAGCTCGGCACCGTCGGCGTGTGGGTCGGCGTGTTCCTGATCGTGATCGGAGCGTTCCGCGCCTGGGAGCTGGTCCAGACCTTCCTCCACGCCCCGGGCACGATCAAGGTCACCGATGCGCAGGTCTCGCTGCCGCGTGGGCTGTGCCTCGGTAAACCCGTCGAGGTCGCGCCCGCGGACGTGACCGCGGTGTACTTCCTGCGGCGCTCGGTGCCGTGGAACAAGTCGGCCCCGGTGCTCGTCGTCGAGATCGGCGACCGCGCGATGGCGTTTCCCCGTGACTGGTTCGCGTCGGAGGCGGATCAGCGGCACGTGGTCCACGCCCTGATGCGGGGACTGCCGGGCGCAGCGTCGAGCACGGGTGACGCCACAATCGCATCGGCCACGCCGCGCGAGAAGGTCACGATCGGCGACGACGGCAAGGCCGCGATCGGCCAGATGATCGGCGGCGTGGTGCTGCTCGGCATCGGCATCGTCGGCACGTTGCTCGGCCGCTCGCAGGCCAGCTCCGGTGGCCACTACGCGATCTACGTCGGACCGATGGTCGCCGGCGTGATCCTTTTGTGGCGCGGCTTCGCGCGGTGGTAGCGTCGCTCGTCCTCGCGCTCCTGATCGCGATCCCCAACACCAAGGCGACGCTCGAGCTCGATGGCGCATGGACCGCGCGCCCTGCACCGACCATCGTCCTGGCGTACCAGGGCCCGAACGGTTCGCTCCTCGCGGTGACCCGCGCGCAGGTCCCGAACGCGGACGCCTGGCGCAGGAAGACCCGCGACGCGTATCTCGCTGAGGTCGAGCGCGGGGCGATCGCGAGTAGCCCCGGCGCCACCCGGCTGTCCCATCGGCTCGGTGAAGTGAACGGCGTCCCCGTGCTCGATCTCGAGCTGCGCCGTGCCGACGGCGCGACGCTCGTGCTCCGCTACCTGCTGTTCCGCACGTACGCCCTCGCACTCGCGATCGAGCTTCCGAAGGGTGGCAGCGCGACGGCCGCGCGCGCAATCGCGGCGAGCTTCGCACCACCCGCGTCGTCGTAGGCGTCGTACCTCATCGCGCGAACCGCAGCACGACCTCGACGTGCGCGGTCTGCGGCATCAGATCGATCGGCCACGCGTCGGTCGCTCGATAGCCCGCGGCGATCAGGCGCACGGCATCGCGTGCCAGGGTCGCCGGATCGCACGAGACGTACGTGATCACGCGGGGCGAGAGGCGAACGATGCCGTCGATCGCCTCGGCGGCACCGGTGCGCGGCGGATCGAGGACCACGGCATCGACCGGGCCGATCGTCCTCGCGAGGATCTCGTCGGCGGGACCCGCGAGGTGCGTTCCGGCGACCGGCCGCCGCGGCGCGGTCAGATCACTCGCGGTGACCGTCCAGCCGTCCGCGACCAGCCCGCGGGTGAAGTTGCCGGCGCCCGCATACAGCTCGACGAGTGTGCCCGGCCCGCTCCCGGTGGCCGCCCGCGCACGAGAGATCAGGGCGAGGTTCCCAGCGGCGCTCGCCTGCGCGAAGTCCCACGGGCCGCCCCACAGGTCCGGCTCGACCTCGATCACCGGATCACCGTGGACCTCGGTGCCGCAGTGCAGACCGCGAATGTTCAGGGCCCCCACCAACCGCGCGGCCCCGCCCCACGGCCGCGTGGTGCCGACCGCGACATCGCCCGCGTGGCCCACCAGGAGCGCCAGCTCACCCGCGGGCGGCGTCGAGGCGGCGAGCCTGGCGAGCACGACGTCGAGGGCGGGCTCGAGCTGAGGGCAGCCTGCGAGTGGGACGATCCGGTGCGAGCCCACCTCGTAGAGCCCGACCGAACCGCCACCGACGTGGAACCGCGCGCGGCGTCGCCAGCCGAGGGCCGGCGCGGGATCCTCGATCGGGTGGACAGCCAGGTCGGCGAGCTTGCGCAGCGCGCCGACGACGATCGCCTGCTTCGCGGCCAGCTGCTCGGGGCGTGCGATGTGGAGCCACTGGCAGCCGCCGCACCCCTCGGAGAACTGCGCGCACGCGGGCTCGACGCGCGCCGCACCCGGCGACAGCACGTCGAGGATCTCGGCGCGCGCGAACGACTTGGTCTGCTGGACGATCCGCACGCGGACCCTGTCGCCGGGCACGCCGTTCGCCACGAACGTCACGCGCCCCGTGGCATCGCGCGCGACGCCATCGCCGCCCGCGGCCAGCGATGCGATCTCGAGGTCGACGGTTGTCATTCCGGTCGGCGGTTGCGTCATCGGTAAGGGCCTGCCGCGCCACCGGGACGCACGACCGTGCCGCGCGGCACCTCGAGGACGCGATCGGCGCGTCCATCGCGCACCGCGATCTCGACGGTCTTCGCCGATCCGACATATGCGAGCAGCTCGCCGCTCGCGACATCTTCGTAGGTGCCAACCAGCGCGAGCGTGCGCCCGGCGATCGTGACCGAGGTGCCCGCTTCACTGCGCGGAAGGTCGGTGATCAAGTTCCCGAACCGATCCACGTGGACCACCCTGCCCTCACGCTCCGGCCGTGCGCCCCACGGGAGCTCTCCGGTGAGCTGCGTCGTCGAACCCCAGGTGGCCGCGTCCTCCCCGCGGGACAACGATGCGGCGACCGGTGCGAACACATCGCGTCCATGGAACGTGCGGCTCGCGCTGCCGAGCAGATGGGTCGATTCGATCGCCCATGCGCTCGAACGGCGATCGGCGACATACGCAAACACGCCGTTGTCGGGCCCCACGTACCACTGCCCCGAGCTGCTGATGATCACCCCGCGGCGAGCGCCGCCCACGCCCGGATCCACGACGACCAGGTGGATCGTGCCGTACGGGAACTCGTTGGCCGCGGTCCCCACCACCCACGCCGCGTGCGCGATATCTCCCGCGGGGATGTCGTGGGCGATATCGACCAGGACCGTCTCGTGGGCTCGCCGGGCGAGGACGCCCTTGACCGCCCCGACGTATCCGTCGCGCGTACCGAAATCGGTGGTCAACGTGATGATCGCCATCGGTTCCGGCGGTAAGCATACATCGATGAACAAGGTCTACCCCGACGCGCAGGCAGCCCTGCACGACGTGGCCGACGGTGCGACGATCCTGGCCGGGGGCTTCGGCCTGTCCGGAAACCCGGAGAACTGCATCGCCGAGCTCGCGCGCAAGCAGGTCAAGAGCCTGACCATCGTCTCCAACAACTGCGGCACCACGGAGAAGGGCCTCGGCGTGCTCCTCTCGCAGGGCCAGGTCAAGAAGATGGTCAGCTCCTACGTGGGCGAGAACAAGGTGTTCGAGAAGCTGTTCCTCTCCGGCGAGCTCGAGGTCGAGCTATGCCCCCAGGGCACTCTGGCCGAGCGCCTGCGGGCAGGCGGCGCGGGGATCGAGGGGTTCTACACGCCGACCGGCTTTGGCACCAAGGTCGCCGAGGGCAAGGAGACCCGGGTGCTCGGTGGCAAGCCGTGCGTGCTCGAGACGGCGATCCGCGGCGACTTCGCGATCGTCAAGGCGTGGAAGGGTGACCGCTGGGGGAACCTGGTGTTCCGGAAGACGTCGCGGAACTTCAATCCGTTGTGCGCCCAGGCCGGCAAGGTCACGATCGTCGAGGTCGAACAGCTCGTCGAGGTCGGCGAGCTGGATCCCGATCAGGTCCACCTGCCCTCGATCTACGTGCAGCGGATCTTCCAGGGCACCAGCTACGAGAAGCCGATCGAGCAGCGCACCGTCAGGAAGAGGAGCTAGCCATGGCTGGTATGGACCGAGATCAGATGGCCCGCCGGGTCGCGGCGGAGCTGCGCGATGGCTACTACGTCAACCTCGGCATCGGCATGCCGACACTCGTCGCGAACTTCATCCCTGCGGGCATGGACGTCGTGCTGCAGAGCGAGAATGGCCTCCTCGGCATCGGGCCGTTCCCGTTCGAAGGCGACGAAGATCCAGACCTCATCAACGCGGGTAAGCAGACGGTCACGACCATCCAGGGCTCGGCGTTCTTCGACTCCGCCCAGTCGTTCGCGATGATCCGCGGCGGTCACGTCGACGTCAGCGTGCTCGGGGCCATGGAGGTCTCGGCACAGGGCGACCTCGCGAACTGGATGATCCCCGGCAAGATGATCAAGGGCATGGGCGGCGCGATGGACCTCGTCGCCGGCAGTCGCCGCGTGATCGTGATGATGGATCACCGGAGCAAGGACGGCGCGTCGAAGATCCTCCCCGAGTGTTCGCTGCCGCTGACTGGCGTGCGGTGCGTCCATACGATCGTCACCGACCTCGCGGTGATCGACGTGACGCCGAACGGTCTCGTCCTCCGCGAGCGTGCGCCCGGCGTGTCGACGGCGGAGGTCGTCACGGCTACTGCGGCCGCACTCCAGGTGCCCGCGAACGTCCCCGAGATCCACGCATAGGCGCGCGAGACGGGTCAGCTGGCGAGAGCGCTCCGGCCGTCCTGGCGCTCGATCACTTGCAGGGCGGACGCGGATCGGTCGGGTCGTACTGTGCCGGCTGCTGACACGCTGGCTTCGGCGGCGTCTTCTTGATCTCCGGTTTGATCTCCGGCTTGATCTCGGGCGTCTTCTTGATCTCGGGCGTCTTCTTGATCTCGGGCGTCTTCTTGATCTCCGGGGTCTTCTTGATCTCGGGCGTCTTCTTGATCTCCGGGGTCTTCTTGATCTCCGGCGTCTTCTTGATCTCCGGCGTCTTCTTGATCTCCGGCGTGACCGCCGCGTTCTCGAGGGAGAGCTGATCTGCGTAGTCGCTGGAGAGATCGATGTCCTTGGTCGAGTCGACGAACCCGGTCTTGTGCACCGTGATCGTCGACATCCCCGTACCGCGTGGCAGCTTGATGTGCACCGGGGTCACACCGATCACCTTGCCGGCGAGGATCACGTCGGCGCGATCGGGCTTCGACGTGATGTCGACCTGGATCGACGTCTCGGCGGGCGCGACGGCGGCCGCCGAGACGACATCGGTGCCCCCGTTCGAGCCTGCGGGCACCTCAGGTGGCGTGACCGCCTTCGGGATCGAGTCCGAGCCGGCTCGGATTGGCTCATCGGGATTGCTCTGCGCACTGCCCGTGCCGTCGTCGGATCCGGAGTGCATGTTGACCGTCGGCTCGTCCTTGTCCGCGTCGTCGTTCCCCCCACCGAGCGTCATGAGGAGGAGGATGACGAAGCCAACGGCGGCGATCCCGAGGCCGATGAACAGCGGCCGCCGGTTCGGCTTGAGCTGGAGGTCGGCGTCATCGTCGATCCCCGTACCCAACCCGGCGCTCGAGTCGTACCGCGGATAGGACACATCCCCGCGCGTGTTGCCCGGCGCATTCGCATACCCGTGACGCGTGCTGGCGATCGCCCCGTGGGCGGGCCCCGAGTGAGAACCCGAGCCAGGGGTCGCGGGGAACTGACCCGATGGCGGTGCTTGTACTGCCATCGGCTGCGAGCCGTGGGGGGTCGGAACGGGAACGCCGCCGGTCGGGGTCGTGCGCCCGGACTGCTGCGGCTGCTGTTGCATCGGCGGCCGCTGCTGCATCAGCGGCTGTTGCATCACCGGCTGCTGTTGCATCGGCGGCTGCTGCTGCATCGGCGGCTGCTGCTGCATCGGCGGCTGCTGCTGCATCACCGGCTGCTGCTGCATCACCGGCTGCTGCTGCATCACCGGCTGCTGCTGCATCACCGGCTGCTGCTGCATCACCGGCTGCTGCTGAACCACCGGAAGGTGCGGTGACGACGGGCGCTTGACGATCTCCGGCGGGATCGCGGTGGAGGCGTACGCGGGCTGCATCGTCGGATACGACTTGGCGTTCCACTCGGCGGCGCTCGGCTCACCGTCCTCTGCTCCCCCTTCGCCGCGCGGGAGGTCGAGGATGGTCCGCGCCTGCTGCAGCTGTGCGGGAGACGCTTCCGGAGCGGACGGGGGTGGACGAGCCGGCTCGCTCCCGGTGCCATTGGTGTTCGAGATCGTCGTCTCTTTGGGCTCGACCGGCTGCTGATTGTAGCGGCCCTGGCTCAGCCATGGCTCGGTCTGATCGCCGAACATGTCGCGCATGAAGCGCCCGAGCGACATCGTGGAGAGCGACATCCGCGCCGAGATGGCGAACGCTTCGATCGCCTCGAGCAACGCGCCGGCGCTCTGGTAGCGCTGGGCAGCATCGACGGCGAGCGCCTTCATCACGATCGCCTCGAGTGCCTGCGGATACCCCTGGACCAGGCGCGTGGGGCGCACCACATCGCCGGTGACGATCCGGTGCATCGTGTCGAAGTCCGAGTCCGCTCGGAAACAGCGATGCTGCGTGGTGATCTCGTAGAGGATGATGCCGAGCGAGAACACATCGCTGCGACGATCCACATCACGGCCGCGGCACTGCTCCGGTGCCATGTACGCGAACTTGCCCTTGATGATGCCGGACTGCGTCTCGATCGACCGCGCGGTCGCCTTCGCGATGCCGAAGTCGAGCAGCTTCACCGAGCCGTCGTAGCCGACCATGATGTTCGACGGCGACACGTCACGGTGGACGATGCCGAGTGGAACGCCATCGCTGCC
>JAYVRN010000587.1:0-4248 GCA_043776275.1 Myxococcales bacterium | reverse complement strand
ATGTGCTTCGAGCCGAGGCTGCCCTGCTCCTCCGCGGCCGTGAACACGAACCACACGCTCGAGCGCAGCGAGCGCTGCGACAGCACGCGCGCCGCCTCGAGCACCGAGGCCACGCCGGTCGCGTTGTCATCCGCGCCGGGCGCGAGCGTCATCGGCGTGGCCGAGGTCGAATCGTAGTGCGCCGAGAAGATGTAGACGACCTCGGGGGTGACTGTCCCCGGGTGCTTCAGGATCACGTTGGTCGCGGTCTGGCCGGCGACCTGGAACGGATCGAGCTGCGGCTCGAAGCCGAGCGCGCGGCCGCGGCCGACCAGGTAGTCGCGCGCGGTCTCGTCGCCCTGGGTCAGGGTGTAGCGGGTCGGCATCGCCGAGAGCTCGGCGATCGTCTTCTCGAGCTCGGGCTGCGAGACCTCGCTCGCGAGCGCGATCGGATCGAACGGCGGCGGTGTGGTGTCGTCACCCGTGGTGGACGAGGAGCCGCCGCACGCGCACACCAGCGCGACGAACGGGACGACGAACGGAACGACAAGCGAGGTCGGGCGCATGGGGCGCAGACCTTAGCGAACATCGCTCCGGGCTCACAGCCGATAATGGAACTGGAGCAGCGAATACCCGCCGGACGGACCACCCTTGCCGAACGCGAGCATCTCGTAGCGGTTGGTCAGGAGCAGCTCGACGTGCGAGTCCACGAACCAGTGGAGGTTGACGTCCACGCAATCGCGATCGAGGTGCTTGATCAGGAAGTTCGAATCGTAGTGACCGAGCCCCACGTCGAGCATCAGCGAGCTTCCGAGCATCCGCGAGCCGAGCAGGTAGCCGACGAGCTTGAGCGGTGCACCGCCCGACCCGTTGGTGTTGCTCTTGTCGATGATCTTGTTCCCGTACTGAACCTCCGCCTGCAGCACGAGCTTGGCGGCGGGCACGAACACCTTGGCGGTGACGCCACCACCGAAGTCCGTGACGTGGGGGGACCGCGTGAACACGCCCTCCGCGCCAAAGGCGAGGCGCTCGGTGGGCCGGACCTCGGCGTAGGCCATCACGCCGTTGCTGTGCTCGACGGTGTCGATCAACGGATCGCGGATGAAGCCGGTGAGGTGGCCCTCGTACTTCGGCCGGATCAACGCGACGTGCGCCCCGTAGGTCTCCGCATACAGCTGCGTGCCGCCGTAGCGGCGCGTGTACACCGGGTGCTCTGCGAGCCGCAGGCCATAGACCGGCATGAACCGGCCGACGCGCGCGTACACGCCGAAGTTCTCGCCCGGGTGCTGCTGCCACATCACGTAGTGCTCGCGCGACCACACGTGCGTGGCGGCCTCGTTACCGACCTGGGCCGGCCGCGGCGAGAGGTTCGCGTGGATCGTGAAGTGCCCGACCGCGGCGTTCGCGTATGCCTCGTACTGCATCGGGAACGCGGTCAACACCCGGCTCGGTGCCTGGATGTAGCCGGCCGCGCTGCGGAAGTCGCCACCGAGGGTGAGCCAGCTCGGCGGCGTGAACGCGTCGTAGAAGAACTCGGGATTGGTGCCCCACTGTGCGAGCGACTCGGCGGTGGCGAGCCCATTCTCGTTGAGCAGGCCGCCGCCTGCGGGCGAGATGTGGCAGCCGGTGCAGGTCTGATCGCGATCGAGCTGGAACTGGGGATACGCGTGCGCCTCGCGCGACGACGCCCAGATCGAGAGCGCGAGAACGAGCAAGGAGCGGCTCACTGGCACTCCCCGGCGACGCACTTGAGGCCGCGTGCGTGGCAGTCGTTGGCTCGCTTGATCTCGTTCAGATCGTACGCGCCCGCCTCCGTGAATCCGGGGCGAGTCGACACCTCCTTGATGCACGGGATCGTATAGTCGCCGAGGCACACAGAGCCGCCAATGTTGTTACAGACGCCGGGCGCGCCGAACGACAACCAGTCCGCGATCAACGCGACGTCGACGTCAGGGAGCGGCGCGTTGTAGGGCATCCGCGGCGCCTTTGCCTGCTCGATCGTCAGGTTGAGCAGGAGCTTGGGGGTCCTCGAAGGATCGTCCTCGTCGAAGCCGATCAGGTTGTAGTCATTCTGGAACGTCGCCCGTGCCCCCTCGATCGTGTCGAACACGAAGCCATCCGCGCCCTTGAAGGCGGAGTGGCAGGTCGCCGCTCCACAGCTCGGAACGAAGATGGCCTCGGTGATGTAGTCGAGGTTCAGGGGGCGCTCGTCTACGCTCGTACCGCACGCGGCCAGGACGAGCGCGGCGATGGCAAGGCGCTGCATGGCGCGCACGATATCCCAAGAGCGCGTGCACGTGCGCGCTCGCGCGTGGCCGTGCCGCTACTTCGTGGAGCGGGCGCGGACGCGGCGCAGAGACGATCCACCACCACCGGCGCGCGCGATCCGCGGCGCGATCCGGGCGGTGGGGCGGCGGGTGCGGCGCGAGATCAGCGGCGGCTCGGCGCGATAGGCCATCGCCTCGCGGTTCTCTCCGCGCAGGACCAAGCGCACCCCCGAGTGCAGGTCATCGATCGAGCAGACCTTGTTCATCGTCATGCCGGCGGCCATCGCGATCCGCTGCACGACGTCGTGCGTGATCTCGTGCGCGCGGCGGCAGTTCCGGCGCCACGCGACCCAGAACCCACCGGCGGGGTGAAGCCGACCCACCACATCGGTGAACCGACGCTCGAGCTCGGCCAGCGAGTCCACGAACAGGATCACCACGTCGACCGGCGGCAGCCGCAGATCGTGGGTGATGCGGACGTCATCGCTGGTCAGCGTGCGCTCGAACGTACCTGGGGCATTGAGCAGGCAGACCTTGTGGCCTGCCTTGATCCCAAGCTTCTTGGGCAATGGTTGCCCCGGGTACCCAGCCATGACGCCCCGATAATGCAGCCGCCACGGGAGAGGTCAAACAGGAAGGCCAAAACATCTTTCAAGAACCTGAGATCGTTCGATTCACGTGTGATCCCACCGCTCCCGATTTTTGGTGAGGCCCGGCACGCTTCGGCGCGCCGATCCGGGTCGTTTCAGTGCCTTCTCCGAAACCCGGCCCATCGGTCGGTACCCTCCTTGACATTCGGGGTCGCGTTCGCCAGACCGAGGTCTCCGCATGCCCCATGGCCTCCTGCTCCTCAATCTCGGCACCCCCGATGAACCCACCACGCCGGCGGTCCGCCGGTACCTCCGAGAGTTCCTCGGCGATCCCCGCGTCATCGACATCAACCCGATCGGGCGGTGGATGCTCCTGAACCTGATCATTCTCCCGCGCCGCCCGGCGAAGAGCGCGCACGCGTATCAGGCGATCTGGGATCCGAAGCGGGGCTCGCCGCTCATGTATCACTCGCAGGATCTCACCGCCGGGGTGGCGGCCGCGCTCGGCGATGGTTGGAAGGTCGAGCTGGTGATGCGCTATGGCAACCCCTCGATCGCCAGCGGCCTCGCCGCGATGAAGGCGGCCAACGTCGACAAGCTGATCGTCCTGCCGCTGTTCCCGCAGTTCGCGATGTCCTCGACCGAGACCGCGGTGGAGCGGGTCACCGAGCTCGCGCGCGGTCACAGCGGCCTGCCCGCACCGGAGTTCGTCCCTGCGTTCTTCGATGATGCCGGGTTCCTCGATGCGTTCGCCGCGGTCGGCGCTCCGGCGCTCGCGGCCGCGCGCCCCGATCACGTGCTGTTCTCGTTCCACGGCCTCCCGGTCCGGCAGATCAAGAAGACGGACATCACCGGCTCGCACTGCTTCTCCTCGGAGGCGTGCTGCGACACGCTCGCGAGCAAGAACTGCTACCGCGCGCAGTGCTTTCACACCGCGCGTGCGCTGGCCGCGCGCCTCGGCCTCGCCGCCGACGGCTACACGGTCGGCTTCCAGTCCCGGCTCGGCCGGACGCCGTGGATCCAGCCGTACACCGACGTCTTGCTCGACCAGCTCGCGGCGCAGGGCAAGAAGCGGCTCGCGGTGATGTGCCCGGCGTTCGTCGCCGATTGCCTGGAGACCGTCGAGGAGATCGGCATGCGCGCGAAGGCGCAGTTCACCGCAGCGGGCGGCGAGGAGCTCGTGCTGATCCCCTCGCTCAACAGCTCGCCCGCGTGGGTCGAGGCGGTGGCCGCACTCGCGCGCCGCCACGCGGAGGTCAAGCGACTCGCGGTAGTCTCCGGCGCGTGAAGCCGCTCGAGGATGTCTACGGCGAGCTGTTGATCGTCCGCCCGCCGGTCCCCGCGACGGTCAACAAGGCCGGCGCCAACTACAAGAGCGAGGTCGCGCACCTCACGTACTCGCCGCGCCGGGC
>JAYVRN010000586.1:0-15360 GCA_043776275.1 Myxococcales bacterium | reverse complement strand
CGCGGAGCACTGCTGGGCCTGGCCGTCGGGGACGCGCTGGGGACGACCTACGAGTTCGAGCGGATCGATCAGCCCGCGTACCCGATCCTGGCCACCGGCCCGGCGGTCGATGTGGTCGGCGGCGGGCCGTTCGATCTGCCGCCGGGGGCAGTCACAGACGACACCCAGCTCGCGGTGTGCCTGGCGCGCAGTCTGCGCGAGAACAACCGTCTCGACGTGGACGACGTCGCCGCCCGGTACGTCGCCTGGATGGATGGGGCGTTCGACATCGGGAACCAGACGCGAGGTGCGCTCGATCGGATCAAGCGGGGCGAGTCCGCGCACACGGCCGGCAGGAACACCTGGCGGGCGAGCCGGCACGATGCGGCCGGCAACGGCTCGCTGATGCGCACCGCGCCTCTGGGTGTCGCGCTCGCGGGCGCACCGCCGCAGGTGCTGATCGATGCGGCGATCGCCGAATCGATGATCACGCACGCGGATCCTCGGTGCGCGCTGGCGTGCGCGGCGTTCGATGCAGCGATCGCGCACGCGATCCGGGGCGGGGACGACATGCTCGGCGCGGCCCGTGACGCCCTGGCCGCCGCGACCCTGCGGCTCGCCGCCGCGTGGGCCGAAGAAGATCCCGTCGAGCGCGAGCTCGTGGCGCATGGGCGGATCGCCCTCGAGGCCGATCTCGAGGTGGCCACGCTCGCGCAGCCCGACCTCTATGGGGCGGGAATGCACCTCCACAAGACGGCGGGCTTTGTGCGCGTGGCCTTCCGCCTCGCGTTCTGGCACCTCGTGCACACGTCGTCGTGGCACGACGCGCTCGTCGATGTGGCGAGTCGCGGCGGCGATGCCGACACCAACGGCGCGATCGTCGGAGCACTGCTCGGCGCGCGCGACGGCGTGGCCGCGATCCCGGCGGCCTGGGCAGATCGCGTGCTCGCCGCAACACAGCGTGGCCCAGCGGATTGGGGGGAGCGCCACCACCCGAGGCACCTGCTCGCGCTCGTGGAGTGATCTCGGGATCTCTCCGCGATCGGCCGTTCTCGACGAGGAACGATCCAAGTGGCGTAGATTGACCGCGTGATCGATCGAAGCCCGCGTGTCGAGAGTTGGATGGTGTCGTTGCTCGATCTCTCGGCGAGCAATCGCCTGCTCCATCTGACGGAGAGCAGGACGCTGTTGCCGCTGCCGGGAGCCGACCCGGTCAAGGTCGCCCTCACCCTCGCCGGAGGCGGTGCCTTCGCGTTCGAGGCGGGCTGCGATCGGGCGGTCGAGACCGGGTGGCTCCGCGTGCCGCTGACGACGCCCGAGCTCGAGCACGCTCTCACGATCATGCGGCGGCGTGCGCGCACCGAGCTCGCCGAGCGCGGCGTGCACATCCTGTGGCTCGGCCTCGGCACGCTCACCTGGTGCGATGGCGCTGGAGCTGTCCACACGGCTCCGCTCGCGCTGTGGCCCGCCGAGCTCGAGCGCGCCACCGGCGCCGGGCTGCGCCTGGTTGGCCGCGAGGGCATCGAGCCACGGATCAACTTGCTCCTCGTCGAGAAGCTGCAGCGCGAGTTCGGCGTGGTGCTGGCGGTCCCCGGCGATGACGATCCCGAGGTCTCCCTCGACCTGCTGGGCCTCCTCGATGCGGCGGAGGGCATCGCGGTGACGCGGCCCGGCTGGAAGGTCGAGCGCACCGCTCACCTCGGCCTGTTCTCGCTCGAGGCGCAGACGATCTGGCGCGATCTCGAGGCCGCGGCTACGCCGGGCAGCCCGCTGCTCGCGAGCCCCGTGCTCGCGCACCTCTCTCGTGCGGACGCCGCACCGTTCGGTCAGCCCTCGATCGCAGCGGCCGAGGCGGTGACCCGCCCGCGCCCCGTCGCCGAGGTGGTGGCCCCGCTCGATGCGGACGGCAGTCAGCTGGCGGCGGTGGCGGCGGCGGCAGCGGGTGCGAGCTTCGTCCTCGAGGCGGCTCCCGGCACGGGAGCGACGCAGACGATCGCGAACCTGATCGCGCACTGCATCAGCGACGGGAAGACCGTGCTGTTCGTCAGCGAGCAGCTCGGCGCCCTCGACGTGGTTCGCGAGCGCCTGTCGCAGGTCGGGCTCGGAGAGTTCTGCCTCCCGGTGTCATCATCGTCCACGACCCGGAGTTCGATCGTCGCCCAGCTCGGGCGCGTGTTCGATCGCTCGTTCAGGCCCGGCACCGGGCCGAGCGGCGACGACGCACGGCTCGCCGAGCTCCGTGGCGCTCTCGACGTCTATGTCGCGGCGCTCCACAAGAGCGGTCCGTTCGGTCGTTCGGTCCACGAGGTGCTCGGCCGGCTGGTCGAGCTTCGCACCACGCCGCGCGCCGATCTCGCGGAGCGGGATGCGGTGGGGCTGGATCGCGCGACGTTCGATCGCCGCAACCTCGCGGTGACCGCGCTGGCCGAGGCGGCGTTGCCCGTCGAGCCCGTAGCCACGCACCCGTGGCGCACGTCCACGCTCGAGCGCCTGCCGGAGGGTGGCAGCGCCGTCGCGATCGCCGCGCTCGACGAGGCGAACCACGCCGCGGTCGCGCTCGCCGACGCTTTGCGCGAGGTGTCCTCGCTGGTCCCGCACCTCGTGACGCGGACCCGCGAGCAGCTGGTTGCGCTCGGTGCGCTCGCCTCGCTCGCTGCCGGGTCCTCGCGCCCCGGCGCGGAGATGCTCACCCACATCAAGTCCGTGCGCGGCGACGATATCGGCGAGAAGATCGCGCTGATCCGTGCCCGCGGGACGGGGACCATCGAGGTGCCGCGCGATCCGCTCGCGTTCCTGCAGCTCTCCCACCGCCATCGCGCGCTGGTCATCGAGGTCGAGGACGGATTCACCGATGCAGTCGAAGCGCTCGACGCACCGGCGTTGTGGGCACAGCTGCGCAAGTGGACCACGAGCATGGGGCCGCTCCGCTACGTGGCGCTCCGCACCGCCCGCGCGGAGATCAAGGCCGCCGCGGTGCCGGCGCAGCTCGAGACCGACGGTGCGATGATCTCGGCGCTCGAGGCCGTCATGGCCGAGCGTGCGTGTCGTGCGGCGCTCATCGGTGCGGCGGAGCCCGCACGGCGCTGGTTCGGCGAGCTCGGAGGAGATCCGCTCGCGCTCGATCTCGGAAAGCTCGACGCGGCCGTCGGCTGGGCCGCGGAGCTGCGCAAGGCATTCGACGCGGTGGATCTGACCGAGACCACACTGGGGACGCAGCGCGAACACCTGCGCGCGGCTGCCTGGCGGGGCCTCGTGGCGCAGGTCGCGGCGGGACCCTCGGCGTCGGCCGCCGATGTCGCGCCGTTCGCGCGCCTCGCGGAGGCGGTCGCGCGCTGGCTCCCCGCGCTGGCCACGCTCGCGACGACGATCGGGATCGATGCGCCCACGCTCGGTGCTGGGGACGATCACCTCGTGGCGCTGCGCGAGCGGGTCGAGACCCTGCGGCTCGCCGTGGAGTCGCTGCGTGAGTGGGTGGCGTTTCACGCCGCACGCCATGGCGCCATCGCGGCGGGTGTGGGGCCGGCCGTCGGCGCGATCGAACGCGGCGATCTCGGTGCCGCGGAGCTCGCGGCTGCCTGGGAGCGGGCCACTCTCCTCGCGTGGGGCGATGCGGAGCTGACCGATACCCCGGCGCTCGCGCAGTTCCATGGCGCCTCTCATCACGCGCAGGTCTCCGCGTTCGCGGATCTCGATCGGGGCGCGCTCGCGCTCTCGCGTGCACGGGCGCTCGTGCGCCTCGCGGATCGAGTGCCGCGGATCGCCGGCAAGCTCGACGCCGCGTCCAAGGATCCCGTGACGGTCGAGCTGCGGATCCTGATGCAGGAGCTCGAGCGTCCTCGCGGGCACCGATCCTTGCGCACGCTGTTCGCCGAGCTGCCGACGATCCTCCCGCGGCTCGCGCCGTGCTTGATGATGACGCCGGCCGCCGTCAGCCAGTACCTCGATCCTTCCTCGTCGCGGTTCGACGTGGTGGTGTTCGACGAGGCCTCGCGGATCCCCACCGCGATGGCGATCGGGGCGCTGGGCCGGGCGACCTCGGCGGTGATCGTCGGTGATTCGCAGCAGCTCGGGCCCAGCGATGGCAGCACGAGCCTGCTCGCGGACTGCCTCGCGGCCAAGCTGCCGGTGCTGTCGTTGACCTGGCACTACCGCAGCAAGCACGAGGACGTGATCGCGTTCGCGAACCAGCGCTACTACGGCGATCGGCTGCAGGTGTTCCCCGCAGCGCAGAGCTCCCCGGATCTCGGCGTGGCGTGGCGCCGCGTGGATGGAACGTTCGATCGCGAAGGATCGGGGGCCAACCGGATCGAGGCGGAGGCCGTGGTCGCCGAGGCGCTCGCACGCCTTCGCGATCCGAGCCAGCGGACGCGCTCGCTCGGGATCATCGCCGGCTGCACCGCGCAGCAGGAGCTGATCGAGGACCTGCTCGAGACAGCCTTGCTCGGCGAGCCCTCGGGGCCGATCGCCGCGCAGCCGCTCATGATCAAGGAGCTGGGCGCGCTCCGCGATGACGACGATCGCGACGTCATCCTGATCTCGATCGGGTACGGCCCGGCGCTCGACGGCGTGATGACCATGAACCTCGGGGCGCTGTCAGAGCCGAGCGGTCCGAACGCCCTCGCGGCGGCGCTGACGCGCGCGCGCGAGCAACTGCTGGTGTTCTCGAGCTTCGCGCCCGAGGACCTCCACGACGACGCTGCGCCCGCGGTGCGCGATCTCGCAGCGTTCCTCACGTTCGCCCGTGCGGGCGGCGGTGCGGGCCGGCCCGCGGAGACCGTCGCGGCGGCGAGCCCGATCACGGCGGCGATCGCGCGCACGCTCGCGGAGCGTGGGTGGGCGGTGCGTCACCAGGTGGGTTGCGGCGCATACAAGCTCGACCTCGCGGTGATCGACCCGAGCGATCCCGAGAGGTACGTCCTCGCGATCGAGCACGATGGGCTGGCGTACGCCGCGGCCTCGGTCGCGCGCGATCGCGATCGGCTGCGCGGGCAGGTGCTCGCCCAGCTCGGCTGGCGGCTCCATCGGATCTGGGGGCTCGACTGGTGGGCCGATCCGGAGCGCGAGATCCAGCGCGCCCACGGCGCGATCGTGACCGCGATCGCCGCGAATCGGCAGCGTCGCGCACCGGTGGCCCCCCCGAAGCCTCGCGCAGCGCGCGCCTCGAGCCAGATGCTGGTCGCGACGGGCTCGGCACCGGCGGTCAAGATCCCCGCGCGCGGCGAGCCCGTGATCGCCGCCGGTTCAGGCCCCACCGAGGCGACGCCGCTGGCCGCGTACGAGGGCAACACCACGCCGACGCGGATCAAGCGGGGCACGATCCTGATCGGGCCCTACACCGCGGCCGCGATCCCGAACGGTCGGCGCACCCCAGATGATCTGTTCGCGCCGCGGCACCTGGCGGAGCTCGGCAAGGTGGTGGAGCAGGTGCTCGCCGCGGAGGCGCCGATGCACGTCGATCTCCTGGCGCGTCGAGTCGGCGGATACTTCGGGATCGGCCGGGTCACGCAGCGCGTGACCGATCAGGTCCGCGTGGCCCTCTCGGGGCGCGGCCGGTGGGGCGAGGAGCAGGACGTGGTGTGGCGGCTCGATCAGGATCCGGACGGGGTGCCGCCGGTCCGCGTGGCCGGGCAGGGCCCCACGGCGAAGCGTGACATCGGCGAGGTGCCGCTCTCGGAGCTGGCCTCGGCGGCGCGGATCGTCGTCGAGCGCGCGAGCGGCATCGCGCCCAACGATCTCGTCCGCGACGCTGCACGCCTCCTCGGGTTCGCCCGGATCACCGAGCAGGTGGTGGAGCGCGTGACGCTCGCGGTGCGCCTCGCCGCAGCGCGCGAGCTGATCCAGATCAACGACAACAAAGCCAAGCTGCCGGACTGACCTCGGTCATGGTCTGCGGTGGTAAGTGGCCACGCGACCAAGTAACCCGGCGAGCAAGGCCGCGAGCCCTGCTGCGACGCCCGCGTAGTCGAAGGAATGGTGCGCTGCCTCGATGCCGGCGACGTAGTCGTTGTAGGAGATGTTGCCCGCGCGGAACGCCCGGGTGATGTCGGTCTCGTTGGGAGCATCCTGCGCCAGGAGCGCGATCCCGAACACGATGACGAACACGAGGAGCCCGCCCGCGATCGCCCACACCAGGTGCGTTGATCCCCGATGGAGGAGCAGCAGGGTGCCGATCGAGCCGACAGCGGCGACGGCGGCGATCATGTTGGGGACCGTGGCCGCACAGTCCGCTCAGACGGCGCGGAGCTGGGCCTTGCGCGGCGCGACGCGCTCGGGCTCCGCCGGCCAATCGGGTGTCCGGAGGTACTGCCACAGGCCGGCTGCGAACCCGGCCGCGTGCGAGGCATGCAGCACGGGAAATACGCGCCACACCGTCGAGATCCCACCGAGCCCGAGCGAGCGTCCTACCCGCACGGCCTCGGCGCCGGTGGCGAGCGCATAGGTCGCGAACACGGCCGGTGCGAGCGGCCACAGCAGCGGGACCACGAGGGTCAGGGCCGCACCGCTCACGGTCAAGAACGGGATGAACGGACGGAGGGTGGGCGCCTTGCCGAGCTTGAGCAGCGTGCGCGCGCGGCCGCGGCCATAGCGGAAGTACTGGGTCGCGAGGGACGTGAAGGAGTCGCGCGGGAAGTAGCTGACGATGATGTCCTTCGAGAGATAGATCTGGCCGCCGGACTCGAGGATGCGCTGGTTGAGCTCCGAGTCCTCGTTGGTGATCGCCGCAGGATCCCACAGCCCGACGGTCTCGAACACGGCGCGGCGGAACGCGCCGAGGAACACGGTGTCGACGAAGCCCTCGGCCGCCGCCGAGCGGTACTTCGCGCCGCCCACGCCGAGCGGGCTCAGGAGTGCGGCGCACAGGGCGCGCTGGAACGGCGTCCGCGCCTTCGCGCGCTGCGCTCCTCCCACGTTGTCGGCACCGGTCTTCTCGAGGGTGTCCACGCAGCGCCGCACGTAGTCCGCCGCGTACTCGCAGTGCACGTCCATGCGAACGATGATGTCGCCCGCGGCGGCCTTGACGAGGAGACCGAGCCCGGCGGCCTGGAGCTTGGCCGGGTTGTCGATCATCTTGATCCGCGGGTCGGTCTCGGCGAGCCGGGCGAGGATCTCCCGGGTCCGGTCGGTGGAGCGGCCATCGGCGACCAGGATCTCGATCAGCTCGGCGGGGTAGTCCTGCGCCTGAACGCTGGCGATGCACGCCTCGATGTAGTGCTCCTCATTGAAGGCAGGCATCGCGATGGTGACGCGCGGCGGCATGGTCATGATGTTAGCGCGCCTTTCGTGCAACGTAGATACCGGCGCCCAGGACCATCGCTCCGCCGAGTGCGGCGGTGGCGTGGAGGGGTTCCTCCCACACCAGCGCGCCCACCAGCACCGCCACCAGCGGCTCGGCGTACGTGAGGACGGCCGCACGCGCGCTGCCGATCCTGGTCAGGCCCAGCACATAGACCACACCCGAGCCCGCGCCGATCACCACGGCCCCGCCGGCGAGCAGCGCGAGGTCACGGCCTCCGATCAGCTCGTGACCGACGAGTAGCGGGGCGGTCGCGGCGGCGGCGATCAGCGAGTGGTACGCCATCGCCCGGGGGGCGCCGATCCGCTCGGCGAGTCGGCGCACCGTGAACGTGTTTCCGCAGTAGCAGACCGCCGAGGTCAGTCCGAGCAGCCCACCGGCGACCGCGCCCGCGGCCGGGGCGTGCCACGGCTCGAGCACGATCACGAGGCCGATGAGGGCGACCAGGGCGGCGGTCGGGGCGCCCGGGGTCTGCAGGCCCTCGATCCTCGGCGCCGCGAGGGCGATCAGGATCGGGGCGAGGTAGTGGGTGAGCACGGCGATCGCGACGGTGGTCGTCGAGATCGCGCCGAAGAACGTGAGGATGTTGAGCGCATCGAACGCAGCGTTGAGGAACAGCAGCGCGACCGTCGTGCGGTCCCAGGTCGCACGCGGGGCGCGCAGCGCGAACGGCAGGGCCGCGAGGCCCATCACCAGGAACACGATCGGCGAGGTGACGGAGGCCGGCAGCCCGGTCGGCCGCAGGAACAGGCTCCACGTGCCCCACGAGGCGGCCGCGAGCGTCACCATCACGAGACCGGCGAGCACGACGCGGTATCGTAGCGTGCGTGAGCGAGTACGAGCGTTTCCTGCGCGCCTTCCACGCCTCGCATCCCGGGATCACCGCGCGGGCGATCGAACGCGGTGGGAGCTACGCGCAGCTCGCGGCGCGCGTGCCCGGTGGGCGCGTGCTCGATCTCGCGTGCGGAGATGGTGCGTTGCTCGCGCGGTTGCCCGCAGGCGCGATCGGGATCGATCTCTCACGCGAAGAGCTGGGCACCACGCCGCGTACCGTGCAGGGCAGGGCACAGGCATTGCCGTTCGCCGACGGTGTGTTCGATGTGGTGACCTGCCACCTCGCCTTCATGCTGTTCGACGACGCACCGCGCGTGGTCACCGAGCTGGCGCGCGTGCTCGTGCCCGGCGGCAGGTTCCTCGCGCTCCTCGGTGGCGGCCCGACCGCGGGCGGCCCGGAGGGAGACGATGCGTTCCACCGGTTCCTCGACGCGCTCGCGCCGCAACTCACCGCGCCTCGCCGGTTCGGCGATCCGCGGGCGAAGTCCGAGGCCGGCTGGACGGAGCTGTTCGCGGGATGGGAGGCGCCGGTGTTCGAGCGCTGCGAGCTCGATCTCGGCGGGACGTTCGACGAGGTGTGGACGTTCCTCGGCGCGAGCTACGAGCTGGAGCCCGCCGTCGGTGCCGTGATCCGCGCCGAACTCGAGCCGAGCTATCCGCCGGGTGCGCGCGTGCCGTGTCGGGTGGTGACCTGGCTCGCCGAGGTCGTCAGACGTTGAACAGGAAGTGCATGATGTCGCCATCCTGGACGATGTAGTCCTTGCCTTCCACGCGCATCTTGCCGGCCGCCTTGATCCCGGCCTCGCTGTGGTGGGCCTCGAGATCCGCGAGCGAGTAGACCTGCGCGCGGATGTAGCCCTTCTCGAAATCGGTGTGGATCACACCCGCGGCCTGCGGGCCGGTGGCGCCCTTCTTGACCGTCCAGGCGCGGACTTCCTTCTCGCCGGCCGTGAAGTACGACTGCAGCCCTAGCAGGCGATAGCACTCGCGGGCGAGGCTTGCGAGGGCGGGCTCGGTGAGACCGTACGACGACAGCAGCTCGCCGCGGTCTGCGTCGGGCAGCTCCGCGAGCTCGGACTCGACCTTGCCGCACAGGATCACCACACCGGCACTCTCGGCCTTCGCGCGGACCTTGACGGCATCGGACCAGGCGTTGCCGTTCGGCAGGTCACCCTCGCCGACGTTGCAGCAGTACAGCACCGGCTTGGACGTCAGCAGGCCCCACGTCGCGACCAGCTTGCGATCGTCGTCGGACAGATCGAGCGTGCGCACGGCCTTGCCCGCGGACAGCTGGTTGTAGACCTTCTCGACCAGAGCGAGCTCGATCTTCGCTTCCTTGTTGCCGGTCTTGGCGAGGCCCGACGCCTTCTTCATCCGGCGCTCGGCGGACTCGACGTCCGAGAGTGCGAGCTCGAGATCGATGATGTCGATGTCCCGCATCGGATCGACCGAGCCGGCGACATGGATCACGTTCGGGTCATCGAAGCAGCGGACCATCATCAGGATGGCCTGGGTCTCGCGGATGTTCGCGAGGAACTTGTTGCCGAGGCCCTCGCCCTGGGAGGCGCCCTTGACCAGTCCGGCGATGTCCACGATCTCGACGATCGCGGGGATGACCTTCTGCGGCGGAATGTACTTGGTGATCCGGGCGAGCCGTTCATCCGGGACCGGCACCACGCCGACGTTGGGATCGATCGTACAGAACGGGTAGTTGGCGGCCTCGGCCTTGCCGGCCGTGAGGGCGTTGAACACCGTGCTCTTGCCCACGTTGGGCAGCCCGACAATACCGACCGAGAGTGCCATGTCGGGCATGCCTACCCCACAAGGCGCCGACCTGGCAAGCTGCCCTTCATGTCCCGAGCGCTCCTCGCAGTCGTGGTCGCCCTGTCGTTCGGCGCCTGCGGCGACAACCTCGAGCCCGCGCCGGATGCGGCCCCCCCGGATGGCTTGCTCGCCCAGCTCCAGGCGATCCCCGGCGTCACCGCCACCCAGACGCCGACCTCGGCCACCGGGTTCACCTACTACGTGCTGCACTTCACGCAGCCCGTCGATCACGACGATCCAGGTGGTCCGACGTTCCAGCAGGAGGTCTCGCTCCTCCACCGGGACCGGACCGCGCCGATGATCGCGCACACCTCCGGGTACTCGGACTACTACCGGGACTCGCCGGTGCAGTTGACGCGCCTGCTGTCCGCCAACCAGATCTCGATCGAACACCGGTTCTTCGCGGGCTCACGGCCCACCCAGGTGGACTGGTCGAAGCTGACGATCCAGCAGATGGCCGCCGACGAGCACGCGATCATCGTCGCCCTGAAGACCGTGTACAGCGGGGCGTTCATCACCACCGGCGGCAGCAAGGGTGGGATGACCGCGATCTACCACCGTCGCTACTATCCGGATGATGTCGCCGGCACGGTGCCGTTCGTCGCGCCGATCTCGTTCGGCGCCCCCGATGTTCGCTACGGCGCGTTCCTGGCCACGGTCGGGCCCCCCGCGTGCCGGCAGGCGGTGCGCGACGCAGCGAAGGAGATGTTGCAGAACCGCCGCGCGGCGATCGAGGCGAAGGCCACCGCACAGGCCCAGTCCGCGACCGAGCCCCATAGCTACACGCGGATCCTCCTGCGGCCGGCGGTCGAGAGCTCGATCGCGAGCGTCGAGTGGGCGTTCTGGCAGTACTACGGCGTCACGTTCTGCCCGAACGTCCCGGCCGTCACCGCCACGGACGAGGTGATGTGGAGCTTCCTCGAGCTGATCTCGCCGGTCTCCGACAACGACGATGATCAGGTGGCGGCGTTCGACGCCTACTACTACCAGGCCTACTTGCAGCTCGGGTATCCCGACGATGGGGCCACGTACCTGGATCCCTATCTGATGTTCACCGACGCGGACTACCTCAACTCGCTGCCGACGGCCCAGCCCGCCTACGACAACGGGGTCGCGATGCACGACATCGACGACTGGGTCCAGCAGCACGGCAACCGCCTCCTGTTCGTCTACGGCGAGTGGGATCCGTGGACGGGCGGCAAGTTCGAGCTGGGGCAGGCGACGGACTCGTTGCGGCTGATCCAGGCGTCCGGCACTCACGGCGCGAGCCTGACCCGGCTGTCGGACGTGGATCGCGATGCTGCCTTCGCGAAACTCGCCGCGTGGACCGGAGTCACGCCGATCCTGACGATGCCGAACCTCCGCGACGGAGCCTCGGGCGCGTCCGAACTGCGCGAGCCGCGCGAGCCCCGCATCCCGCCGGCGATCCGGCGCGCGCTCCGCGCCCACTGAGCGTCGACCGCGCTATGTTCGCGACATGACCGATCGTCGCGTCGTCTTGATCACCGGCTCCACCGACGGGATCGGCCGCGCCACCGCGCGCGGACTCGCTGCCGCGGGGGCCAAGGTCATCTTGCACGGCCGCAGCAAACCCAAGGTGGATGCCGCGATCGCGAAGCTCATGGAGGAGCTGCCGGGCGCCGAGATCGAGGGTGTGTCGTTCGATCTTGGATCGCAGGTGGCCGTGCGCAAGGGCGCCGAGCAGATCCTGGCGCGCGTCCCCGAGCTGCACGTGCTCGTCAACAACGCCGGCATCTTTGCCGATGAACGGACCGTGACCGACGGCGTCGAGCTCACGTTTGCCGTCAATCACCTCGGGCCGTTCCTGCTCACCGAGCTCCTGGCCTCGCGCCTCGAGGCCAGTGCAACCCACGCTCCGTCGCGGGTGATCAACGTCTCCTCGATCGCCCACACCCGCGGCCGGATCCACCTCGACGATCTCACGCTGTCGTCGGGCTGGACCGGCTACGCCGCGTATGCGCAGTCCAAGCTCGCGAACGTGATGCACGTTCTCGAGCTCGCCGGCCGGCGGGATCCGCAGAAGCTGGTCGCCTACTCGCTGCATCCTGGGGTGATCGGGACCAAGCTGCTGCGTCAGGGCTTCGGCCCGGTCCAGGGCGGGACAGTGGAGGCCGGTGCGGTGACGAGCATGCGGCTTGCCGGTGGGGAGTCGGTCGACGACCCGTCGGGGACGTACTTCAGCGAGGGCACCCCCACGCCGCCGGCCGTGGCTGCGCGCGATGCCGCCGCACGGAGCGCGCTGTGGGACGCCTCGATGAGGCTCGCGAAGCTCTGAGTTGACGATGGCAGAGGACGCACCAGGAGCCGAGGCCGAAGCGATCAAGCAGCTGATCGCCTCCGGTGAGGTGTTGCCGGCGTTCGCCCGGCTCCGCCTCATCCTCGAGTGGCCAGGCGGCAAGCGGCTGGCCCGCGCGGATCTCCCTCGCTGGCTCGCGATGTTCGCCGAGCTGCTCGCCAGTCGCGGCGCCACCGAGATCGTGGCCGCGGCGATGGCAGCGGTCCGGGACCCGGACAGTCCGGATCGCCTGTACCAGCTCGGCTACGAGCTGATCGACCTCGGCTTACCCGAGATCGCGGCGACCATCCTCTGGCACTGCCTCGCCCTGGTCGGGGAGAGCGAGGAGGTGGTCTGCGAGCTGGTCTCCGCGCTCGAATCGGCGCTCCGTCACCCGGATGCCTTCGAGGTCCTCGAGAGCTACCCGGCGCTGCGTGCGAGGAGTTTCCTCCCGCGCTACCTCCACGCCTACAACGCGGCGATGAGCGGGCGTCTCGACGTCGCGCGTGCTGCGCTGCCGTCTCTCGCTCCGGGCGGCCCCGATACCGAGAGCCTGCACGCGACGATCGCGGGGATCGTCGACCGCGCCGATCGGATCGCTGGCACGTGCCCCCTCGATCCACTGGACCTCCGCGGCTGGAACTACGTGCTCACCGGGAGCCTCCTCACGCATCAGTCGCCGTATGGCTTCGACGATCCGATGCACGGGCGGTACGCGTGGCTGGCCGATTCGCTGCCCCTCGTGGTGACCGGCATCGAGCGGCTGGCGTCGCTGGTGAAGGGGCTCGAGCTGCCGTGCGTCTATGCGCCGCAGCTCCGCGACGACGAGATCCTCGCGGAGGCGATCGCGCTTCGCCTCGGGATCCCGCGCGCGCCATGGCCCGCCGTCGGCGTCCCGGCGCCGGGGCTCGTGGTGCTCTACGACCTTCAGACCTTGCCTCTGCACTACGCGCCTCAGCTGATCCAGCGCCGCCTGGATCAGATCGTGTACGCGCACGCCTCGCCATGGACGGTCGATAGCCCGATCGCTCCTGACGTCACCACGCTGTTCTATCAATCCCTCGTACCGGCCTGGGGCGCTGACGAGCGCAGCATCGAGGAGGTCGCGGCATCCGTGGTCGCAAGCCCGGCGGTCGATGCGAGCGAGCTCGTCGCCGACGAAGCCGCGCGCTGGGATGCCCTCGTCGCCTCGACCTGGCCGCCTTCGCCGGGCCCGCGCTCACGGCTGTGGGCTGGTGGTCCCGTCAGCTCGAATCGCTTCCCTTAGAGCGTGCTAACCTCGCCGGGCGTGAAGAAGATCCTGGTCGTCGAGGATGATCCCGTGAATCAGATGATCCTGTCTGATTTTCTCGCGGCGAACGGCTATGCGACCTTCGCCGCGTCCTCGGGGCCCGAAGGCATCGAGCGGTTCGAGCTCGATTCGCCGGACCTGCTCCTGGTCGATGTCCAGCTCCCGCGCAAGAACGGCTTCGAGCTGGTCCGCGAGATCAAGGGGCGACCGGAGGGCAAGAACATCCCGATCGTCCTGATGTCTGCGGTCTATACCGATCGCGATCAATCGAGCCGCACGATCCAGCTCGGGACGCTCGCCGACGGGTATCTCTCCAAGCCGTTCGATCTCGTGCAGCTGCTGGCCACGGTTCGTCAGCTGCTCGGTGAAGTGTAGGCGCGCCGGCGATGCGCTCGCGCGCCCTCGGCCCCCTCGGTGCCGCGCTCGCGGAGATGGCTGCGCCGGCGAACCGACAGAAGCTCTGGTACGGCATCTGGAGCGGCTTCGCCGTGGCGATCGGCTTCGCGGTGCTCGCCGCCTCCGCGGCGTTCCTCGGGCTGACCCCGTGGAAGTGGGCGTACATCACGCTGGTCTCGGTCAAGCTGCTGACCAACTCGCTCGCGTGGCTCGGCCTCGCGCGCGATCGGTGGGTGATGGAGACCCAGGGGCTCAACACCGTCGCCGACGTGGTGCTGCTGACCGCCGCGATCTACTTCACGGGCGGACCCTACAGTCCGCTGTTGCCGACGTACGTGATCGTCGTGACCGTGCTGTCGCTGCTGTCGAACCTCGCGATCACCATCCTGATGGCGTCGTTGATCGTCGTCAGCTTCGCGCTGATGTTGATCCTGATGACCACAGGCGTGCTCCCGCCCACGCCGGTGCCCGGGGCGCCTGGGCTCGAGCCCAGCGTCGGGTACGCGATCACGGCGATCGCCTACTGCGCGCTGGTGGTGGGCGTGCCGGGCTTCTTCGCGGCCGCGACCCTGCGGCTGTTGCGGCGCAAGGAGTCCGATCTCGAGAAGCGGACCCGGCAGCTGATCGAGGCGGCCACCCAGCGCAGCCAGTTCGTGGCGTCGATGACCCACGAGCTGCGCACGCCGATCCACGGCGTGCAGGGCCTCTCCGACGTGATCGCCGCGGGCGTCTACGGCCCGGTGACCGATCGCCAGAAAGACGCGCTCGCGTCGATCAAGCGCAGCGCGCAGTCCCTGCTCCAGCTGGTCGATGACGTGCTCCAGCTGACGCGCGCGGAGGCCGGCAAGATCGACGCCCGCCCGGGGCCGGTGGACGTGATCGGGCTCGTGGAGCGCGTCACCGCATCGACCTCATGGATCGTGGGCACCAAGCGTCTGACCCTCGACGTCGACGTTCCGGACAAGCTCCCGAGCGTGCTGTCCGACGAGCGCTGGCTCGCGCACGTCCTGGTCAACCTGATCGCGAACGCGGTCAAGTTCACGCCGGAGGGCGGGCGCGTGACCGTCCGGGCGCGATCGGCCGAACGCCACGTGGTGCTGGAGGTCGTCGACACCGGCATCGGCATCGCGCCCGAGGACCGCGAGAAGATCTTCGAGCCATTCCGGCAGGCGGAGCGCGGCGATGCCAAGGGCTACGGCGGGGTGGGGCTGGGGCTCGCACTGGTCACCCAGCTGACCGCACTCCTCGCCTGCGATCTCGAGCTCGATTCGACGGTGGGGAAGGGCTCGACGTTTCGCGTGCTCGTGCCGCGCGTCTGGCAGGGTCGCACCACGGCGCAGATCGAGGTGCCCATGGTGGATCTGCCGTCGGACCTAGGGACCGAGTAGCGCGATCAGGTGATCCGCGAGCGCCGCCGGTTGGTGGCGCTGCACCGCATGGCCGGCA
>JAYVRN010000585.1:0-15374 GCA_043776275.1 Myxococcales bacterium | reverse complement strand
CCACGGCCACGAGCACCGCGACGCGGCCGAGCATGATCGTCCACGCGATCGCGATCGCGCCCGCGGCGACCGGCGCGAGGGCCGGCGTGGCCTTCGCGCGCCGCGAGAACGACAAGGTCACCGCCGTCGAGGACACCAGGCCACCGAGCGCTGCGCCGAGCAACAGGCCGCGGCGCGGGCCCAGCCAGCGCATCGCGACATAGCCGAGGAACGACAGGCCGGAGATCGTCACGACCATCAGCCCGAGCGTGCGCGGGTTGATCGCGTCGAGCGGGCCGAGATCTCGATCGGGCAGCAAGGGCAGCGCGATCACCGCGACGATCAGGAACTTCACCGTCGCGTAGAAGTCCTCGCGCGAGACCCGCGAGGCGACCGCGTGGAACCACTCCTTGGACGACAGGAGGAACGTGATCACCACGCCGATCGCCGCCACCAGCAGGAACCGATCCGCCATCGGCTCGACCACCCCGCGGCTCACCGCGAGCGCGCCGAGCAGGTACGTCCCGATCACGGAGATCTCGGTGGTCATGCCGTGATCGGCATCGCGCTTGATATCCGCAGCGTACGAGACCGCCACCAGGGCGAACACCCCGAGCAGCGTCACCAGCGGGAGCCACATCGACGACGGCTCGAGCAGCGTGGCCAGCGCACCGGTCAGCGCGACGATCGGATACGTGCGCACGCCGCCGATCTGGTTGCCCCCGCGCTCCGCCTTCGATTGCTCTCGCTCGAGGCCGATCAGCAAGCCCACGCCAAGCGCGGTGGCCAGACCGAGCTGAGTCTCGTAGGGCTCCACGTCACGAGTGTGGTACGAATCGGCCGCCATGTGGCAACCGCCGGAGCGCATCAAGCACGAGCTTCCGCCGACCGCGTGGCCCACCGCGGAGGAGGCCGCCCAGGCCCTGATGTTCCAGCCGATCGAGCTCGGACCGCGCACGGCTTGCGCGCGAACCTGGATCCCCGCGATGGTGCCGTGGCGCGCCACGGAAGACGGCTTCGTGACCCCCGACGTGATCGCGTGGTACCGCCGGTTCGCCGAGGGCCGGCCCGGGGTCCTCGTCGTCGAGGCCACGGCGATCCGCGACGTCCCGTCGGGGCCGCTGCTCCGGATCGGCCACGATCGGTTCGTCGAGGGCCTGGCCCAGCTCGTCAGCGCGGTGCGCGAGGCCTCCAACGGCCAGACGCTGGTGCTGATCCAGCTGATCGATTTCCTCTCGATCCGCCGCCGCCCCGCCCGGGACAAGTACTTCTCGCGGTTCCTGACCATCACGGAGCGCCACCGCGAGGCGCTCCGCCTGCTGAGCCCCGATCCCGCCACGACCCTGGTCACCGACGATGACGTCCGCGCGCACCTCACCGCGCTCCCCGACACCGATCTGCCGTACGTGCTGACCGCGCGCGAGCTCGAAGATCTCGAGCGTGGGTATCGCGAGCGGGTGACCGATACGCACCTGCCGCACATCAAGGAGCTCCCTCAGGTGCTCCCGGGCCTGTTCGCCGACGCTGCAGGGCGCGCCCAGGCCGCCGGCTTCGATGGCGTGGAGCTCCACTTCGCCCACGCATACACGATGGCCTCGTTCCTCTCGGCGCTCAACACGCGGGACGATGGCTACGGCGGCAAGCGCCCGCATCGCGCCCGGCTCCCGCTCGAGGTGATCGCCGCGGTCAAGAAGCGCACCGCGCGCAACGTGATCGTCGGCTGTCGCTACCTCGGTGATGACGTGATCGAGGGCGGCAACCGCGTCGAGGATGCCGCGTGGTTCGGCGTCGAGCTCGCGAAGGCGGGCCTCGACTTCCTCTCGATCTCCAAGGGCGGCAAGTTCGAGGATGCCAAGGCCCCCAAGGTCGGCTGGTCCGCGTATCCGTACACCGGCCGCTCCGGCTACGAGTGCATGCCCACGATCTATTCCGACGAGCGCGGCCCGTTCGCGCGCAACGTCAGCCTGTCGGGGACGATCCGCGCGGCGGTCCACGCGGCCGGGCTGACCACGCCGATCGTCGGCGCAGGTGGCCTCTGCGAGTTCGCCCAGGCCGAGGCCGTGCTCGCGCGTGGCGAGGCCGATCTCGTCGCGTCGGCGCGGCAGAGCCTCGCCGATCCGGACTGGTTCCAGAAGATCCGCCTGGGGCGCGGCGACGAGATCCGGCGCTGCGAGTTCACCAACTACTGCGAGGCGCTCGATCAGCAGCACAAGCAGGTGACCTGCAAGCTGTGGGATCGCGAGGAGCTCGATGCGCCAGATGTCACGCTCGCGAGCGATGGCAAGCGCCGGCTGATCGCGCCAGCGTGGCGCCCGGCCAAGGGCTAGGAAGCGCCGTCATGATCACCCCGCCGTTCTTCGCGCACATTCCGGCGCCCGCGTACTTGTTCCGGATCTCCTGCGACGACTTCGTCCTCGAGGACGTCAACCTGGTGGCAATCCGCCTCAATCCCATGATGTCGACCCTCCGCGGCAAGAAGCTCGCGAGGCTGTACCAGGACCAGCCACAGGTCGTGGAGGACGCGCGCCGCTGCATCGCCGATGGACAGCCCGTCGTCCGCGAGATGCCGGTACGGCGCCACGATCGTACCGAGGCGACCTCGACCCTGCGGATCACCTACGTGTTCGCCCCGCCCGAGCACCTCGTGCTGTTCACCGAAGATCTGTCGTCGCCCGCCATGGCCGAGTCGGCTGCGCGAGAGAGTGAGGCGCGCTATCGCAGCTTGATCGCTGCGCTCCCCGGCGCGATGCTGTTGCGCGGCGCCGACGGCCGGATCCTCGCGTGCAACGACATCGCGGTGCGCCTGTTCGGCGCCACCCACCAGGCCGATCTGCTCGGGCAGCGCGGCTGCTTGATGGCAGGCCATCGGTTGGTCAGCGACGCCGGCGAGCTGCTCGCGGACGACGCGCTTCCCGGGCTGCGCGTGCTGGCGACCGGCCGCGCCGAGGCTGGCGTGATGCTCGGGCTGGAGACGCCCGCGGGGAAGCGCTGGCTCCTGGCCGCCTCGCAGCCCGTGCTGTCGGCCGCCGGCGCGGTGACCGGCGCGGTGACCTCGTTCACCGATCTCACCGACCTCATCAAGGCGCAAGACGAGATCCGCCAGGGTGCTGCGCGGCTCGACCTCGCGCTGTCCGCGGCACGGATGGGTGTCTGGGAGTTCTCCCCGGGCACCGACCGCGGTTGGTGGTCGGACAACCTCAACGAGATCTTCCAGTATCCGCCGTCGGCGGACGGCATCGCGCCGTTCCTCGAGCACGTCCATCCCGACGATCGCGCGAACCTGCTCGCGGCCTCCGGCGCGCTCAGCCAGGAGGGCGATCTGACCACGTTCGAGCGCGAGTTCCGCATCCTCGGCAAGGACGGCGTGACGCGGTGGGCGCGGCTGCGAGGGCGGATCTCGCGTGCGGACAGCCAGGTGTCGATGGTTGGCACGATCATGGACGTCACGGAGCACCACCGGCTCGAGGAGGAGCTGCGGCGTGCGCACCGGCTCGAGAGCCTCGGCCAGCTCGCCGGTGGGGTCGCTCACGACTTCAACAACCTGCTCGCGGCGATGATGGGCTCCCTCGAGCTGTTGGAGGGCGTCTGCCCGCCGGCAGGGCGCGAGGATCTCGCCACGATCCGCGATGGCGCCGTGCGGGCGCGTGACCTGACCCGGCAGCTGCTCGCATTCGCGAAGCAACAGCCGCTCGAGTTCAAGACCGTCGATCTGATGATCCTGGTCGCGCAGGTGGAGCGGCTGCTCCGGAGGCTCGTCGGCCCCACGGTGGAGATCGTGATCGCGGCGGCCGGCGCGGCGCCGCTGTTCGTACGGGCCGACGCGTCACTCCTCGAGCAGGTGCTCGTCAACCTCGTGGTCAACGCGCGCGACGCGATGCCCCAGGGTGGGCGGATCCTGCTCGCGGTGGGCGAGCACCCGCGCTCGGCCGACGTCACGCTGCCGCCCGGCGAGCTGATCGCGCTGTCGGTGACCGACACCGGCGCGGGGATGGACGCCGAGACCCGTAGCCGCGCGTTCGACCCGTTCTTCAGCACGAAGGCACACGGGATCGGCCTCGGGCTTGCGAGCAGCTACGGGATCGTGCGCCAGCACGGCGGAGACATCCTCGTCGACAGCCGCCTCGGCATGGGGACCCGGTTCGACGTCGTCTTGCCGCGCGTGCAGGGCGTCGCCACCATCGATGCGCCCGTCGCCGTGCCGCGCCCGGCGGGGCGTGGGTGCGTGCTCGTCATCGACGACGAGGAGCTGGTCCGCAACACCACGGTGCGCGTCCTCAGGTCGCTCCACTATGACGTCCTCGCGGCGGGCACGGCCGAGGCGGCCCTCGCGCACGCGACCTCGCACGCGGGCCGGATCGATGTGCTCGTGTGTGACGTGGCGATGCCGGACCGCGACGGCCCATCGCTCGCGGCCGAGCTCCGTCAGCTCCGGCCCGAGCTCGCGATCGTGTTCGTCTCCGGCTACGCCGAGGTTCCCTCCGAGGCGCTGCTGCCGGACGCGCGCTTCCTCCAGAAGCCCTATACGCGCGCCCAGCTCGCCGCGATCCTCGAGGACATGCTCGCCATGGTCGCGCCCAAGCAGGGATGACCGACGTCGCGCGCATCGCGATGGTCGGGGGCGCGGCGCTGATCGGCGGTGCCGTCAACGCGATCGCGGGCGGTGGGAGCCTGATCACGTTCCCGGCGCTGGTGGCCGCGGGGCTCCCGCCGGTGGTGGCCAGCGTCACCAACACCGTGGCGATGTGCCCGGGCTACCTCGGCGCCACGCTCGCGCAGCGCAAGGATCTGGCGGGGCAGGGCCGGCGCGCCGCGATCCTGCTCCCGATCGCCTGCGCCGGCGGGATCGGTGGCGCGGCGCTGCTCCTCCACACGAGTCACCGCACGTTCGAGGTGATCGTCCCGTTCCTGATCTTGACCGCCGCGCTGCTTGTGGGCCTGCAGGACTCGCTGCGCCGGCGGTTGCTCGCGCGGGTCCCGGCCCATCACGCCGAGCTGCTCGCCGTGATCCCGATCGGCCTCGCCGCGGTCTATGGCGGCTATTTCGGGGCCGGCATGGGCGTGATGGTGCTCGCCGTGCTCGGCGTGGTGCTCGCGGACTCTCTGATCCGGATCAACGCCCTCAAGCAGACCGTCTCGCTCGTGGTCAACGTGTCCGCGGCGCTGGTGTTCCTGGTGTGGGGGCCGATCGACTGGGCGATCACGCTCGTGATGGCAGGAGCAGCCCTCGTGGGTGGGGCGCTGGGGGGCGTGCTGGCGACGCGGATCCCCCCCCAGGCGCTCCGGTGGACCGTGGTGGTGATCGGGGTCGGAGTGTCGGTCGTGTATTTCGCGAAGCTGTGAGCGGGGTGCTAACTTCGCGCCCCATGTCGTTCGTCCTGATCGCGCTGGCCATCGCGGTTGCCTGGTGGGTGATCGCGAAGCTGCGCGTCACGCGGCCGACCATGGCGATGATGACCACGCGGATCGCATTCCCCGATGGCGGGGTGCGGGTCAGCGATGTCCAGGGCGCGCTGGCGAAGCTGTCCAACCCCGAGGAGATCGTCGTGCCGTTCGAGCATGCGATCCTCGTCATCACGTATCCGCTCTCGACCCCGGCGAGCATCTCGATCGATGCGGTGTTCCCGATCGGGTTCACCCGGGCCGAGCTGGTGAAGACCGTGTGCGAGGAGTACGCGAACGTGTACGAGGCCGAGGAGGCCACGGCCACCACCAAGACCCTCCCGCTCGAGGAGCGGACCAACGGCAAGCACCGCAATCGCACCGATGGGGTCTACGGGATCTGGGGCCACGATCTCGACAACCTGACGCTGCGCGCCGCACGCTGGACCCGCGGCTCCGACGGCACGATCACGATCGACCTGCACATCGACAGCTGACCCACGCTGCCCGAGCCACAGATTTCTGAGGCGCCAGTCCCCCCAGATCCCGCCAATCCTGGGCCGAGATCGCAGAAGTGACTGTCTTCTGGGGCGGTTCCTGCGGCACACTGGGTGCAGGTGGTGCGGGTCTTCGGATCCGCAGTGTTTGCCCGTTGGAGGTCACCCGTGTCGATGAAAACGCTCCTGCCGTTGGTTCTGCCGCTGACTCTGGTCGTTGGATGTAGTGAGCATGGTCAGACTCCCGAGCCGTTCGGGGTGCCGATCACGGGTGGCACCCTGATGATCACGCGCGATGGTTCGCGCGCCGTCGTCGCGGATCCCGATCGCGATCGCATCGTGCAGATCGAGCTCGCCGGTGAGACCGTGGTCTCCGAAACGCCGCTCGAGGTCGGCGATGAGCCGGGCCGCCTCGTCGAGGACGCCGCCGGTCGCGTCCACGTCGCGCTTCGCCATGGTGGCGCGCTCCTCACGATCGACGCGACCGGCGCCATCGTCGATCGCCGTCCGGTCTGCGCCGAGCCGCGCGGGCTCGCTTATGACTCCGCGACCGACGTGGTCCACGTCGCGTGCACCGGTGGTGAGCTCGTCACGTTCGCCGCCGCGGGTGGCACGCCCGTGCGCAGCCTCCGCCTCGAGCGCGACCTCCGCGACGTGATCGTCAGCGGTCCTCAGCTCCTCGTGACGCGGTTCCGCACCGCCGAGATCCTCACGCTTGATCAGACCGGCATGGTGGTCAACCGCGCTGTGCCCCCCACTGTGCCGCGGTTCGACGGCTTTGGCGGCGGCGACCTACCCCCGACCCCCGACGGTGGCGCGGGCTCCGGCGGCGCGCCGTCCGGTCAGTTCGACGCACCTGCCTCCACGGCGTGGCGCACGATCGCGATGCCCGACGGTCGCCTCGTGATGTCTCACCAGCGCCGCGTCAAGAGCGTGCTCGATAGCGAGCAGCCGGGCGGCTACGGCGGCAACTGCGGCGGCGGTCCCGTCGAGGACGCCGTCAGCGTGGTCACTCCGGGCCAGGCCCCCGTGGCGGTCGCCCGCATCGGTCGCGGTGCGCTGCCCGTCGACATCGCGGCCTCGCGCGCCGGCGACAAGATCGCCGTGCTCACCGCCGGTAGCCGGATGGTCACCGTGGTGCCCGCCGTCGCGCTCTCCGCGCCCGACGAGGATCGCTGTGAGCCGCCGAACCCGACGCCGTGTGGAGATCCGACCACTTCTCCGCCCTCGACGGGCGGCGGTAGCGGCAGCGGCGACGCGCCGCCCCCCCTCGATCCCAAGATGGGCCAGTGCTGCGACGACAAGGACCGCGACGGTCGCTGTGACGACGAAGGCGACGACGAGGACGACGGCCACGACAGCCAGCGCCTCGGCCCGCCGACCTCCCTCGGCTGGACGCCCGGTGGCGATCTCGTGATCTTCTATCCCGAGGCTCCGGCGCTGATCGTGCGCACCGCGGGTGGCGCGCTCTCGCACCGGATCAACCTGCCGGGCTCGGCGCGCAACGATCAGGGTCGCAACGTGTTCCACCAGCAGACCAGCATCGGCGTGTCGTGCGCGTCGTGCCACCCGGAAGGTCGCGACGACGGCGTGGTGTGGAACTTCGCGCAGGACGGCAAGCGCCGCACGCAGAGCCTCGCCGGCAACATCCTCGATCGCGCGCCGTACCACTGGACCGGCGACGAGAACACGCTGCCCGTGCTGCTCGACGACGTGTTCGCCAAGCGCATGTCGGGTGGCGTCCTGACCGCCGGCCAGAAGTCCGCGCTCGGCCCGTGGCTCAACCGCGTGCCGGCCCCCGCGCCCAGCGCGGGCAATGCCGCTGCGATCGCTCGCGGCTCGGCGCTGTTCGAGACCCCGAGCGTGGGCTGCGTGTCGTGCCACAACGGCGTGCTGCTGACGAACAACCAGCGCTTCAACGTGGGCACCGGCGGCACCTTCAAGGTCCCGAGCCTCCTCGGCGTGGGCGCGCGCGCGCCGTTCCTCCACGATGGCTGCGCTGCCACGCTGATGGATCGGTTCGTCACCTGCAACGGCGGCCCGGGCGTGCATGGCGATACGTCGAAGCTGACGTCGGATCAGCTGAACGATCTCGTCCAGTATCTCGACTCGCTCTGAGCTGAAGTGGTAGCGGAAGTGGTATCGAGGATCGGCGTGCGTAACCGGCTCCTCATCGGTGTCGTTCTTGGCCTGGCGGCGCTGTCGAGCGCCTGCGAGGTCACCCACGAGGAGCGGGTGGCGGCCGCGTGCTCGTCGATCTGTGCATGCAGGGAAGCGCCGCTTCCCGCGCTGCAGGACCGCTGCGTGGCGGACTGTAACGACCAGCTCGACGCGACCAACGCTTCGGACGCGTGCCTCGACTGCGTGTCGGCGAACAGCGATCGCTGCTCGACGCTCGAGGACGTCTGCCGGCAGATCTGCGATCCACCGACTCCCGAAGATCCACAGATTCCCGACGGAGGGATATGACCATCAGGACCTTGCTCCTGGCGACCTGCGTGCTCGCCAGCGGAACCGCCATGGCCCAGCCCGGAACCGGGTCCGAGTCACCACCGGCCGAGGCTCAGCCTCCTCAGCCTCCTCAGCCTCCGCAGCCTCCTCAGCCTCCTCAGCCTCCGCAGCCTCGTCAGCCTCCGCGCCCCCGCGCAGAGCCGCCCGAGGCCAGCGAGCCCGAAGCCGTCGCCGAGCGCCCGGTCGGGTTCTCGATCGGCATCGGCGTGGGCTACCGGTTCCCGACGTCCCTCCAGACGCCGAACGTCACGAGCGTTCGGTTCCGCCTGGCCAATGGCATCACGTTCGAGCCGACCCTGGTGTTCGCCACCTCGTCGCACTCCACGGATCAAGGAACGGCGCAGACCTCCAAGGCGACCGAGCTCGGGCTGGGCGCGCTGGTGCGGTTCCCGGTGGTGCGTCATCGCCACACCGATCTCGAGATCCTCGGCGCGCTCGATCTCGACAACCTCAGCCAGGATCCGGACAACCAGAACACGGATGACGTCACGAGCATCACCACCACGACGATCCGCTACGGGATCGCCGTCGGCACGTGGCTCACGCCGCATCTCCAGGCCAGCCTCTCGGCGACCAACGGGCTCATCAGCTTCGTGAAGAACCGGCAGGAGATGGGGGCGGGCTCGGTCACCGTGACCACGGATACGACGATCGGGCTGACGTTCGATCCGACGGTGGCGCTGATGATCCACCTCTATCACTGAGGATCGCGCGCACCTGTGGCCCGGGCGCCACACGTCCTGCAGAACTCGCAGGACGGCCCGATCTTCGTAGACGGCTAGATCCGCGCGAAGATTCATTTCTCGTCGCGGCATACCTCGTGCTGTTGCCAGGTTCATGCGTCCGTTCAAGCTGGGTGTCGTTGCCTTCGGTGTCCTCGTCCCCGTTTCCGCCCTCGCAGGTCACGGCCGCGGTGGTGGCGGAAGCGGAGGAGGTGGAGGTGGTGGCGGCGGCCCGCTGCACTCGGTCAGCTCGGGCCTCGGCGGCGCGGCGCGGGCCGGAGGTTCGAGTGGATCGACGACGACCACCGTCGAGCGCGACGACCGCGCGTACGTCGAGCGCGACGTGGCCCCGGTCAGCGGCTCGACGGTGATCGTGCACCGGCGCCGCGTGCGACCCGAGCCGCCGAGGCTGCCCGCGCACTTCGAGGGCTATGCGGGCGCGCAGAAGACGGTGGACTCCGATGGCGGGTTCACGGCCGAGCTGTCGATCGTGGATGACTGGTTGCGGCTCGGCGGCTCGGTGACCCGGTACTACGAGGCCCAGTCCCAGATGCCCGCGCTCACGCTGACGATGCCGTCGATCACGCTCGGTGTGCGGGTCGATGACGCGAAGGGCACCAACATCTACGTCGTCGGTGGCCTCGTGGGAGCGAAGACCGCGCACGATCCGGTGATGGACAGCTCGTTCGTCGGCGTGATCGGTGGCCTCCGCGTCGAGAGTCCGATCAACGCCCTCGCGTCGCTCGTCGGCGAGGCGAACCTGATGCAGTTCGGCCAGGGCGTGCGCGCGACCTCGGCGCGCGTGGGTGTGCGCGTGGGGCCGGTGCAGGCGTCGGTTCGCGTGCTCGACTTCAACGTCGGCCCGCCGCTCTACGGCCCCGAGCTCGGCGTTGGATTTTGAGCACATACGAAATTGTGTTTGACGTGTGCGACGAGATGCCTTAGTTGTTGGCGCCTCGTCGGGGCGATCTTCTGCGCCCAGGCCAAACCGGCTGCGGTGCGCGCGCTCGGTCGACCAGGCAAGGTCGTCACTCGGGCGCGTTCGGGGGCTCTGCCCAGCTCCATCCGCGGTTCCGGGGGCAACGAAGCTCTGACGAGACCGGGGTATCAAGGTTCGACTCCTTGCTGCTGCACGACACGATCGACCCACACCTTTGCAGCGGTGGCGGAACGGTAAACGCACTGGGCTTGCTCATCCCAACATCCCAGCGGTCTCGCAAACCGCAAAAAACCTGAGCAGGTCGTCGTCGGTGATCGCCCGGAAGGGAATCCCGACCACGTCTCGTCGAGATCGACTCGCAAGCGACCACACCCTCGCGTTCGCCAGCGTCCTCCCGTTCGGAGTGCCGCCCGTGATCGCGCGCGTGTGACTCGCCGCGAGGCGCACCTCGGCGCGACGGAGCCCACGCGCAACCGCTCGTTCGCACACCAGCGTGCGAGCCACGGCGCGCTGGTGGTCCCCGACGCCGGCCACCTTTCTCCAACCGCGCACGCGACACCACGTCGCCTCGCGCGGGTTCGTTCGCAACGCGGTTCAAGGAGTCCGTCATGTTCCAGCATCTTCATCTCAACCTCAACGAGCGCGCGGTCCTCGTGCGCGATGGCAAGCCCGAGAAGGCGCTCGGCCCGGGCCGCTACACGTTCTGGAAGCGCTACGAGGTGATCCGCTGGAACACCGACGAGCTGACGTTCACGGCGCCTGCGGCGGTCCTCGCGACGCTGCCGGTCGAGTGGTTCGAGACCGTCCACCTCGCTCACGGCCAGTACGGCATCGTCCAGCGGGACGACCGTGCGGTGGCGTTCCTGCGCCCGGGCGTGCAGCGGATCTGGAAGGTCGAGGCCAATGTCACACTGCGCGTGTTCGCCGAGATCGATCCGCTGCCGGAGCTCACGGACGAGCTGCGCAAGGTGATCCCTCCGGGCGAGCTGCTCGAGGCCAACCTCGAGCTCAACCAGCGCGCGGTGCTCCTGCGCGATGGCAAGCCCGAGCGCGTGCTCGTGCCGGGTCACCACGCGTTCTGGGGCAAGCACGGAAAGCTGGCGATCTGGAACGTCGATGACCTCGTGTTCCTCGCGCAGCCCGACGTGCTCGCGATCGTTCCGCTGACCTGGTACGCGACGATCGAGCTCACGCTGAACGAGCGCGCCGTCGTCTACCGCGATGGCAAGCCGGTGAAGTTCCTGCGCCCCGGTGTCCACCGGATCTGGACGGTCAACCCGAACGTTGCCGTCCAGACCTACGTGGTCACGGCCGAGGCACCGGAGCTCACCGACGAGCTCCGCACGGTGATCCCGGCGACCGAAGTCGTCGAGGCACAGGTGCGCCAGTTCGAGCGTGGTCTCAAGTACGTGCAGGGCCGCTTCGAGGGCATCCTCGAGCCGGGCCGGTACGTGTTCTGGAACCATCCGGCGGCGCGCGTGGCCGTGCAGGTGCTCGACACCCGTGTGCAGCAGCTGAAGATCGAGGGTCAGGAGCTGATGACGCGTGACAAGGTCACGCTTCGCCTGACGCTCACGGCGGAGTACGCCCCGGCCGACGCGCCCACGACCGTGCATGCGGTCGCGGACGTCAAGGACGCGCTGTACCTCGCGGTCCAGCTCGCGGCACGCGAGTACATCGCCGGCATCACGCTCGACGAGCTCCTCGAGGGCCGTGACAGCCTGACGAAGTACCTCGAGGCCCAGGTGATGCCGCGCGCCGAGACGTTCGGCGTGCGCGTCCACCGCGTGGGTGTGAAGGACGTCATCCTGCCGGGCGAGATGAAGACGCTGCTCAACAAGGTGATCGAGGCCGAGAAGGCGGCTGCCGCGAACGTGATCCTCCGCCGTGAGGATGCGGCCGCGACGCGCAATATGGCCAACACCGCCAAGGTGATCGCGGAGAACCCGGTGCTGATGCGCCTGAAGGAGCTCGAGACCATGCGGGACATCGCCGAGAAGATCGACGAGATCAAGCTGGTCATGGGCATGGACGGCCTGAAGGGGCTGATGCCGTTCGCCGGCGGCAAGGCCGACGCATAACGGAACTGGCGAGTCCACAGCGGGGAGTGGCCGGTGCAGTGATGCGCCGGCCGCTCGACGTTTTCGGTGTACGTCCACGATCGCCACGCGCGCAATCGTGGCTCAATCGACTCGATGAACCGAGCGAAGATCCTGGAAGTCCTGACCGCGGAGGGCCATGGCGCCCACGCGGCGTCCCTCGATGCGCTGATCCAGCCGGCGATCTGGCTCCGGGCCGAGAAGCTCGCCGATCGGCCGCCGCGCCCCAGCGCGGAGGGCGAGGACGCGGAGGGCGAGGACGCGGAGGGCGAGGACGCGGAGGGGGAGGACGCGGAGGGGGAGGACGCGGAGGGCGAGGACGCGGAGGTCACCGAGGCCCAGGCGAGGGAAGCGGACCGCACCACCGCGCGCTTCCCTTCATTCGAGGCCGGGCTCGCGTCACTACCGCTCGGGGCCTCGCGGTTCGGCGGCCTCCCCGACCTTCCGCCTGGCGTTGCGTGGCCGAGCCGCGACGAGGTGCCGATGGAGTTCATCGCGCAGCTGCGCCTCGCGGACGCCGCGGGACTCGATCCGCTGGGTCGCCTGCCGGCGACCGGCCACCTGTGGTTCTTCTACAACTCGCAGTGGCTGAGCTTCGATCAGGACGAGGACCACGGCTGCTGCGCGGTCCTCTATCACGAGGTCGCCGACGATCAGCTGGTGCGCCAGGCGCCGCCGTGGGTCGACTACCAGGGCGAGTATGACAGCGAGCCACGGCTCGCGCCGTACGTCCACGGCCTGGCCGCGCTCGGGTTCCGCGCGGGTGACACCGTGCCGGGCGGGGTGTCACCGTGGATCTCGGGCACGCCGCTCGCGGAGTTCTGGCAGGACTTCACCGCCTACCACAACGGCAAGATCGCGATCGAGGGCGACGTGAACTACCAGTCCAACCGCCTGCTCGGCTACATCGACGGGCAAGACTACGTCGAGGCTCACCTGCACGGCACCGAAGATCAGATGCTGCTGCAGGTGGACTCCGACGATGCCGCGGACTTCCAGTGGGGCGACTGCGACCGGCTCTACTTCTTCGTCTCGAAGGACGAGCTCGCCGCCCGCGACTTCAGCAAGGCCCGCCTGTACTCGATGCTCGGATGACCGACGTGATCGACGAGAGTGTGACGGCGGCGGTCCGCGGCGGCGGCGTCACCGAGCTCGATGACCGCGGTCTCATGCCGCTCGCGGTCGCGCGCGCGATCCTCGCGGGCCGACCGGTGATGGAGAAGGGCGAGCCCGACGTCAGCGATGGGACGTCGATCCTCGCCTCGGATATCGTGTGGGCGGCGCTGCTGTCGCTCGCCGACGCCGAAGAGGCCTGCGCGGCGCTGGCCAGGATCGACTGGCAGATGCCGCCACGCGGCATGTTCAACGTCGATCTCTACAACCGCTACGGCGACGGCCTGGTGCCGTGGCTGGTGACCCGGCTCGACGGCGACGTGCTGGTCGACCATCCGTGGTGCGTGGTGCCGTGCCTGCTCGCGTGCCGGTCGTCGGCGGCGTTCGAACTGGTGTGGCGCGTGCGCGAGGTGCGCGGCCGCGGCATCGCGCTCGTCACCACGTGGCTCGACAAACATCCCGAGGCTGCCGCGGCCTACCTCACGGCGAAAGCGTTGCACGATGCGCGCGCGCGCTCGTTGCTGGTCGGCATGCGCGCGCGGCTCGGTGACGATGCCGTGCGCGTCGCGATCGATGCGATCGGAGATGCTTCGGGATCGATCGCACGTGCGGTCGGGCTCGCCGGCCCGCCGACCGCCGACACGGTCCTGGCGATCCTCGACGCGTGCGCCGGCCGGGTCCTCGCGCCGGAGCTCGGCCTGTGGCCCCAGCGCGACGGTCGCGGCCCGCGGTACTGCCACGGCCTACGCGCGGTCGCGGTCCGAGATGGCGATCGCTGGGGCCTCGCGATCGAGCGGCTCGAGGGCGATCGGCCGGATGGCCTCAACGGCGCGCGCGTCGCGGTCCACGCCTTTGGCCCGGAAGTCGAGGGCCGCTTCCGGTTCGCGCGGATCGTGCCGCGTGCCCTCGAGGTGACCGGCGCGCCGACCGATCGCGCCGCGTTCGCGCGCTGGATCGCCGATCGCATCGCCGCCGACACCGCGTTCGGTGCCGCCGAGCAAGCGCGGGCGGCGGTGGGGCTCCCGGGGGGCACAGTGGTCGCGGTCGTGCCGTACCTGGCGCACGTCGCCGGTGCGCCAGCACGCAACGCCACCGGGCCGACCGAGCTGCCGTCGGACTCGCCGACGTACCAGGCGCTAGCCCGGGCGATCGCCTCGCGCAACGGCGTGTGATCGTGTGGCGGGTACGCGGGTAGTTCTATGGCCGGGTGCGGAGACCGAGGAGCCACCCATGGCATGTGATCGTGTGGCGCGCAGGTGGGAAGTCTTACGGACGGGTGCGGGATGTAGTTCTCAGCTCGCGTGCTCAAGCCCCGCGGGGACCGAGGCGCGAGCTATGCCGTGTGATCGTGTGGCGCGTACGCGGGCCTCCGGACCCGAGCGCGCTGCGCTCGCGGAAGCTCCGGAGAGCGAGAAGTTTTACGGACGCGTGCTCAAGTCCCACCGAGACCGAGGCCATGGCGTGTGATCGTGTGGCGCGTACGCGGGCCTCCGCCCCCGAGCGCGCGTCGCTCGCGGAAGCGGAGAGCGGGAAGTTCTACGGACGGGTGCTCGAGCCCCGCGCGGACCGAGGCGCGAGCCAACTCGTGTGTGATCTGCGCTCAGTCCCTGTGGGGCTGGGACGGGCGACTGGCCCGGCTGATTCGACGCGCATTCTGTCCGGGAACCGGACGAGAAGATCTCGGCGCTCGTCGAATTCGCCGAATCCGCTTGACGAGTTCCGCATGCGAGTGCGAGCCGACCTCGTCGATCGACGCGATCTTGTGGCCGAGAACGCGCTCTCGTGCGCACAGCGCGCAGAAGGCGCACCCGATCGATCTTCGTCGAGATTTCGGCCTCCGGCGCACGCACAGCGCAGCACAGAGCCTCCGAAAACCCAGTGGTAGAAGGGATCGTGCGCGTGACCACCACGCGCCAACCACAGGAGGTCGTCGTGTTCGACAGCGCAGCCACGGACGCGTTCCAGTCGCAGCTCGCAGATGCCTATGCGGTCACGTGCCGCGAACGGGACTGGCTTGCGCTACACGAGGAGATCGTCGGTCGGCAGGCAGATCGTGTGCCTCGAGGCGCGCGAGATCGACCTGCTGCTCGAGGCCGAGGACACCAAGCTGTACCGGCGCATGGGGTTCCCGACG
>JAYVRN010000584.1:0-4253 GCA_043776275.1 Myxococcales bacterium | reverse complement strand
CTCGGGCGACCGGGATCAAGAGCTCGATCACCCGCGAGGCGGACATCGGGATCCCCGCGCCGAACGGCCCCATCAGCTCGCGGAGACACTTGCCCTCGAGAAACTCGAGCACCATGTACGGCGAGCCCTCGTACTCGTCGACCTCGTGGATGACCACGATGTTGTCGTGGTTGCAGCGCGCCGTGGCGCGCGCTTCGATGAGGAACCGCTCCACGATCTCGCGATCGACCTGGCGCAGGAACTTCATCGCGACGCGACGGCCGAGCTTGAGATCCCGGGCTGCGTAGACCACGCCCATCCCACCGCGGCCGAGCTCGCGGATCAGCTCGTACTGGCGGATCTTCGTGCCGGGGCCGATCGCGTGCGACGTCACCGCTGGCGTCAGGTCGACCTCCGACGCGTAGTCGTTGCGCGATGCGAGTGCCGTGGCGTCAACCCCCGCCGGGGTCCGGGTCGGGGAGAAGCCGAGCTGCGTGCCCGTGGGCGGGGCTCTCCGATCGTCGGTCATGGACAATCGCCGAGGCACGCCTCACCGGGATCGCAGAACCCGTCCCCGCACGCGGGTGTGCAAGGACCGCAATCGCCCGGACACAGGCGACACGATTCACGCGGTGCATCGCACGTCCCATCCCCACATCGCGCGCCGCTCGCCGCACATGCCGCGCTCCCGATCTCGGTCGCGACACAGAACGGTGCGCAGCGCGCACCACAATCGGGATCGCTGCACCCCGCGAGGCCGTCACGGTCGAGGTCGATCCCCGCAGCGCAGCTCTCGTACGGTGCGCTACCGTTGTAGGACAGGCGCGCGAGGTCGTCGAAGCTCGCGGGTGCGATCCCGGGGATGGAGCCATCACTCCCGCCGTACACCACGATCCCGGTCCCGTCGGTCGCGGGGAACATCAGGTGGCCGAGACGCGCCGCCGGTGGATCGAGCACGAACAGTTGATGCCACGCCGTCCGATCCCATTCCCAGGTGTCGTCGAGTGCGGTCGGCGCCCCGAGACCAGCGAGACCACCGAACAACGTCAAGCGGCGACGCGCCGGATTCCAGGCGATCGCCGTGTTCTGGCGCGCAGCTCCCGGCGATGACAGCGCCTCGGTCCAGTCCGTGCCGTCCCAGGTCCAGGTGTCGCCCAGGGTCTCGATGACAGGCGAACCTCCCACCCCACCGAACAGGGTCACCTTGCGGGCCACGAAGTCATACGCGAGCGAATGACCGGTACGCGGCGGTGGAACGTGGACTGGCATGCGCTGGAGCCAGGTCACTCCGTCCCACTCCCAGGTCTCGGAGAGCGGACCCAATCCTCCGAACATCACGACGCGGCCACGCGCCTGATCGTAGGCCATGGCAGTTCCCGACCTCGGCGTGGGTGAGGTGGCCGGGGTCGCGAGGGACCATGCACTGCCATCCCACAACCAGGTCTCGGCAGGGAGGGTCGCGCCGTTGACCCGCCTTCCCCCGAACAACACCATCCGCTGATGGGCCGCGTCGTAGGCCATGGCGGCGGCGAACCGGGGCGCCGGCCCGGTCGTCGCGACACGCGTCCAGTGCCCATCCGTCTGCTCCCAGGTATCTCCGAGGAGCCCGGGGCTGACGTTCGCGTCGAGCCCCCCGAACATCACGAGCGTACTGCGCGCTGGATCGTAGGCCGCGGCCATCCTGGTGCGCTTGCCTGGAGTGGCAGCGACCGACGGCGCGGACCACTGCGATCCGTTCCAGATCCAGGTCTGGCCATTCGCGATGCAGCCCTGGATGCATCCGGCCACGGCGCCGCCGTGCATGACGATCTGTCGGCGGATCGGATCACTCGCGATCGCGGCCCGGCGCAGCGGCCCCGGTGTGGTCTGCCCGAGATCCGTCCAGTGTTGACCATCCCACGCGAGCGTCCGCGCGATCGGATCGAGAGTCGCGTCGAGCACGCCGCCGCCGTAGACCAGCATCCGGCGCCCCACGGCGTCATAGGCCATCGCCCCGCCAGCGAGACTTGAGGGGGTGGTCGTGGCATCAGCGACCTGAACCCAGGTGTCGCCGTCGAGCTCCCAGGTGTCCTGAAACGCGGTCACGCCGCCGCCGCCGGCCATGACGATCCGGTCGCGCACGGGATCGTACGCCATCACAGGAGCGAACCGCGTCGCCTGCAGGCCCGCGGGCGTCGGCAACTCCTTCCAGGTCTCACCATTCCACTCCCAGGTGTCGGCCGGGGCTACCTCCTGCCCGCCGAACACCACCAGCCGCTTGCGCCGCGTGTCATAGGCGCTCCCGAACCTGCTACGTCGCGAGGGATTCATCGCGGGCGCGAGCGACGTCCAGCTCTCACCATCCCAACGCCAGGTGTCTGCGGTGCCCTGGACTCCACTGGACCCACCAAAGCTGATCGCTTGGTGTAGCGAGAGATCATAGTCAAACGCATGCGCCATACGCGCGCTCGGAGCCACGCCCGCCGCACGGTGCGACCACGCCGCGCCGTCCCACTCCCAGATCTCGCTGTGAAGATCCCGGCCGTCGGGCGTGCCACCGAACAGCAGCATGCGCTGGCGGATCGGATCGTAGGTCATCCGAGCGTCCGCGAGGACGGGGCCCGAAGAGATCACGATCGACTGCCAGCGCGATGTCTCGAGCTGACAGCCGCTCGTACATCCGTCGCGGCCCATGAGGTTGGCGTCGTCGCACACCTCGTTCAGCGTGGGTTGACCCGCGACGAGGCGTACCGGATCGATGAAGCCGTTGCCGCAGCTCTCGTTCGACCGGCAGCTATACGAGCAGCGATCTCCTGTCTCCGCGTTGCCGTCATCGCACACCTCACCAGGATCGGTGATCGCATTGCCGCAGCCGGTGGGCTGGCACACGAGCCCACCGGTCGTGTCGCCGTAGCAGGCCCCCGGCAACCCACCGCGCAACGTGCAGGCATCGAATTCGGCGTGATCGCGGCACGCCGCGATGTCCTCGTCGAGGCCACACAGCAGCTCGTTCGATGCCGAGAGCTGCAGGCACGTGGTCTGGTCGGGACAGATCCGGCCGTCCTCGCACACCACCGCGTTGGACTGGAAGCACCCGCAGAGGATGACCATCAGCCAAGGCCAGCGCACTAGAACCGCCCTCCCACCGTCACGACGCCACCGGCCTGCGTCGGTCGCACGTCGATCTCGGTCGGATAGGTCGTCCGCGCGCGATTGAGGTAGAGCATCACTCCGCCCGCCGCGACGGCCACCGCACCTGCGGTCAGGAAGCCAACGCCGATCCGGTTCTCCGTCCGCGCCGTGTCGCGCGTCCCGTAGTCCACCGCCGTGCATCCCTTGGCGCAGTCGCGCTGGATCATGCGGTCGAATGCGGCGAAGTCGGAGCTCGCTTTGAGCTCGATCAACGCGCCCAGACCAGTGAGGGCGAGGCCGCCGCCGAACACGGTCCACGGCAACCACTGCCCCCAGCGGCGCGTGATCTTCGCCGTGCGCGCCACAGGGACGAGCTCGATGGTTTGGCGCTGCTGCTTGCCGCCGAGCACGACGACCTCGATCGTGGTCGTCACGAACTGGGCCTTGGTCCCCAGCAACTGATGTTCGCCGGGCACGACGCGCGTCTGCTTGGTCCCCGGGCAGGTCAGGAGCGAGCGACCATCGAGGCTGACGGCGACGCCGTGCTGTGAGCACGTCACCTCGAGCTCGCCGATCTGGTTGGCGAGGAGCTTCTGGTACGTCGTGGCCTCGGCGAACACGCCTTGTTCCAGCGGCGCCGCGCCGTACTTGAGTGCGAGCGTCAGGTTGTCGAACGCTTCGACGGGCTTGTCGAGCTGGATCAGACAGCGGACGATGTTGAAGCGAATCGCGGGATGGTCCCAGGCGGCGACCGCCTGCTGGTATTCGAGGAGCGCGGCGGCGTACTTGTGATCGAGGAACAGGGCGTTCCCTGCGTCGAGCCGCTCGTGTGCCCTCGCCTTCTGCTGCTCGCTGACGCCCGCCACCCAGGGAGGAGGCGCTGGATCGGCGGCGGTGATCTTCGCCACACAGAGCAACATCGTGAACCCGATCACCGTCCATCTTGCGTCGCGCAACGTTCCCAGCATCAGTCCTCGAACCTCGATCGTAAATCGATAGATTCCGACAAGCGAGTGCGACACCCGCGACAGCCACGTGCCGGTGGGCGCATGTTAACCTTTCGGCGGGGATGTTTCCGACCGTGTCACCGAAGGCGCGGCCCTGGATCGCGGGGCTGGCCTCAGGGTTGTCTGTGGGGTTACTCGGGCTCGTGCTCGCGGTGC
>JAYVRN010000583.1:0-4254 GCA_043776275.1 Myxococcales bacterium | reverse complement strand
GGGTGACCCAGGCGAGCGACTACGATCTCGCGGCGTCGCTCGAGCTCGCCTCGAGCTGAGCCCTGCATCGGCGTGGGCGCCTGGGGCCGACGTGCCGGGGCCGGAGCTCGGGCGCGCTGTAACCTCGCCGGGGTGGTCGCATCCAAGCACCGAGTCCATGGTCGACGCAGCTCAACTCGGTGCGATGACGGTCCTCGACGAGCACGATGCCACCGTCCGGCTCGACACGCTGTGGCTCGAGCAGCCCGCCGTGCTCGTGTTCATCCGGCACTTCGGTTGACTGCACTGCCGCGAGCACGTGGTGCAGTTGCACCGCGACCACGAGCACCTGCGCGCGGCGGGCCTCGGCCTCCACGTCATCGGCAATGGTGCGCCGATGTGGATCGCTGGGTTTCGCGAGACCACGGGCTATGACGGTCCCCTCTACACCGATCCGTCGCTCGCCGTGTATCGCGCCGCGGAGCTCCGCTACGGGCTGCGGACGGTGCTCACGCTCGGCACGCTGACGCGTACGGTCGGTTCGCTTCGCCGCGGGTTTCGCCAGGGCAAGACCGCCGGGGCGGCGCTGCAGCAGGGCGGGGTGCTCGTGATCTCGCGCGGAGGTGAGATCCAGTGGCACCAGGCCTCCGCGGGGCCCGGTGACAACGCGACCGCCGCCGAGATCCTGGGCGCGCTGCGGGCCAGCCTGTGAGCGGCGCTGCGCCGCCCGAGCATCGGCTACCCGATCGTCTCTCTGCACCTCAGCCCGTGCGCCTCGTCGATCGTCTGGTCGATCGTCTGGTCGATCGTCTGCTGGTGCCGCTGGTGCCGCTGTCGTTCGGTGCTCCCGGGATCCGGATCCGCCGGCGCGGGTTCGACGAGCTCGCCCGGCTCGACGGGCGTCACGTAGTGGTCACCGGGGCGAACAGCGGGATCGGTCTCGCGGCGACCGTGGCTCTGGTGGATCTCGGCGCGCACGTCACGATGGTGTGCCGCGATCGCGGCCGCGCTGAGGCGGCGCGTGACGAGATCGCGACCGTCGGCGATCGTGCGGGGCGGCTCGCGATCGAGCTGTGCGATGTGTCCCGCCTGGGCGACGTGGCGCGTCTCGCCGCTCGCATGCGGGATCCGATCGATGTCGTGATCCATAACGCGGGCGTGCTGCCGCTCGAGAGGAGCGACACCGCGGAGGGCCTCGAGCTGACGTGGGCAACCCACGTCGCGGGCCCGCACCTGTTGATGCGCTTGCTCCGGCCCCGGCTCTCGGCTGCCAGCCGCTGCGTGCTGGTGTCGTCGGGCGGGATGTACCTCGCACCGCTGGTCGCGCCGGCCACCGTGCCGGAGCCGTTCGATGGCGTGCGCGCGTACGCGCTGACCAAGCGAGCACAGGTGGTGCTCGCCGAGCTGTGGTCCGAGCACGATCCGCACGGGCCGTGCGTGGTCTCCATGCATCCCGGGTGGGTCGACACCACCGCGGTCCGGACCTCGCTGCCGCGGTTCCACGCCCTGACCCGGTCGCTCCTGCGCGATGCGGCGGGTGGCGCCGACACGCTCGCGTGGCTGGCGGCCTGTCCGCGCGGCGCGCTCGATCCGGGGGGCTTGTACTTCGATCGCGTGCGCCGCTCCACGCACCTCGGACCGTGGCAGCGCGATCGCCCGGAGCTGCGCGCCGCGCTCTGGCAGTGGTGCAACACGATCACCGCGCCGTATCTCTGATCGTGAGCGCGGGCCGCTCAGACGGTCGGCAGCAGGTACCGGTCGCGCAGCGTGACCGAGCCCAGGAGGGCCTCCCACAGGGCCGGCGCGAGCTCGTGGCCATGTGCGAGGCTCATCGCGACGCGATCGAGGACGGCGCGATCTTCACGATCACGCTCGAGTCGAACGTGCTCGACGGGCCGCCGGGCGAACGCCGCGAGCGCGCTGGCGAGGCGGGCCGTGATCCGCGCACTCGCGCGTCGCACGTCGAGCACCGGGAGCTCGAGTGCATCGGCCACCGTCCACTCCACTGCGCCAAAGCCCATCGAGCCGCGCCCGAGCGCCTCGAGCGCGAGCGCCGTGGGCAGCGCGTTGAGCACCGCGGCGAGCGCGACCAGATCCACCCCCGGGCGCGGTAGCAGGGCATAGACCCGCTGGTCCGCGAGCATCGGCACGTCGGCGAGCCGCTGCACGAACCGCGGCCCGTAGGCCTTGGCGAGGAACAGCCGCGCGGGGTTGGTCGGCAGCGACCACCAGGGATCGCGGCGCCCGGCGCTCGACGCCAGCGCTTCGGCTTCGTGTGCGCGCAGCCACGCGGCGATCCGCGGCGTCCGCGCGAGCTTCGCATCGGGTGGCAAGGTGATCGCGACCAGCGGCGAATCCCCGGGCGCGATCGCGATCGGTGCCGGTGCGCCGTTGAAGGGCGAGCGCACCACGGGTGCGAGCCCTCTCGGCTCGAGGCGTGCGCGCTGCGCGGCGTCGCGACGCACGTAGAACACGTGGTTGGCGCCGGTGGTCAGCCCGCGTCGCACCTCGGCGAGCTCGCGCAGCGGGACCACCGCATCGCCGGCCGCCGCGCGCCACGCGAACCAGGCAGCGGGGGCGCGCAGGGCAGGGCCCCAGCCCGCCGGTGTCTCGGCGCGCCGCTCGTCGGCATGTGCGGCGATCTCGTCGAGGCCGACGCAGCGCGCGACGGTCTCGGTGGGGGACGTGAGGCGCAACAGGCGGGGGCGCACGTCCGGCGCGACGCGGCGCTCCGCGACGAGCAGCATCGGATTGACCGCAGCGTCGGCGAACCAGCGCTCGGTGGGCGCGATGATCAGCGCGCGCACCGTGGCCACGCGCGCGATCGCACCCCACAGCGCGCCGGCGCCGTCGGCATCGAGCAGCGCCGTCGAGACCACCAGGGCGAGCGTGCCGCCCGGGCGCACGAACCGCAGCGCGCGCAGCAGGCAGGTCGCGGCCAGATCGGCGTGGCGCGCCAGGGCTTCGACGGTGTCGCGCGGCAGCTCCGGCCAATCGAGGGCGATCATGCGGGCCCGCGCCCGACGGATCTCGGGATCGACCTTGCCGGCGCGCACGTATGGTGGATTGCCGACCACGAGGTCGAACGTGCCGAGCCGCTCGACCAGCCCCGACGCGAGGGCATCGCCGCGCGTGATCGCCGCGCCGGGAATCGCGTCCGCGTGCGCGGCCGCCGCCGCGTCGATCTCGACGCCGGTCAACGACCTCAGGCCTGCGGCGTGGGCGGCGGCGAGGAAGGCGCCCTCACCGCACATCGGATCGAGGACCCGCGCGGACGACGCGAGCGGCGCGGCGGCCGCGATCGCGAGGCGGGTCACCGGCGCCGCGGTGAACCACTGCCCGAGCGCACGCCGGTCCGCGACCATCAGGCCTCCAGCTTGCGGATCCGGAGCGCAGCGATCGAGCCCCACAGCAAGGTCAGGAGCGCGAGCGCGATCAGGGGCGTCTGGATCCCGATCTCGGTGACCCAGATCCCCGACAGTGCGCGGACCTGATGGGTGACCGAGAGCTCACGCAGCGTCGCGGGCAGCACGCCGAGGGGCGAATCGAAGAACAGCACGTAGCAGATCGTCAGCGCCATGCCGTGACGCGGCGCGAGGGTGGCCACGCCCGCCGAGATCATCGAGAGGGCCGCGACGGCGACGATCAAGGCGGCGCACGATCGGAGCTCGGGCCAGGTGTGCCAGGCGACCTGGGCGGCGAGGGCCCAGCTGCCCACCGCGACGGCGGCCGTCACCGGCACGAGACAGACCAATTTGCCGACGACGATCGACCAGCGTGGGATCGGCCGCGACCACAGGTACGTGGTGGTGCGATCCTCGATCTCTTCGCCGATCGAGGCGGCCACGAACATCGGGGCGAGCACGGCCGCCACCAGGATCTCGAACAAGAAGATCTCGTCGCCGGCGATCCCTCGAGCTCCACCGGTGGCGCCGGCGTAGGCGATCGGGAGCATTGCGATCGCGAGGCTCACCCACAGCGCCCGGCCACGGATCATCCGCTTCCAGGTCAGCGACGCCATCGTCAGCGTGCTCGCGAGCGGGCTCGGGACGAGCTTTGCGTCCGCGGTCATCGGCGCTGCCCGCCTTCCCCGGTGAGGTACTCGAACACCGCACCGAGGTTGTTGTCGGGCGAGCTGAGGCCCGAGACGACGATCCCGTGCTCCAGCACGGTGGCCGCGAGCTGGTCGTAGCAGCGATCCGGATCCCGGGTCTCGATCAGCACGCCCTGCCGCTCGAACACGATCCGCGCCACGTGATCCGCGGTGGCGAGCGC
>JAYVRN010000582.1:0-4281 GCA_043776275.1 Myxococcales bacterium | reverse complement strand
TGATCGGCGAGGTGCTCGTGCGCCTCAAGCTGATCGATGAGGAGCAGCTCGCGTTCGCGCTGTCGCTGCAGTCCGAGATGCCCTATCTCGAGAAGCTGCCGCGCGCCGAGGACATCCCGGTCGATCTGATCGACAAGCTCCCCATCAACTTCGCGCGCCAGCGCCTCGTCCTGCCGCTCGGCCGCGATGGCTCCGGTCGCGTGATCGTCGCGGTCGCGGATCCGAACTCGGTCGACGTGATCGACGCGGTCTCGGTGCTGCTGTCCGAGCCGGTCGAGCCCGTGATCGCGTCGAGCCTCAAGATCGTCGAGCACATCAACAAGACGTACACGCGCCTCCGCGGGACGCACGAGCTCGAGGAGAGCGGCAAGAAGGAAGACGATGAGGGCGGCGAGGAGTTCCAGAACGAGGAGCTCGTCGACATGCTCGACGCCAACGACGAGGCGCCGATCATCCGCTGGGTGAACTCGCTGATGTTCCAGGCCGCCAAGGAGGGCGCCTCGGATATCCACATCCGTCCGGGCGAGCGGGACATCCTGGTCCGCTACCGGGTGGACGGTCAGCTCCGCGAGGCGAAGCGCGCGCCGAAGAAGTTCCAGCAATCGATCCTCGCGCGCGTGAAGATCATGGCCGGCCTCAACATCGCCGAGAAGCGGCTGCCACAGGACGGCCGTATCCGCCGCAAGATGGCCGGCAAGGACGTCGACATGCGTGTCGCCACCGCCCCCACGGCGGCCGGCGAGAGCGTCACGATCCGTCTGCTCGATCGCTCGAGCGTGCTCCTTGGCCTCGCCGACATCGGGTTCGCCACCGACCACCTCGCGCTGATCCGCGCCATCATCGCGCGCCCTCACGGCATCTTGCTCGTCACCGGCCCCACCGGCTCCGGCAAGACCACCACGCTGTACGCCTGCCTGTCCGAGATCAACTCTCCCGACAAGAACATCCTCACCATCGAGGATCCGGTCGAGTACCAGCTCGAGGGCATCTCGCAGACCCAGACCAACGCGAAGATCGATCTGACGTTCGCGTCGGGCCTGCGGTCGTTCCTCCGCCAGGATCCCGACGTGATCATGGTCGGCGAAATTCGTGATCGTGAGACCGCCGAGGTCGCGATCACGGCATCGCTCACCGGCCACCTCGTGTTCTCCACCGTCCACACCAACGATGCCGCCGGTGGCATCACGCGTCTCGTCGACATGGGGATCGAGCCGTTCCTCGTGGCCTCGTCGCTGGTCGGGCTGCTCGCGCAGCGGCTCGTGCGCAAGCCCTGTTATGCATGTGCGCGCCCGGTCCGCCCCTCGGACGAGGCGCTCGGCGAGCTCGGCATCGATCCAGATCGGTTCTTCCGTGGCGCGTACGATCTCCCGGCGGTCAAGGGCATGCGCCCGCCGCCGCTGGGTACCGTGTTCGAGACCGTCGGCTGCGCCACGTGCAACCAGCTCGGCTACAAGGGCCGGACCGGCATCTACGAGCTCCTCATGGTCAACGACGCGGTCCGCCGCCTCGCGCTCGCGAAGGCCGACGCCGGCTCGATCCGCAACGCCGCGATCGAGGACGGGATGGTCGCGCTCCGGTTCGACGGCGCGCGCAAGGTGATGCAGGGCATGACGACGATCGAGGAGGTCATGCTGACCACGGTGGAGAGCTCGGATTAACCCATGCCGATGTACGCATTCAAGGGCATCTCGCCGAGCGGCAAGTCCGTCAACGGCGTGCGCGACGCCGAGTCGCCGAAGACGTTGCGCCAGCTGCTCCGCAAGGACGGCGTGCTCGTCACGGCCTTCGAGCTGTCCAAGGGCGGCAAGCAGGCCAAGGAGCAGAACTCCAAGAAGGGCGGGCTGTCGCGCGATGTCGATCTCGGCGGCCTGCTCGGCGGCGTCAAGAAGACCGAGATCGCGGCGTTCACGCGCCAGATGTCGACCCTGATCAAGAGCGGCATTCCGCTCGCGGAGGCGCTCGGCGCGCTGGTCGAGCAGGTCACGAACCTACGGTTCAAGACGCCGCTGTCCGAGGTCCGCACCAACGTCAACGAGGGCATGTCGCTCGCCGATGCGCTGGCGAGGCACCCACGCCTGTTCGACGAGCTGTTCGTCTCGATGGTCCGCGCCGGTGAGATCGCCGGCAACCTCGACGAGGTGCTCACCCGGCTCGCGGACTTCCTCGAGAACGCGCAGAAGCTGAAGGCGAAGATCCAGGGCGCGATGATCTATCCGCTCGTCATGCTGTTCGTCGGCGTCGGCATCATGGCCGTGCTGATGATCAAGGTGATCCCGGAGATCACCTCGATGTTCACGTCCCAGGGCAAGACCTTGCCATGGAACACGCGGCTCCTGATCTGGACCTCCAGCTTCATGGGCAAGAACATTCTGTGGATCTCGCTCGGCCTCGTGTTCGCGATCGTGATCTTCTTCAAGTGGAGTAGCTCGAAGGAGGGCAAGCCAATCTGGCACAGGTTCGTCCTGTCCTTGCCCGTGCTGGGGCAGCTGGTGCGGACGATCAACGTCGGTCGGTTCTCGCGCACGCTTGGCACGATGCTGCAGGCCGGTGTGCCGATGCTGCGCTCGCTCGACACCGCGAAGATGATCATGGGCAACGTGATCCTCCAGAGCGCCATCGACGACGCCAAGAAGGCGGTCACCGAGGGTGAGTCGCTCGCCCAGACGCTGAAGAAGTCTGGCCAGTTTCCTGCAACGATGATCCACATGGTCGCCGTTGGTGAGAAGGCCGGTCAGCTCGAGCAGATGCTCGAGCGGGTCGCCACCACCTATGAGGCCGAGGTCGACACCAAGCTCGGCCGGTTCACGGCGTTGCTGGAACCCATGATGCTCGTGTTCATGGGCGGCGCCGTCGCCTTCATCGTGTTCTCGATCCTGCAACCCATCATGGACCTCGGTCAGATCTCAGGCCCGAAGTGACCCCGAAGTGAAAAGGAGCCCCATCATGTCGAACATCCGCACCCGTCTCGCCCGCTCTGCTCGCCGCGTCCAGCGCGGTATGACCCTCCTCGAGATCATGATCGTGCTGGCGATCCTCGCGCTCGTCATGGGCCTGGTCGTCGGACCTCGCGTCATGAGGATGTTCGGCGAGTCGAAGGGCGACATCGCTCGCGCCACCGTCAAGAAGTACGCGTTCGAGGCCTACCCGTCGTGGTCGGCCGCGCACCCCGACAAGTCGTGCCCCGACAAGCTCGAGGATCTCAACGAGTACATGAACAACAAGGACATCAAGGATCCGTGGGGTGGTCAGTTCAAGATGCTGTGCGGCCAGAACCTCCCGGCCGGCGCCAAGGGCATGGCGGTCCAGTCGCCCGGTGAGGACGGCAAGGAAGGCACCTCCGACGACATCAAGTCGTGGGAGTGAGCTAGCAGCGTCGCACCTGCCCGCGTGAAGCCATGAACCGCCGCCGCCCACATAGGGGAATGACCGTCCTCGAGATCATGATCGTCCTCGCGATCATTGGTGGCGGGGCCGTGCTCGTGCGGTCGGGGTTCCGGATGATCACGAAGGCGGATCTGGTCGAGAACGCGAGCGAGCTCGCGGCGGTGCTGCGGCGCGCGAATCAGCTGTCGATCGAGCATGGCGAGATGCACCGCGTGATCCTCGATCTCGAGGATCACCAGTACCTCGTCGAGGTCTGTCAGGGGCAGACGGCGATCGTCCGCAACGAGAAGCTCGACAAGAAGCCGGAAGAGACCAAGGACGCGATCGAGCGCGGCAAGCAGCGGCTGGGGCAGCTCCCCGAGGATGCGTTCGCGGCCGGCAATCCCGAGGAGGCGACCAAGCGGGCGGTCGCCGTCGCCGGGCACCACATCGCCGACCGGACGTGCATCCCGGCGAGCGACTCGATCACGGGCGACTCCACCGGCAAGGGCTGGGCGCGCAAGCTCAAGTCCGACAAGGGCATCAAGTTCAAGGAGGTCTGGGTCCAGCACCTCGATCAGGGCCAGACCAAGGGCCACGTCGCGATCTACTTCTTCCCGATGGGCTCTTCGGAGAAGTCCGTGATCGAGATGACGGATGGCAGCGAGACCTTCACGATCCTCGTGTTCGGGCTGACGGGGCGGGTCGAGCTCCGCGATGGCACGCTGAAGAGCGTCGACGATCACATGCTGCGAAACGCGATGGGCGATCGCGATACGAAGCGCGACGCGGAGGCTCCGCAATGAGCCGCCTGCGCCGCGCGGGCTTCACGCTGCTCGAGGTCATGATCGGCCTCTCGCTCCTGGGCTTCGCGCTCACGGTGCTGATCAAGAGCGCGGCCGGCAGCATCTTCAATGC
>JAYVRN010000581.1:0-15502 GCA_043776275.1 Myxococcales bacterium | reverse complement strand
TCTCGACGACGAGCTCGTACGGATAGGTGGTCTCCGCGAACACGATCGCCGCGACTTGCCGCACCCCGAGCCGCGCCGCCGAGCGCAGCGCCGGGACGGTGGCCTCGGTACAGCGCGCACTGCACCGTGCGACGTGGACCTCGTGGAGGTGAACGATCGGCGTCAGCCGGGCGACCACGGTCGTGCCCTCCGGCGTCTTCACGTACGTGTACTCGCGGCTGACCTCGCAGCCACAGGCGCCGCGGCGGATGCAGGTGTTCGGCATCAGCGCCAGCTCGCCATCGGGGAGCGCGTACAGCCCTTCCTGGGGCCGCAGGCCGACGATGCCGCCGGTGGCGATCGCCTGCTGGTTCATCTCCACCACCGCGAGCAGCGGCTGGAACGAGGCGCCGTTCGCCTCCAGGAGCAGCGCGTCGCGCGCCCGATCATGCTCGCTCGCGTTGCGATTGGTCGCGGCCTGACGCACGGCCGTCAACGACGCCGCGCCGCCACACGCGGCAACCACGAACAAGACGATCGCCGGTCGCGACATCAGCGCTGAGCTTACCCGAGACGTCAGGCGCGCTCGGGCTTGCGGGCGGGATCGATCTTGCCGTGGGCGGAGCAGTGCCCGCCCATCGCCGTCGCGAGGAAGTCGCGCACGAGGGCCACGCGCTTCGGCAGGTGCCGGCTGCCGTGGGTCAGCACGTGGAGCGGGACCTCGGTGGAGTACTTCGGCAACACCGCGACCAGCTTGCCCTCGGCCACCAGGCGGTCACCGACCCACACCGGGAGCTGGGTGATGCCGAGCCCCGCGAGCGCCGCATCGGAGAGGAACTGGAAGCTGTCGCCGACCACGCGCGCATGCACATCGACCCGCTCGGTGCTGCGCGGTCCAGACATCTCCCAGCGCGTCTCGCCGCCCACCGCGCGCGCGACGATCGCCTCGTGCTTCGCGAGGTCCGCATAGCTGCGAGGTTGACCACGCCGCGCCACGTACGCCGGCGAGGCATACAGCCGGTTGGTGGCCTCGCCGAGCCGCCGGGTCACCAGCGACGAGTCCGGAAGCCGCCCCACGACGACCGCCAGATCGACCAGATCGCCGACCAGCTCGGCGCCGCGATTGGTGAACGTGAGCTCGAGCCGGATCCGCGGGTGCTCGACGAGGAATGGCGAGAACAGCGCACCGGTGGTGGCGCCGAGCTCGAGCGGCATCGCCACCCGCACCACGCCATGCGCCTCCTGCGCGGCATCGAGCGCGAGGCTGTTCGCCTCTTCGAGCCCGACCAGCGCCTCACGCGCGCGTTCGAAGAACGCCCGGCCGGCCTCGGTCAACGTGACCCGCCGCGTGGTGCGCTCGAGCAGCGTGATCCCCAGATCATCCTCGAGCTTGGCCACGCTGCGGCTCACCGACGATGTGGGCAGGCCGAGCGCCTCCGCAGCCCGGGTGAAGTTCCCGGCCTCGACGACGTGCACGAAGGTGGCCGCGCGGTTCAGGTCCATTGATGCTGTTTGGACAATAGCGCGTTGCGATTGCACCATCTAGTGCGATTGCGACAACGGTCTACGGTGAGCGCATGAACCGCATCACTCCCATCGCCCGCACCCTCCTCGGCCTCGGGTTCGTCGTGTTCGCGACGAACTACTTCTTCCCGTTCCTCCCCGCCCAGCCCCTGCCCGAACCGGCAGCCCTCGCCTTCCTGGGCGCGTTCAAGGCCTCGGGCCTGCTGACGTTCATCAAGGTCATCGAGCTCGCCGCCGGCCTCGCCCTGGTGGCCAACCGCGCCGTCCCGCTCGCGCTGACCCTGCTCGCGCCGGTGCTGGTGGGCATCGCGGGCTACCACGTGGCGTTCGATCCGAAGGGCCTGAGCATCGTCGGGGTGCTGATCGCTCTCGAGCTGGTGCTCGCGTGGTCGTACCGCGCGGCGTTCGCCCCGATGCTGCGCGCCAAGGTCACCCCCGAGCCGATCGTCGGCGGCACCCGTACGCCGCCCCTCGCGATCGCGCGCGGCTAACGGGTCCTCAGTCCTCGAGGCACAGGAGGCGCGCGCCGGCGAGACCGCAGTCCTGGCCGGTCCCGCGGAACCGTAGCGCACGTGTCGTCGAATCGTTGAAGCCGGCGTCGGCAGGTCCCGTCGTGCTGGTCCAGTTCGCGCAGGCGCCGGTCGTCGAGGTCGGGTCGCCGGCCCAGGTGAGGTCGTCGGCCACCGGCACGCCCGCCGCATCCATCATCACGTGACTCACCGTGAACGTGGCCGCGAAGAAGTTGGCGGTGTCGGGTGCGACGATCGCGCCGTCGGCACGTACCCGCGGCTCGCTGGAGGCCGCAAACCGCGACTCCACGCTGATGCCGGCCGGCGCCAAGGCTGCCTTGAACGTGGTCATCCGGCTGGCCTGCGCGGCCTCGGTCTGGCAGACCGCATCGGCACTCGCGACGCCGCCTGCGTTCGGCTTCCAGGTCTGGCTCGAGAGGAACACGAGCTTTCCGGCGGGCGCTGCTGGCAACGCCGCCGTGCGCAGGCCGAGCTCGAAGCAGAACAGGCGATGCATCTCCTGGCACGCCCGCGTCGACGTCAGGGTCCGGTCGTCGTTGGCCAGGCGCTTGGCTCCCGATCCTGCACGTCCCACCGCGCCTCGAAGTGGGGTGGTGACCGTCCAGTCCATGCAAGTCGCGACGCCGTCGACCTGGCTGTTCACCTTCGATCCGGTCCACACCTGCTCGGAGATCGGCCGAACGTCGTTGCCAGCTTCGTCGAGGGAGACCGGATACCACGCGAGGTATGAGGTCAGCTGCGACGGGAGATCGATCACCGGCAGCCCGTCGGTCCGCTGCCATCCGCGCGCGCTGTCGAGCCGCGAGCGGGCACTGTTCGTCGAGGTCGACAGATACGCGACGTACATCCCCGGGAGGCTCGCCTCCGTCGCGCGCTGCTGGCAGATCGCGTCTGCGCCAGCCAGCCCACCCAGCGCTCCGGTGTGTTCGCTCGACGTGACGAACACGTAGTTCGCGCGTTCCGTGAGCGCATCGACCGGCTCGGTCGTGTGCGGGTCCCCGAACTTGAACACGTAGTCGCAGCCGGAGCACGCCATCACACAGACCAGGACGCGCAGCACGCGGAACGCAACCACCGTCCGCTCCGGGGCCACGAGCTGCATCCTCAGGTGTGCCGGATCGGCTTGTACTTGATCCGGTGCGGCTGGTCCGCGTCGTCGCCGAACCGGCGCTTGCGGTCCGCCTCGTAGTCCGCGAAGTTGCCCTCGAACCACTCGACGTGGCTGTCGCCCTCGAAGGCGAGGATGTGGGTGGCGATCCGATCGAGGAACCACCGATCGTGGCTGATCACGACGGCACAGCCGGGGAACTTGTCGAGGCCGTCCTCGAGGGCGCGCAGTGTGTCGACATCGAGATCGTTGGACGGCTCATCGAGGAGCAAGAGATTTCCGCCGCGCTTGATCATCTTCGCGAGGTGCACGCGATTGCGCTCACCACCGGAGAGAATGCCCACGCGCTTCTGCTGATCCTGACCCTTGAAGTTGAAGCTCGAGACGTACGAGCGCGAGTTGATCGAGCGCTCGCCCATCATCATGGTCTCGGCGCCTTCGCTGATCTCGTCGAAGATCGTGTTGTTCTCGAGCAGCGCATCGCGGCTCTGATCGACGTAGCCGAGCTTGACGGTGTCGCCGACCTTGATCGTGCCCTTGTCGGGCTTCTCGACGCCCATGATCATGCGGAACAGCGTGGTCTTGCCGGCGCCGTTCGGACCGATCACGCCGACGATACCGCCGCGCGGCAGCTTGAACGTCAGGTTGTCGATCAGCTGGCGATCACCGAACGACTTGGAGACGCCCTCGAACGAGACCACCTCGCCACCGAGGCGCGGCCCCGGCGGGATCACGATCTCGAGCGAGGCATCGCGCTGATCGGTCTGCGCCTCGGCCACCATCTCGTCGTACCGGTTGAGGCGAGCCTTGCTCTTGGCCTGCCGCGCCTTGGGCGACAGCCGCACCCACTCGAGCTCGCGCGCGAGCGCCTTGGACCGGGCGTCCTGCTGGCGCTCCTCGTCCTTCATGCGCTTCGCCTTGAGCTCGAGCCAGCCGGAGTAGTTGCCCTCGAACGGGCGGCCCTCGCCGCGATCGAGCTCGAGGATCCACTTCGCGACGTTGTCGAGGAAGTACCGATCGTGGGTGATCGCCACGACCGTGCCGCGGAACTCCTCGAGCATCCGCTCGAGCCACGCGACGCTCTCGGCATCGAGGTGGTTGGTGGGCTCGTCGAGCAGCAGCATGTCTGGCTTCGACAGGAGGAGGCGGCACAGCGCCACGCGGCGCCGCTCACCACCGGAGATCACGGTGACGTCGGCATCGCCCGGCGGGCAGCGCAGCGCATCCATCGCCATCTCGACGGTGTGATCGAGCTCCCACGCATTGGCGGCCTCGATCTGGTCCTGGAGACGCCCCTGCTCGTCGAGCAGCTTCTCCATCTTCTCGGGCGACATGTCCTCGCCGAGCTTCATCGAGACGTCCTCGAACCGCTGGAGCAGCGCCCGGGTCTCGGCCACGCCCTCGTCGACGTTCTCCTTGACGGTCTTCGTGGGATCGAGCTGCGGCTCCTGCGGCAGGTACCCGATCTTGAGGCCCGGCGCCGGCCACGCCTCACCGAGGAACTCCTTGTCCACACCGGCCATGATCCGGAGCAGCGTGCTCTTGCCCGCGCCGTTGTTCCCCAGGACGCCGATCTTCGCGCCCGGGTAGAACGACAGGTGAATCCCCTTGAGGATCTCGCGCTTCGGCGGGACCAGCTTGCGCAGGTCCTTCATCACGTAGGTGTACTGGGCGGTCATGGGCGTCTCCTCGGGCCGGGGTTATACCTACCCGGGGACGCCTCGGCTACCCTGCGAAGGGGACGTATGGCGTATCGCGACGACGCAGGGGACGCCCTCGAGGCACCGACCTCCGAAGGGCCCCTCCGCGCAGAGTTAGCGCCCCACGCGATCAAGCTCACCGTCGCCAACCGCACCCTCCACGTCGCCGAGAAGTTCGCGACCGTGATCGAGCACCACAAGAAGCACGCCACCAAGGACCGGCGGACATCGCTCAAGATCGAGGGCTGCCTGATCGTCGCCCGCGATGTCCCGCACGAGGACCTCGGCATCTGGCTCGAGGTCGAGCCGGCGCAGGGGGCACGCGCCGGGATGCGCAGGATCTTCGGTGTGGAGCCGGTGAGCTTGATGGAGCCCACCGGCCTGACCGCCCTCGCCGCGCTCGATCGCCTCGCCCTCCGCCTCCGCAACCAGCTGGCCCCGTACGCCGGTGAGATCCGCCGCGCGATCGAGATCGGGCGCGGGCTCGACAAGGTGCTCCTGGCCGACCACGGCGCGCACTTCGCGGTCTACGCCCGCCGGCTGTTCCGGGACCGCGCTCGCCTCGCGATGTCGATCCACGACGATGGGAGGATCGTGATCCCCGACAAGAAGGGCCCGCGCGAGATCACGATCCGCTCGCGGTTCGGTGTGACCGTGTGGGGCGACTACGTGCGGTTCGCCGATCCCCAAGGCACCGATCTCGCGAAGGTCTCGATCCCCTGGATCGCCCCCGAGGATCGCAAGGAGCTCGCGCGCAGGATCGGTCAGCTCGTGGATCGCGATCAGCAGGATCCGATCCTGTGGCCGCCGAGGCTCGCCGCGGGCCCCTCGACGTAGCCCAGCTGGTCGTTCGGGGAGGCCGGGCGACGCTCGAGTGCGATTGACACGGGCGGCGGCGTGCGCACGATGTGTGCATGCTCAAGTCATGGCGGCTGGGCTCCCTGTTCGGGTTCCCGATCGAGATCAACGTCAGCTTCCTCATGCTGCTCGCGGTGGTGTTCCTCGCGTTCGGCGGGCTCGCCGGCGTGCTGATCGTCTCCCTCGCGTTCGCGTCCGTCCTCCTGCACGAGCTGGGGCACGCCCTGGTGGCGCGCAAGCTCCACGTCGGCGTCTCCGGCATCGAGCTCGGGTTCCTCGGCGGTGCGGCGAAGATGACGGATCTGCCGCGCACGGCGAACCACGAGATCTCGATCGCGGCCGCGGGCCCCATCGTGTCGCTCGTCCTCGCGGGTCTCGGCCTCGGCCTCGGATCGGTGCTGCACGTCCCGCTGATCGCGATGCTCGGGTGGATCAACCTCGTGCTCGCCGGGTTCAACCTGATCCCCGCGCTGCCGATGGATGGCGGGCGGATCCTGCGTGCCGCGCTCGCGAAGCGGATGAGCTTCGTCCAGGCGACCGATGCGTCCGTGCAGGTCGCGCGGGTCGTGGCGGTCGGCTTCGCGGTGTGGGGGCTGTTCGCCGGATCGATTCAGCTCCTGATCCTCGCGCCGTTCTTGTGGGTGATGGGCACCCGTGAGCGCGTGATGGCGCGGATGATCGAGATGCACCAGGGCCACGGCGGCTACCCCGGCGGGCGCCCCCGCGCGGGCGATGGCGTCGAGGTCCTCGGGCGGGGCGCCTGGGAGCAGCGCCAGCGCAGCCCGTTCGGCGGCACCACCCCGCGCAGGTACACCATCAGCCAGGTCGGGGGGCGGTTCGTGATCCAACCGCTCGACTAACTTCGGCGCAAACGAGCGCGCCGGCCCGTTCCTTCGTACGATGGCAGCGCGATCGAGCGCGAACCTCGATCTCTCTGTCAGGCGATGACGATTCGATACGCAGCCAGGACCGACGTCGGGATGCGCCGGACGCACAACGAGGATTGCTTCGGCATCCTCGAGGCGGAGTGCATGGTGCTGGTCGCGGATGGCATGGGCGGTCACGCCGCTGGCGAGGTCGCGGCCGGGCTGGCCCTCGCCGAGGTCGGCCTGTTCTATCACCAGACCTGCGTCGAGCCAGCGCGGCGCTGGCCGTTCGAGCGCGAGCCTTCGCTCGGCCTCCTCGAGAACCGCGTGGTCTGTGGCTTCAAGGTCGCGAACCAGCGGATCTTCGACGCCGCCCGCCGCGGGGATGGCCGCAAGGGGATGGGGACCACCCTCGTGGCCGCGGCGATCGTCGATGACGAGATCTGCATCGCGCACGTCGGCGATTCGCGCGCCTACCGCGTCAGTGGCGGCAAGATCGATCGCCTCACCCGCGACCATTCGTTCCTCGAGCAGTTCAAGGAGCTCTACCCGGAGATGACCCTCGAGGAGGAGCGCAACTTCCCGCACAAGAACGTGATCACCCGAGCGCTCGGGCTGTCGGAGGACGTCGAGGTCGATGTCCAGATCCACTCGCTGTCCCCCGGGGATCGGTTCCTCCTGTGCAGCGACGGCCTCACCGGCCACCTCTCCGACGAGGACATCCTCGAGCTCCTCGGCGGCGCGCAAGATCTCGTCGGCTCCGTCAAGGACCTGATCGACCTCGCGAACCAGCGAGGCGGCCAGGACAACATCACGGCGGTCGCGCTCGAGATGTCCTGAGCGCCCTGGGCGCCGCTGCCCCACCGATACCCGAGCGGTCGGCCGATCCGGTCGACTTCCCCCATGGGCCATCGCCCGGGGGATCACGGATGAAGCTCGCGCTCGCGTTCCTGTTCGGCTCGATCGTCGGCCCGACCCTCGGCTCACTCGCCGGCTGCGTGGACCTCTCGGGCGACGTCGCCCCCGATCAGCGTGATCTCGATGACACCGCAGATCCAGCAGCCGGCGAGCTGCCGAAGGAGGCGTTCGAGATCCGGGGCGCCGGCGCGCCTGCCACGACCGCGCCGATCACCTATCACGGCGGCCCCGTGATGACCGGCGCGCCCAACGTCTACGTGGTCTGGTACGGCGGCTGGGCGGGGAACACCGGCACGACGATCATCCCCGCGTTCCTCCAGGCGCTCAGTGGGAGCGGCTACCACAACATCAACAGCTCCTACACCAACGCCAGTGGCGTGAAGGTCGCGAATGCGCTCAGGCTCGGCGGCCAGGCCACCGATGCATACTCGCGCGGCAAGGCGCTGACCGACTACGACGTCGCGCTCGTGGTGTCGAACGCGGTGACCACGAGCAGGCTGCCGAAGGATCCCAACGGGATCTATATCGTGCTGTCGAGCGCGGACGTCAACGAGACCTCCGGGCTGTGCACGCGCTACTGCGGCTGGCACACCTACGCCACGATGGCGTCGACGCAGCTCAAGATCGCCTATGTCGGCAACCCCGATCGCTGCCCCACCTCGTGCGCGGCGCAGGCCGGCAAGTCTCCCAACGGGAACCCCGGCGTCGATGGCCTGATCTCGATCCTCGCGCACGAGATCTCCGAGACCGTCACAGATCCGAACCTCAACGCCTGGTACGACGCGCAGGGCGCCGAGAACGCGGACAAGTGCGCCTGGAACTTCGGGACGACCTACACCGCGGCGAACGGCAGCAAGGCCAACGTGAAGCTCGGCGGCAAGGACTACCTGCTCCAGCGCAACTGGCTCAACGTGGGCGCCGGCTCGTGCGCGCTGACCCGCTGATCCCGTGGCTCGCAGAGCCCGCGGCTCACTCGACGTGGGGCGGTGGTCTGTGGATCACTTCTTCGCGGGCGCTGTGGGGAACTGTGCATCAGCGCCGAGCTGCAGGATCACGTCGAGCTGGAGGCTGCCGTACTTGGCCTTGACCTTCTGCTGGACCTCGGCCGAGGTCTTCGACGAGGCGACGGCCGCCTCGAACGCCTCGAGATAGTCCTTCGTCGCCTTGAGGCCACCCACGTCGTCCTTCTCCTTCGGATCCTTGTGACCGGCGATCACCGTGGTCGGCCCGAGCGCGGCGATCTCGTCGATCGTCTTGATCCAGGCCTTGCGCTTCTCAGCGTTGGTCTCCGCCGTCCACGGGTGGACACCGCGATAGACGATGTCGCCGGCGATCACGGTCTTGATCGAGGGGATCCACACATAGCTGTTCTCCGGCGCATCACCCTGCACCGGGCCGTGCAGCTCGATGGTCTGCCCCTCGAGCGTGAGGGTCGCGGCCTTCGACGCGGTGGGCAGCACCGGCTTGGTGGTCAGGTTGTCACCGTACATCGGGCCCCACTGCTTGACCTTGGCCTTCGCCGTCTTTGCGATGTCCGCGGCGGCCGCGGGCAGCGTGACGAACTTCGCCTTCGGGAACGCCTGCTGGATCACGACGAGACCGAAGTAGTGATCGGGGTGACCGTGCGTGACGTAGACGGTGGTCAACGTCTTCTTGCTCTCGAGGATCATCGCGACGAGGCGATGCGCGTCGGCGAGCGTGAACTGACCATCGACGAGGATCGCCTCCTTCTCGCCCGCGATCAGCGTGGAGTTCACGAGGAAGCCGCCTGGCGAGGCAGTGAACACCGTGGTGGTCAGCTTGGTCTCGGCGGCGGCGGTGCCGGCTACGAGCCCGGAGACCAGGGAGACGGCGGCGGCGGCGAGGACGAGAGACATCAGCTTCGACATGCCGATTATCCTAGCCATCGCCACGGCGGCGTCGAGGTCAGGACCGGCGCCTGGATGGTAAGATTCGGCGGCCGGCCTGTGCGGCGCGGAACGCGAGCGGCGTCTCACCGGTGTGATGCCGGAAGAACTTCACGAGGTTCGTGGGCTCCGCGAACCCGGTGAGCTCCGCGAGCTCCTTGACCGAGACGCCCGTGTACGCGAGCAGGCGCTTCTGGCCGAGCACGACGCGCTCGTCGATCAGCTGCTTCGTCGACCGGCCGGTCTCGGCGACCAGCAGCTCGGCGAGCCGCCGCACCGAGAGGCCCGAGGCCCGTGCATAGTGGGCGACCGACCGCGTGGCCATGTGGTCGCGCTCGAGCATGGTAAAAAAAGTCGCGAGGCCCGCGTGCGGTGGAGAACGCGGCCCGACCAGCCGCTCGGCCCGCAGGAGGAACGCGCGGAGCAGCGCCGAGAGCAGCCACGGCTGGATCACGTCGAGCGGCTTGGCGTGCTCCTCTTCCATCCGCTCCGCGAGCGCGATCATCTCGCGGTGCTCGGCCCGCGCGATCGAGATCACCGGCTCGCTCCACGCCGGCGACAGCACCGCGGGCTGGACGAGAGGATCGGCGGAGCCCGCCGTGGCCGTCAAGAACTCGGGCTTGAAGGCCAGCATCCAGGCATCGATCCCGCGCTCGGGGAACGACTGCACGCGGCCGCGCGCGACGAACGTGAGCAGCTCGCGGCCGACCGGCACCCGCGCGAAGTCGACCTCGATCGTCCCCTTGCCGGAGATCCCGACGTAGACGGTGTGGAACTCGGGGCGCTGCGGGGTCTCGAGGGGGTGATCGATCGCGTGCCGATCGGCGCGGGCGAACAGGGACGACAACCGGAAGATCTCGAAGCCCAGCGTCGGCTTCTGGTTGTGCCGAAACGGCAGCGGACGAACCGTCGGTGGAGGCATCGCAGATCGACTATGATCGAGTCCGATGCTGCGCTGTTGCCTGGGGGTGCTCATGCTGGTGGGTTGCTACCAGCCCAGCACCGAGGCGCCGTGCACGGTGCGCTGCGACTCCGCGGCGAAGACGGGGTGCCCCGGCGATCAGCTGTGCGGAGGTGACGGGCTGTGCCACACGGCCACTGGCGGGTGCGGCGCCACCTTCGATGCGGCGGCTGACAGCACCGTCGCCGATCTCGCGTTGATCGATCTCCCCGCCGGCGACGGTCCGATCTGCTTCGGCAGCGGCATCGTCCGGATCTGCGTGCCGACGGTCTCGACCGCGACCACGTCGCTGCCCACGTTCATCGACACCGGCACGTCGACCACCTGTTCGCCAGGCTCGACGGAGACGGGAGAGCCGGTGTGCCTGGTGTACGCCCGGACGATCAACGACACGGTCGGGGTGGTGCGCGTCGAGGGTCCGCTCCCGCTGGTCCTGGTCGCCGTCGAGACCATCGATCTCACGCACGGGATCGACGTGTCCTCCATGGCCAACGGTGCGGTCGGCGCGGCCGCAGACGCGCCCCTGTGTAGCGCACCCAGTCCGGCGGCGCTGAGCGGCGGCGGTGGTGCGAGTGGTGCGGCCGGCGGCACGTTCCAGGGCGGGGGCGGTAGCGGCGCCGCTGCCGGGAGCACGCCAGGGGGCCAGGCCGCCATCCCCGGGGCGAAGCCCACGCAGATCCGCGGCGGGTGTCGTGGTGGCCTCGGGGTCAACGGCAACGCGGTCGGGGTTGCCGGGCATGGCGGCGGCGCGGTCTACCTGATCGCTGGGAGCGGGATCGTGGTCAGGCCTGGCGCCCTGATCAATGCGTCCGGCGGCGGCGCGGTCAATGGCAACGGCTCCGGCAGTGGCGGCGGCTCGGGAGGGCTGATCGGCCTCGATGCCGCGCAGCTCCAGATCGCGGGCAAGCTGTTCGCGAATGGTGGCGGCGGCAGCTCGGGCTTCGTCGCCGGAGTCTCCTTCGCGGGAGGCGACTCGGCAGGTCCGGTCAATGGGGGCCTCGGTGGTTTCAACTCGAACGGCGGCTCGGGGGGCAAGGGCTCCGGCGGTCAGACGCTGCTCGCTGGAAGTTCTGGCGCGGGCGTCGCCGTCAACTTCAACGCCGGTGGCGGCGGCGGTGGTGCGGGCTTCATCCTGGTCTACCCGGTCGGGATGGCCGCGGCGGTGAACGGCGTGAACACCGCGCCGCCTGCGCAGTGACTCAGAGCTTGTAACCGCGCCCGAGCAGCTGCTTCGCGCCAGTAGCGAACGCGGCGGGCGGGCCGACCTCGAACTCGAAGGTGTCCGCGAGCCGGGTGATCACGTTGAACGCCCAGCACACGGCGAGCGCGTCCTCGATCTGCGACCGGGTCACCCCCAGCGCGCGGAGCGCCTGGATGTCGCCGACCACCACGTTGCCGTGGTCCTTGGTCACCTTCCGCAAGAACCCGAGCGTGGCGCGCAACGGCTCCCCGATCGGTGCCGTCGCGAGATCCGCGAGCACCTGCTCCACCAGCTTGTCACCGAGCACCTTCGACGCGACCGCGCCGTGAGCGCGCGTTCAAAACTCGCATTCGTTGGTCTTCGAGACGAACGCCGCCATCAACTCGCGATCGCCGATCGACCACTCCGAGGAGCCGCGCATCACCTCCTGGAACATCGCGCTCATCGGCGCGCCGAAATACTCGGGCCGATAGGTCAGCGTCTTGACCACGTCGGGCGCGGGGTGCCCGGAGAGCGCCCGGATCAACACGAACAGGGCCTTCTTCCCGAACGTGTGGCCCGAATCGAGGACCGCGAGCCTCACGACGCTGCTCCTGCGGGGGCTTCGGAGAAGGCGGCGTCGAGCGCGGCCGTGGCGGCGTCGAGCTGGCGTGTCGCCTGGCCGAGCGCCGCGCTGACCACGAGCTCGAAGATCTGGTCCTCGGTCAGGCCGGCGGCCTTGGCGGCGGCGACGTCCTCGCGGGTGGTCTTGTATGCGTGCTGGGTGACCTTGTCGATCAACGGCTGCGCGCGTGGATCGACACCCGTCGCGGTGAACGCCGCCTCGCGCTGGGCCGCCGTGGAGCTGCCACTACCGCGGACCGAACGCTCGATCGCCGCTGCCCGGAGCCTGTGTGCCTGGTCGGTCATGCCGCAAGGGTAGCACCGGGGTAGCCGGTGCACATGGGGCCTGATGGCGCCGCTGCGGCCTGCGTATTGTGACCTCGTGCAAACAACGTTCTCCCGCCTGATCGCCACGGCGGTCTCGCTCGGTCTCCTCGCCACCACGGCGAGCGCCGGACCGCTCGATGGCAAGCTCCAGCAAGACGGACTCGGGATCGAGGTCGGGGCGATCATCCAGGGCGGGCGGACCGAGTACGCGTCGAACAACCTCGGCTTGAACCCGGTCTCGCAGGGCCTGATCCTGCGCGATCGCAACGGGATGTCGGCGCGCATGGTGATCGGCCTGTTGATCGCCGTCGCCGGCGCGCTCGGCTCGTCGGGGGTGAAGAGCCAGACCAGCCGGTCGTACGTCCAGGGCGACTACATCGTCACGGAGACGACGACGACCTACTACACCGAGGAAGAGAAGCGCCAGATGCGCGAGAACAACGCGAAGGCCGTGGCCGGCGTGTTCTCGACGAAGTACTCCGACATGGAGCTCCAGCTGTACTCGCGCGATCGGTTCGGCATGGGCGATTCGAGCGGCTACAAGATCAACTTCCTGATCGGCGCCGGCGACAAGTATGCATTCGAGTCTGGGTTCGGGTTCGGCGTCGTCGATTCGATCGTCGATCACGAGGGCACGCCGACCAAGCTCACCTACAAGTACCTCGGCATGCCGTTCCGGCTCTCGGGCGTGAAGGGCCCGGTCCGGATCGGCCTGACCTACGAGTGGAACTGGCTCAAGTACGGCACCGACAGCGCCGAGCGCCAGATCCACCTCGACGACAAGGGCGCCTCGATCGCGAGCGTGACGAGCCACCCCTGGCACCTCGATGTCTCGACCGTCGCGTTCAAGAAGGTCTCGCTGATGGCTGGGATCACCGCGCAGGAGCTGCGCAAGCCGCACGTCGGCTACTTTCTCCAGGCCGGGGTGATGTTTTGAGTTCCGCCATGAAGCTCCTGACGTTCTCTCTCTCGATCGCGTGCCTCGCCTCGTCCACGGCGTGGGCCGGCGATCCGTTGCCTCCTCCACCGCCCTCGGATGGCTCGGGCGCGGTGCCACCCACCCCGCCCCAGCCCACGTCACCTCCCGCCGACCCCGCGAACCCACCCGCACCGACGGTCACCGAGCCGCCGCCGCTACCGGCGCTGCCGCCTCCGGTCCCCACGCCGCCACCGCCACCGCCCGCCGAGCCGACGCCCGTCGTCGCACCGCCGCCGCCGCCCGCGCCTGACAAGCCGTTCGTCGACGACTACTACGATCGCAAGCGCGGCGTTGGGATGTTCCACCAGTCGCGCCTCGCGGTGGGAGTCATGAAGGGCACCGCGCCGAACTTCACCGAGGACATGCCGCCGGTGACCCCAGGCGAGACCAAGGACGTCACCCAGGGAGAACTCTCCTTCGAGGGCGTGTACCTCGGCCTCCCCTCGGCCTATGGGCACTTCCACGGGATCGAGTTCTCGACGGGCCTGCGCTCCGAACCGATCGATTTCTGGGCGCAGTTCGGGACCGCGGTCTCGCTGTTCAACCTGGGGCGCGGTGGTCCGGGCAGCCTCCGCGTGGGCGGCAGCTTCGGCGCCGGCTTCAACCTCGCCCACGGCTATGCGTACGTGAAGGGCCGCACCGCCATCGTGCTGATCCCCGCCCGGCTCGACGCCGAGGTCAGCGCGATGTGGACGCCGTCCTCCGCGAGCACGAGCAACTACGAGGAGCTGCTGTACCGGGCGTCGGTGTGGTACCGGCCCGGCGGCCCTGGCGAATCGAAGCGGGCCTACGAGGCCTATGTCGAGGCGTTCCACCGCACCGACGACAGCACCGACAAGAAGCGCGAGTTCGTGGGCATCGGCGGCGGCATCGGCCTGACGTTGTTCTGAGCCCGATCAGCGCCCGATCAGCGCTTCCTCGCCCGGTCGGTCCGAGCGTATCCTCCGAGGGTGAGTGTCTGGACCGCGGCGTTCGAGGGGGAGGTCTCGACCCTCGTGCAGCGTCTGGTGGAGACGCGCGATCAGCAGGTCTGGCGTGCGCTGATGGTCAAGATCGCGCCGCGCCTCGAAGGCTGGGCGCGCGGGAACCGGCTCCTCCGTCGCTGCCGGCTCGCGGGCGACGACGATGCGCGGGCCGTGATGGTGGCGGTGCTCGAGAGGCTCGCCGCCAATGACTACGAGAACCTGAGGAGCTTCCTCGCGCACGCGGAACAGGCGCCGCCCGACGACGACCTGGTGGCCGAGGTGATCCGCCTCGGCAAGCTCGACGCGGACGAGGCCGACGCAGCCGAGGCCGGGATCGATCTGGATCGCGGGACGCCGCTGCGTGCCTGGCTGCTCCGGCTCGTCGATTTCACCGCGCGGGATCACGTGCGTCGCCGCCTCGGCTGGGGCGCGCGCGATGGCGCCCCGAACAAGCGGGATCTTCACAGCGACGCCGCGCCACTCGACGAGCACCCCGAGCCTTCCGCACGCCCCCCGATGACGGATCGCCTGACCGTGTCGAAGCTGGTCGCCGAGGTCTCGGAGCACATCGCGACGTTCCCCGTCGACATGCGCACCGCCGTGATCATGTGGCTCGACGACGCCGACCCCGCCGAGATCGCGACCCGACTCGACCTGCCCGATCCCGGGCGCGCGAAGGCGCTGATCCGCGCGGGCCAGGCGCGGCTGCGCGAGCGCTTCCGCGGTCGCTCGCCGGTGCTGTTCACGTGATCGCGCGCGCCGTGGCCCTGGTCGCCACGCTCGGGATGCTCGCCACACTTGGGGCCGTCGCGACCGCCTCGCCCTGGAAGCCCACGCGCGGTACGCTCGAGCTCGGCCGGCTGGCGGGGAGCTTCGTGCTCGCGAGCGATGCGGCGCCCGGCCGGTACTCCGAGGGCGCGATGATCACGTCCGAGCCGGTGGCCCTGCCCTATACGCTCGAGGCCACATGGCGCCGTCTCGGCCCCGAGGCCGGCCGCTCGATGCACGTGCTCGTCGCGGGCGGCGTGGTGCTGATCAAGTCCGGCGCGATCGCGTTCTACGCGTACGACGACGCG